>NZ_JARVSO010000004.1:0-343331 GCF_030209155.1 Pseudomonas sp. fls2-241-TYG-175 | reverse complement strand
CCCGGTGTTTGATGCGCGACAGCGCTACGTCGAAGACGTGGTGGCGCCTCCCACAAGAACGTGTTCATTCAGCAGCTTACGTGTTGTTTGATAAGAGGCGGCTTGCCGGCGATCTGCCGGGAACCGGCAGCAAGGCCTGCGCATGCGGTGTGCCAGATAAAACCAAGGGCCGCTGCGCAGCCCATCGCTGCCGTCGTAACCTCCGAGAGCTCCAACGCCCCGCGGGCAAAAGCAGAACTCAGCGCCATTTCACCATCCGACCGCTACAACCACGCCTTGATCTGCGCGCAGACCGCTGGCGTGGAAATGCCATAGCGATCGTGCAGCGTCGGCAGGGCACCTGCATCGAGAAACGCATCCGGCAGCGCGATCTGTCTGAAGGTCGGCGTGACGCCATTGCGCAGCAGCACGGTCGCAACCGCTTCACCCAGACCACCGATGATCGAATGGTTTTCCGCCGTCACCACCAGCCGCCCCGGTTTTCTGGCTTCGGCGAGAATGGTCTGTTCGTCCAGCGGCTTGATGGTCGGTACGTGCAACACCGCGACATCGACGCCATCTGCCTGCAGTTCCTTGGCGGCTTCCAGCGAGCGCATGGTCATCAGGCCGGTGGAGATGATCAGCACGTCGTTACCGGTGCGCAGGGTCTTGGCCTTGCCGATCTCGAATTGATAGCCGTACTCGTCGAGCACCAGCGGAACGTTGCCGCGCAACAACCGCATGTACACCGGCCCCTGATGCGCGGCGATGGCTGGCACGGCCTGCTCGATTTCCAGCGCATCGCACGGGTCGACGATCATCAGGTTGGGCATGGCGCGGAAGATTGCCAGATCGTCCGTGGCCTGGTGGCTCGGGCCGTAGCCGGTGGTCAGGCCGGGCAGGCCGCAGACGATCTTGACGTTGAGGTTCTCCTCGGCAATCGCCATGCAGATGAAGTCGTAGGCGCGGCGCGAGGCGAACACCGCGTAGGTGGTCGCGAACGGCACGCAGCCTTCACGGGCCATCCCGGCAGCGGCGCTCATCAGTAATTGTTCGGCCATGCCCATCTGGTAGAAACGCTCGGGATGCGCCTTGGCGAAAATATGCAGGTCGGTGTACTTGGACAGATCCGCCGACAGCCCGACGATGTCCGAACGCTGATCGGCCAGTGCCGCCAGCGCATGACCGAACGGTGCCGAACGGGTGGCCTGACCTTCGGAAGCAATCGAGGCGATCATCGCCGACGTGGTGAGCTTCTTCTTCACGGCAGGTGCCGCCGCAGGGTTCTGGTTGGCAGTGCTCATACGGTTTTCCCCTCGTCGAGGTTGTTCAGTGCAAGGTCCCACTCGTGTTCGTCGACACGGATGAAGTGGGTCTTCTCACGGGTTTCCAGAAAGGGCACGCCCTTGCCCATTTTCGTGTCGCAGATGATCACCCGAGGCTGTGCGCCGGGATGCTGGCGGGCGGCGTCGAACGCGGCGACCAGCGCTTGCAGGTCGTTGCCGTCAACCCTTTGCGTGAACCAGCCAAAGGCCTGCCAGCGATCCACGATAGGCTCGAAAGCGAGCACTTCGCTGGCATGGCCGTCGGCCTGCTGGTTGTTCACGTCGATGATCGCGATCAGGTTGTCGAGCTTCCAATGGGAGGCCGACATCGCCGCTTCCCAAGTCGACCCCTCGTTCAGTTCGCCATCCGACAGCAGGTTGTAAACGAAGGACGCCGAATTCTTTCGCTTCAGGCCCAGGCAGGCGCCGACCGCGATGCCCAGGCCGTGGCCGAGCGAGCCGCCGGTGATTTCCATGCCCGGCGTGTAGGCGGCCATCCCCGACATGGGCAGACGGCTGTCGTCCGAACCGTAGGTTTCGAGCTCGTCCAGCGGGATAATTTCAGCCTCGATCAAGGCCGCATACAACGCGATGGCGTAGTGACCGATCGACAGGTAAAAGCGATCACGCTGTTCCCATTCCGGGTCTTCAGGCTTGTAGCTCATGGCATGGAAGTAGGACACCGCCAGCAGGTCGGCTGCGCCCAGCGCCTGGCCGACATAGCCCTGACCCTGAACCTGACCCATGCGCAAGGCATGGCGACGAATGTTGTGGGCACGCTGTGCCAGCGACGTGGATGTGGCAGATAACGCTTGGGTTGTCATGGTGATGACTCCGTGAACTCAACGATTGACCGAGGCGGCAGGGATACGCAGGACCAGAAACGCGCCGATGAACAGCACGCCGGTGATCAGGTACATGCCGATGGCGCTGGAGCCGGTGGTGGTCGTGATCCAGCCGATCAGGTAAGGCGAGCAGAAACCCGCGAGGTTGGCGAAGCTGTTGATGCCGGCAATGCCCGCCGCTGCGGACACGCCGCCCAGCAGGGTGGTGGGCAGCATCCAGAACAGGGACGACGCCGAAAGCACGCCGGCTGCGGCCAGGCACAGGCTCAACACCGAGAGCAGTAGGCTGTTGCCGAAGACCGCCGCCAGGCTCAGGCCCAGCGCACCGGCGATCATCGGCAGCACCAGATGCCAGCGGCGTTCGCGATGCTTGTCGCCGCTACGACCCATCAACAACATGGCGACGATGGCGCACAGATACGGCACGCTGGTCATCAGGCCGATGTGCAGCGGATCGGCCAGCCCGGCGTTGCGGATCAGCGTCGGCAGCCAGAAGGTGATTGCGTACTGACCCATCACCACGCAGAAGTAGATGCAGGCCAGCAGCCACAAACGGCGGTCACGAACGAATTCACCGACCGAGGCGTGCACGACCTTTTGGCTGTTGTCTTCGGCCAGTTCCTTTTTGATCAGCTCTTTTTCGTCATCGGTGAGCCAGGTTGCCTGATGCACGCCGTCTTTCAGGTACGCCAATACCATCAGGCCGACGATCACCGTGGGAATGGCCTCGATGACAAACATCCACTGCCAGCCTGCCCAGCCATGAAAGCCTGCGAAGGTGCCCATGATGTAGCCCGACAGCGGCCCGCCGATCATCCCGGACAACGGAATGGCGATGAACCACAGCACCGTCATGCGAGCACGGCGGTAGGACGGGAACCAGTAGGTGAGGTAAAGCAGCAGACCCGGTGCCAGGCCGGCTTCGGCCACACCGAGCAAAAAGCGCAGGGCGTAGAACTGCCACTCGGTTTCGACGAAGGCGAACAGCGCGGAAATGATGCCCCAGGAAATCATGATGCGCGCGATCCAGCGGCGTGCGCCGACGCGATGCAGAATCAGGTTACTGGGTACTTCACAGAGGAAATAACCGATGAAGAACATGCCGGCGCCGAGGCCGTAGACGGCTTCGCTGAAGGCCAGGTCATTCATCATGGTCAGCTTGGCAAACCCGACATTGACCCGGTCCAGATAGGCGCACAGGTAGCACAGCATCAGGAACGGCATCAACCGCCAGGCGGTCTTGCGGTAGGCATTGGCACGGGCGGTCGAGACCGCGTCGAGGGGCATCGTGGTTATCATGATGGTCTGATCTCTTGTTTTTATAGACCGCCAGGCAAACCGGCCGGGCGTGTCATCGATCCAGAGCAAATACGGGCCGTCACACTGTCTGATCGGCCCGCCGATGGGCTGTCAGTGAATCAGCATGCCGCCGTTCACATCCAGCGTAACGCCGGTCAGGTAGGAAGACAGGTCACTGGCCAGAAACAGCGCCGCATTGGCCACGTCCTGAGCCGCGCCCAGGCGACCCAGCGGGATGCCTTCGATGATCGCGTGGCGTCGCTCGTCCTGCATCAGCCCGCCGGTGATATCGGTATGAATCAGGCCCGGTGCGATGGAGTTGATACGAATCTGGTCCGGGCCGAACTCCCGCGCCATGGCCTTGCCCAGGCCGAGTACGCCGGCTTTTGCAGCGCTGTAATGCGGGCCGCCGAAGATGCCGCCGCCACGCTGCGCCGAGACCGACGACATGCACACGATGCTGCCCGAACCCTGCGCGCGCATGGTCGGAATGACCGCCTGCGACATCAACAGTGTGCCGCGCAGGCTGACGTCCAGCACCTTGTCGTAATCGCCCGGGCGGATATCCAGTGTCTTGATCGGTTGGGTGATACCGGCGTTGTTGACCAGTACGTCGATACGGCCGAAGTGCTCGATGATCTTCGCAACGGCCTGTTTGACCTGGGATTCGTCGGCCACGTTGGCGGCCAGGCCCAGATGGCCTTCGCCCAGCGCGGCGGCAGCGTCGCGTGCGGCGGATTCATCGAGGTCGACGATCACGACGCGAGCGCCGTGTTGCGCGAAGGTGACAGCGGTGGCACGACCGATTCCACGTTCGGAGGCAGCACCGGTGATGATTGCAACTTTGCCTTGAAGCAGCATGAGGGAGTCCTCTGATTGTTTTTATGGGTTCGATTCAAGTGATCGATGCGCTCAGAGTGTTCCCGGTCCTGCCTGCGAGCAATAACGCTACCCTCACTGGTCGATGAAAAAAATTCACCTCTCGTCATTTCCGCCGAGCAGTGCTTGAATGCCAAAAGCCCACTCTTCCTGATGCTTCGGAGCCACCATGCGTGCCGATGACGACCCCCACTCGAACCTGCCACCCCTGAAAGCCATTCAGGCCTTCGAGCAGACGGCACGTTTCGGCAACCTGGCCCGCGCCGCCGAAGTGCTGGACCTGACGCCTTCGGCGGTCAGCCATCAACTGGCCAAACTGGAAGCGATGATCGGGCGGCAACTGTTCGTGCGGGCGGCACGCGGCGTCACCCTGACGCCGGTGGGCGAGCAGTATCTGAAAGAGGTTTCCGGGTTGCTGCACAGCCTGGCCGTGGCGACCGAGCGGGCTGCGAGCGACGTCAGCCTCGACTGCCTGCGCCTGCACTCGTCTCCCAGTTTTGGACTGTTGTGGCTAATGCCAAGACTGGAAGCGTTTCGGATCAGCCATCCGGATATCCAGATCAACCTGTCGTGCTCCTACGAATCGCTGCACTTCAGCCGTGACAAGATCGACGTCGATATCCGCCATGGTCGACCCAACTGGCCGAGCTACGAAGTGCGCACCGTGCGCCACGAGACCTTCGCGGTACTGGCGTCGCCGAAGCTGCTGGAGCGGTCTCCGGTCAACAGCGCAGCGGACCTGCTGAATGGCGAGCTGATTCTGTCCGAAGCCACGCTGTTGAAATGGCCGGAGCTGTTCGCCCAGCACGGCCTCGCGCGTCCTGAAAAGCCCTACACGCTGAGTTTTGACCGTTCCTACATGACGCTCGAGGCTGCGAGTCATGGCCTGGGCTTCGCGCTGGAAAGCACATTGCTGGCGCAAAAGTATCTGCAAAGCGGCGCGCTGCTGGAAGTCGCGCCGCACCTGTTGAGTTCACCGGTCGCGGCGCACCACTTGGTGTTTCCCAAGGCCCACTCCAGCTTTCCAAGGGTCAGGCGTTTCCTGGAGTGGATGGAAAACGAATTGGGGCACGGGTTCGTGTTCTGAGCCGGGCGTCAGACTTTGTGGAGTGCATCCTCGTGGTGCATCGCCAGATGCCCGGTCTTGTCACTCTTTACTTCATATTGCGGACTGTCTTTCGACGCGGGCCGATGCTTGCCCATGAACTCCACGTCCTTTACATGCACCTTGGTGACCTTGCCCCGGATCTCGCCAGCCTCCGAGTTCCAGCGCACGGCATCGCCAACCTTGAATGAAGTGGTCATGTGTTCTCCTTGAGCGCGTTTCCGAGTTGCTAGTTAGAGCTGGGCGCTTGGGGAGCGTTCACAGGATTATGGGCACAACCACCCTGCGATCAGGTCACGCCGTCGGCTGACGAACCGAGGGCGCAATCGGCCCGATCATCGCTTTCAGGTGTGCCAGCAACGGCCCCTGTTCGGGCTCGTTGTACATAGAGCACAGGTTCTTTTCGATGTTCTGGCACAGCTCTTCCATGCGGATCCGGTGCTGGCTGTTGCCGAACGGCGCTTGCAGATCCGTGCCGATCCGCTCCATGGCCAGCAACAGGCAGCCCACCACCGTCGAAATGAGCGGCGTGAACCAACCCAGGGTCGTCACCATGCTCAGCGGCATGATCACGCAGAACAACGCACTGAACAGTCGGGGAAAATAAACATACGGGTAGGGCAGTGGCGTATTGGCAATACGCTCCATGCCGCCCTGGCAGTTGGACAGGTCCACCAGCGTCGTTTCCAGCCGCGAAAACCGGATGCTGTCCAGCCGACCTTGCGCGAACTCGTCGGCAATGATCGACGCCGAGCCGCTCAGAATGTCGTTGGGAAAGTTATTGCTGTCACGCGCCCGTTCGATTTCGAACGCAGGCAGCAGACCGTCGAGTCGGGCTTCGCTGACGTCGCCCTTCAAGTGCGCACGTAGCGCTCGCAGATAAGCCACATGGCGACGAAATAGCTCGCCCTTCACCGGGTTCTCCCGAGCGCGGCCTTCGCCATCGATCAGGGTCAACACTTGTCGGCCATAACTGCGCGAACTGTTGACCATCGCCCCCCACAAGGTGCGCGCTTCCCACCAACGGTTATAGGCACTGGTGTTACGAAAACTGATCAGCACAATCAGCGCCGAACACAGTAGCGTCAGTGGCATCAGCGGGAAATCGATGCCAATGCCTTCCATCAGCATGAAATCCATCGTCACGCCCACGTCCCAAAGCAACAGCCATAACAGCGACCAACCCACGTAGGTCAGCGTCCTTCTGAAGCACTTCCATTTCTTTTCAAAGAGACCGGTCATGGCGAAACTCCTGCCCGAGGTGGGTGAATGGCTCGCTACGTAGTTGTAACAAGCCGTGACACAAACCTACGGCACGACGCTTAACGCTCGCTTAATTTGTGACCGGTCAGTCATTCAGGGCTGGCGTCTGAATGCATGGGTCCAAAGGCTTCTTTTCGAACGCGGAGCCGCTTCGGGTAGGACATTCGGCATATCCCGCAACCGGATCCATGACTCGTCTCGCCAGTGCAGCACGCTCAGGGACGTCCCCGGCCATTTCAGCTGGCTCACCTTCGGGTTATCCAGCGTCACGTTGTGCTGATCCCGAAGCACGGTCAGGACCTCATGCGTCAGCCATTGCCGCAGCGCCCGGTTTTCAGGCACATAGTGATGAACCAGCAGCGCGAACACGCCCGACTCACTGACCATCAACTGCCTGCACCACTCGCCATTGGCCTGCAGCCAGACCACACGCCGTTGATCGGCATCCAGCTTGAGGGTGGCGCGCTCATCCAGCGCCTTGCCCATCAAACGGGCAAGGTCCGCCAGACAGAACCAGGCCTGCGCTTCAGAAACGGCAGCCCGGAGCATGCGGTGGTGACGAAAGAAAAGGATGGCTTCGAAATGAGCGGTGCAGGGCACGCAAGGGGTAACGTTCAACATGGGTACAGCTCCTGAATAGAGAACTGCCAGCAAACGTCGTCAAACGAATGGGTGGCAGCTGTGCGAAGGTTGACGAACCGGTATCCAGGAAACCGGCAGGCCCGAAGGCCTCCGACGCACAGCCGCCATAACACATACATCAAGCAAGGCTTGATGCAGCGCAAAGCGTATACGCCTGGATAGAACGGATCGTCAAATCCGGTTGCTGATGGGGCAGCGAACGGCGAGCAGGTTGAACTGTCTGCCTGCCTGAAAATAGAGGCTGATTCGCTGAGTCTTGTAGGAAAGGGATGTGCCCGATAGGAAGAGGTTTTTTTAGTCTAGCGAAGGGGAAGTTTGATGCCTGGATACGCCTCGCAAATGGCCCAGCCCTGCGAGACGTATTCTTGTGATGTGACAATGAATGAGATCAGAGGCAAGGCACCTTGTCCGTCTGCGCCAGCGCCTTTCCCTTGCTATCGAACAGCGTGACTTTGACCTCGGCCCCCGACCTGCTTTCGATCAACGTATAAAGCTCATCGGCGGCAAACGCGCTGTATTCAAGCGTTGCCACGCAACGGCGCTGACTCTTCTGATAACCCCTCGCCACAATACCCAGTTCCATTGAATGCCTGCCGGGCGAAACTTTGAAATGAGTCAGGCTTTCGGCAGGCGTCGCATCAAGACGTCGTGCGATCATCTCATCACCCACCTGAGCTTCAATATGAACGATGGCATTACCTTTGTCAGGCACAGGCGTTGCAGTTGCACATCCAGCCAGGCCAGATATGGCTACAACGAACGCTGCAAGTTTCAAGAGCTTCATGTTAAACCTTTATATAAAAAGAGTGGGTGTGGCGAGAAATAACTTTTCAATCGTGCGCGTGCATTTCTGACAGGCGTGTCAAAGCCCGGTCGAGCTGTTCAAGTTGCCGGGTATAACGGCGTCAGGCCGTAATATCGATATTGGCTGCGAAGCGAGCGAACGCGATATTGGCCTCGGCGTCGATGAGTTCATCAATGAACTCGGTCATTGCAGCCGTACAGAAATGATCAGTCATTTCTCCTTCATTCGACCAATAACCGCTGACGATCCAGCGGGCGGTGCTCTTTGTGCTCCTGCTCAGCGCATAGCTCAAACAGCCCGGCGCCTTGTTCAATTGCTCGATGTGCTTGAGCAACAATGCCTCGACATCATGTCTCGGACTTTCCAGGAAACTGATCTCCAGAGTATTGATTGAGGTGATAGTCATACGCCTGAACCTTTGTTGCCTGTCGAATACTTGATCCTTTACTGGGTGCCTATGCGTTGGACCGTTGCCAAGTATGTGAGCAGGCTACTGGCTTTTCCTCGAAAAGGTTACCCACCCAAAAGCTCATGCAGACATGAGATTTGCTCAGCAATGATCAGGTACGCGGCGGCAAGCCTTCCTCCAGAAGCCTTTCCTACCGATCAGCCGTGCGGACTGGGTGCTCTATAGAGCGCCAGGCGAAAGTGGATAAATGTATCGATTCGTTCTCCATGCAATAGAAAACTCATCACCTGCCGCGCAAGCAATTCGCCGAAATGCCGGTCAAATCGTCCGCGACTCCCCGAAACAGCGGTGACCGGTTTTTCAGAGACAGCGACGTGAGTAGAGGTAGGCAGCAAGGCGCAGCGCAATTGATGAGCTGCTAAAAAACGGAAATTCAGGAAGGGGTATTTGCACTCCACATGCAACGTTAATGGACCAGACTCAGTACCACTTCCCCTTATCCATTTGGAAAAAACCTGATGCGCATGCGTAAGAATCTGGCTGCAAAGATCGGCGGTTTTCTGCTCGCGTCCTTGATCGCAGGCACTTCATTGCCCGCGTTCGCGGCTAACGATTGCGATCTCGACAATGACCACATTACCGACGCCACGTGTGGCGGTAATGACAAGGATCTCGACAACGATAACGTCACCGACGCAAGGTTCGGTGGCAATGACAAGGACATGGACAACGACAACAAAACCGACGCCTCATTTGGCGGCACAGACCGCGACCTCGATAACGACAACAGCACCGACGCGTCGTTTGGCGGTAATGACAAGGATCTGGACAACGACCACAGCACCGACGCCGCGTTTGGTGGCAACGACACCGATCAGGACAATGACCACAGCACGGACAAATACAACGTCGGAGCACCGCCGCACGCGAAAAAATAGTGATCCGGATCTTTTCGGCGTTTGAAAGGGTTTGGTTGAACTGCGCCTGAAGCGATCAGATATTTAACGGCTGAACTGCGCTTGCCAGTGATCGGGGTAAGCGCGTTTCGTGCAGTCAAGACTGTATGGGCTGGCCGTCAGGCGGAAGGATTCTGGATTTTCCTGGCGATCAAGGTGACGCCTTCGGTGAAGCTGAAACCATACCCGTAGCCATACCCCCAGCCTCCGCCCGGAGCGCCTATTTGTTCGGGGAATTTTACGTTTTCGTACTTGAATTCGTAGTTATAGGCACCCGACAGGATCGGCAAGATGGTCTGAATTTCATAGCCGTCAGCATTGAGCTGCGCCACCGCTTCTTCGATATCTTTCGACAGCCGCTCTCCATCAACCTCGCAATCCGACCAACCGGTTTGCTGCCATTGTTTCTCTTTCCGAGTCTCTTCTTTCGTACCGAACAACCCCCACGTCATCTCGCCCGTGGGCACTTTGACGGTGACTTCTTCACCGATAGGGCGGAAGTGGGCTTTTACATAAACGATCTTGTTCACTGGGCTGTCCTGAGGTCCATTCTGCGGCGATTATACCGATGGGCAACGTCATGAATAGAACGGGGCGGTTGGGCAGGGCGACAGGTCAGCGCGTCATGTCAGGATTTGGAAGGCTTGCATGGGCCTTCAGTGGAAGGCGATCCAGCGGATTCACTTCCAGCGCCAACAGTTGAATGGCGGCAAGACTCAGCACCTTGGTGCCGGCCCATCCATTTTCCGGCAGCAATCTGCGCACGGGAGCTTCGGGTCCGTTGTAGGCAACCATGGCGGTATTAGATTCAAAGTCGATCCTGAAAAACAGCAGGTATTCGGCAAAGCCTTTGCCGGGCGTGAAGGACGGGCCTGATCTTGCCCTGCCGGTCGCTTTCACTTGCACGGTTTTCCCGGTCCGAGTGAGCGCATCGACCCCACCTGTGCGTTTCTCAGGTATCAGAAGATCGAAATGCTCCAACGCCAATGCTTCTGCGATATCGCCCACCAGACGTCCATCCAGCGTGAACTTCAAGCCTGTGCTTGCATAATGAGCAGCCAGTGCCTGCTGTGATTTCCAAAGATCACCAATGACTTCGGGTAATTGAAGTACAACGTGTCTGATGTCCATATCGCGTTAATTCTCTTTACTAATAGAGGGGAAAGCTCTGAAAATTATTTGGCCGCCTTTTTACGCCTTGCATACAGCGCCAGACCAACAGAACCTGGCGTTTCCCTTCCTTGCAGCTCAAATAACTCCGGGTAGCCTTTGATCAACTCGCTCAGTTTTTTATAACCGTGGCTACGGGGATCAAATTCAGGTCTCAGCTTGGTGATGTTCGTGCCAAGCGCGCCCAGATGCACCCAGCCATCTTCGTCGGCTATGTCATCCAGTATTTTCGCGATAAAGGAGACAGGGGCCTTGGGTTTGCTTTTCTTGACTTCAGGCGGGTTCGCGACTTCCTCTGCCTTCCCAATTGCAGGCTGGGCTGTGTCACGTGCATCAGCGCCGTTGGCAACGACGGCTTGAACCTCAGCCCTGAGTAATTCTGTGTAGATAAACTTATCGCAGGCGGACACGAACGACTTTGGCGTCTTTTCCTCACCAAACCCGTAGACCGTCAGACCTTCTTCCCTCAGCCGCGAAGCGAGGCGGGTGAAGTCGCTATCGCTCGACACCAGACAAAAACCATCGAAGCGCCGTGTGTACAACAGATCCATCGCGTCAATGATCAGCGAACTGTCCGTGGCATTCTTGCCTTTCGTGTAAGCGAACTGCTGGATGGGCTGAATGGAGTTTTCCAGAAGCACCTTCTTCCAGCCACCCAGTTGCGGCCCGGTCCAGTCTCCATAGATTCTTTTGACGTTGGCGACGCCGTACTTGGCGATCTCCTCGAACAGACCCTCGACAATCGCCGATTGGGCATTGTCCGCGTCGATCAGAACGGCCAAATGCTTTTGCGCATGAGAGGAGGGGTTGGCAGCCATGAGGTGTCCCTGAGTCAAAGACCTCAACATAGCTCTAAATCAGGTGCAGGCAAATAGCTATCGTGTCGTTGCAGTAAGGGTCGAGACGATTAAGCCCACTTTCCACCAGGCGAAAAAAAAGACCTTGAATTTCAAGGTCTTTTTCAATTTTGGTGCCCCGAGGGAGAATCGAACTCCCACTTCTTTCGAAAACGGATTTTGAATCCGCCGCGTCTACCAATTCCGCCATCAGGGCTCAATGGCGGCGAAGTATAGGGATCGGTTTTCCGTTGGTCAACAGGGATTTGCGGTGGTTTTTTACTAATTCCGCCAAACCGGATAAACTTCCCGGCCCTGCTAAACGAACCCCATCATGCGCGTCGCTGACTTTACCTTCGATCTCCCGGATTCCTTGATTGCTCGTCACCCGCTGGCCGAGCGTCGCAGTAGTCGTCTGTTGACCCTGGACGGGGTGAGCGGCGCGCTGGCACATCGTCAATTCACTGATTTGCTTGAGCATTTGCGCCCGGGCGATTTGATGGTGTTCAACAATACCCGCGTCATTCCTGCGCGTCTTTTCGGGCAGAAAGCCTCTGGCGGCAAGCTGGAGATTCTGGTCGAGCGCGTGCTGGACAGCCATCGCGTGCTGGCGCATGTGCGCGCCAGCAAGTCGCCCAAGCCGGGCTCGTCGATCCTGATCGACGGCGGCGGGGAGGCCGAGATGGTGGCGCGGCATGATGCGCTGTTCGAGTTGCGTTTCGCCGAAGAAGTGTTGCCGTTGCTCGACCGTGTCGGGCACATGCCGTTGCCTCCTTATATAGACCGCCCGGACGAAGGCGCGGACCGTGAGCGCTATCAGACTGTTTACGCTGAGCGCGCCGGTGCTGTGGCGGCGCCGACGGCGGGTCTGCATTTCGATCAGCCGCTGCTGGAGGCGATTGCCGCCAAGGGCGTCGAGACGACGTTCGTCACGCTGCACGTCGGCGCAGGCACGTTTCAGCCGGTGCGCGTCGAGCAGATCGAAGACCACCACATGCACACCGAATGGCTTGAAGTCGGTCAGGACGTGGTCGATGCCGTGGCCGCGTGCCGTGCGCGTGGCGGGCGGGTGATCGCGGTCGGGACCACCAGCGTGCGTTCGCTGGAAAGCGCGGCGCGTGATGGTGTGCTGAAGCCGTTCAGCGGCGACACCGATATCTTCATCTATCCAGGCCGACCGTTTCATGTGGTTGATGCCCTGGTGACCAATTTCCATTTGCCCGAATCCACGCTGCTGATGCTGGTTTCGGCGTTCGCCGGTTATCCCGAGACCATGGCGGCCTACGCGGCTGCCATCGAGCACGGGTACCGCTTCTTCAGTTACGGTGATGCGATGTTCATCACCCGCAATCCCGCGCCGACGGCCCCACAGGAATCGGTACCAGAGGATCACGCATGAGTCGCACCTGTCGTATGTCTTTCGAGTTGTTGGCCACCGACGGCAAGGCCCGTCGCGGTCGCCTGACCTTTCCCCGTGGCGTGGTCGAGACCCCGGCGTTCATGCCGGTGGGCACCTACGGCACGGTCAAGGGCATGCTGCCACGGGACATCGAAGCCACCGGCGCGCAGATCATTCTGGGCAACACCTTTCACCTGTGGCTGCGTCCGGGCACCGAGGTCATCAAGGGCCACGGCGACCTGCACGATTTCATGCAGTGGCAGGGTCCGATTCTGACCGACTCCGGCGGTTTTCAGGTGTTCAGCCTGGGCGCGATGCGCAAGATCAAGGAGGAGGGCGTGACCTTCGCCTCGCCGGTCGATGGTGCCAAGGTGTTCATGGGGCCGGAAGAGTCCATGCAGGTTCAGCGTGATCTGGGTTCGGACATCGTCATGATCTTCGACGAATGCACGCCGTACCCGGCCGATGAGGACGTGGCGCGCATCTCCATGGAGCTGTCGCTGCGTTGGGCCAAGCGTTCCAAGATCGCTCACGGCGAGAACACCGCCGCGCTGTTCGGCATCGTTCAGGGCGGCATGCATGAAAGCCTGCGCATGCGCTCGCTGGAAGGCCTGGACCAGATCGGTTTCGACGGACTGGCCATTGGCGGTCTGTCGGTGGGCGAGCCCAAGCACGAGATGATCAAGGTGCTGGATTATCTGCCGGGCCAGATGCCGGCTGACAAACCCCGTTACCTGATGGGAGTAGGCAAGCCGGAAGATCTGGTCGAAGGTGTTCGCCGCGGAGTCGACATGTTCGACTGCGTGATGCCGACCCGCAATGCCCGCAATGGTCATTTGTTCATTGATACCGGTGTGCTGAAAATTCGTAACGCGTTTCATCGGCATGACAATTCGCCGCTGGATCCGACCTGCGACTGCTACACCTGCAAGAACTTCTCGCGCGCTTATCTGCATCACCTGGACAAGTGCAACGAAATGCTGGGGAGCATGCTCAATACGATCCACAATTTGCGGCACTACCAGCTGCTTATGGCTGGTTTGCGCGAGGCTATTCAACAGGGTACATTGGCCGCCTTTGTCGATGCCTTCTATGCCAAACGCGGAATTCCCACGCCGCCTCTGGGTTGAAACAGAACGAGTTTTCCTGCTTTTTTATACTAATTATGTAACTTGGAGCGACACATGAGCTTTTTCATCTCTCCCGCTTTTGCGGATGCTGCTGCACCGGCTGCCGGTCCTGCGGGCAGCGGTTTCGAGTGGATCTTCCTGGTTGGCTTTCTGGTCATCTTCTACCTGATGATCTGGCGTCCACAGGCCAAGCGCGCCAAAGAGCAGAAGAACCTGCTGGGCAACCTGCAGAAGGGCGACGAAGTTGTGACCAGCGGCGGCATCGCCGGCAAGATCAACAAAGTGACCGACGATTTTGTCGTGATCGAAGTGTCTGACACCGTTGAGTTGAAAATCCAGAAGGGCGCAATCGCAGCCACTCTGCCAAAAGGCACCCTGAAAGCGATCTGAGTACCAACTTTTACCCATCGACGGGGCGCGCAAGGCGCCCCGCGTTTTAAGCGGGCGGCGTGATGCTGAACAAATACCCTCTGTGGAAATACGTACTGATCCTGGCGGTGCTGGTGGTCGGTTTTATTTATTCCGCACCCAATCTCTACCCTGACGATTCGGCCATTCAGATCAGTGGCGCAAGTACTGCGTTGCAGGTCACCCAGGCAGATGTGGATCGTGCAGCCAAGGCGCTGACCGATGCCGGTATTCCGGTCAAGGCTTCTTCTCTGGCTGAGAATGGCAAAGGCGGTTTGTTGCGTCTGAGCAAGCAGGAAGACCAGTTGCCGGCCAAGGATGTCGTGCGCAAGGCGCTGGGTGATGACTATGTCGTCGCACTGAACCTGGCCCGCACCACGCCGAACTGGCTGCGCAATATTGGCGCAACTCCGATGAAACTCGGCCTCGACCTGTCCGGTGGTGTGCACTTCCTGCTGGAAGTCGACATGGACAAGGCAATCGATGCCCGTCTGAAAGTCTACGAAGGCGAAGTCAAGGCGCTGCTGCGCAAGGAAAAGGTGCGTTATCGCAGCCTGCCGCAGCTGGGTAACGTGATTCAGCTGGGCTTTGGTGACGATGCAGAGCGCGAGCAGGCTCGTGCGCTGGTACGCAAGACCTTTACCGATTTCGAAATCACGCCTGCCGAGCTGAACGGGATTCCCGTGCTGCGCATGGCGCTGACCCCGGCCAAGCTGGCCGAGATTCGTGAATACTCCATCAAGCAGAACCTGACCACCGTACGTAACCGGGTCAACGAGCTGGGCGTTGCCGAGCCGCTGGTTCAGCGTCAGGGTGCCAACCGCATCGTTGTCGAGTTGCCGGGCGTGCAGGACACTGCAGAAGCCAAGCGTATTCTGGGCAAGACCGCCAACCTCGAGTTCCGTTTGGGCGCAGGTCCCGACGATTCGAAAGGCACCACCGAAATGTTCGAATTCCGCGAAGGCGGACGTCCGGCAGCAGCGGTGGAGCGTGGCCTGATCATCACCGGTGACCAGGTAACCGACGCCAAGGCGAGCTTCGACGAGCACGGTCGTCCACAAGTGAACATCAACCTTGATGGTCACGGTGGCGAGCTGATGAGTCGTGCAACCCGCAGCAACGTGGGTCGCAGCATGGCGGTGATCTTCATCGAGCAGCGTCCGACCACTACTTTCACCAGGCAGATGGTCAACGGCGTCGAAAAAGACGTGCCGGTCCAGACGTTCAAGGAAGACAAGAAGATCATCAGCCTGGCGACCATCCAGTCGCCACTGGGCAGTCAGTTCCGTATCACGGGTCTGAACGGTCAGGGCGAATCGTCCGAGCTGGCGCTGCTGTTGCGTGCCGGTGGTCTGGCGGCACCGATGTACTTCGCTGAAGAGCGCACCATCGGTCCGAGCCTGGGTGCTGACAACATCACCAAGGGTGTCGATGCTTCCCTGTGGGGCATGTTGTTCGTGTCGCTGTTCATCATGGCCATCTACCGTTTCTTCGGTCTGATCGCCACCGTAGCGCTGGCCTTCAACATGGTCATGCTGCTGGCACTGATGTCGCTGCTGGGTGCAACGCTGACCCTGCCGGGTATCGCCGGTATCGTATTGACGATGGGTATGGCGGTGGACGCCAACGTGCTGATCTTCTCGCGGATACGTGAAGAGATCGCCAACGGTATGACGGTTCAGCGCGCAATCAGCGAAGGTTTCGATCGTGCCTACACGGCGATCCTCGACGCCAACCTGACGACGCTGCTGGTCGGCGGCATTCTCTTCGCGATGGGCACCGGTCCCGTCAAAGGGTTTGCGGTGACCATGTCGCTCGGGATCTTTACCTCGATGTTCACAGCCATCATGGTGACCCGCGCAATGGTCAACCTGATCTATGGCGGTCGTGACTTCAAGAAGTTGTGGATTTAAGGGGCTGCCATGAAACGTACCATCAACTTCATGGGCGTTCGCAACGTTGCGTTCGCCATTACCATGCTCCTTACCGCACTGGCGTTGTTCAGCTGGTTCCATAAAGGGCTTAACTTTGGTCTGGATTTTACCGGCGGTACGCTCATCGAGCTGACCTACGAGCGTCCGGCCGATCTGGGCAAGGTCCGTCAGGAACTGGTCCAGGCCGGTTATCACGAAGCTGTTGTACAGAGCTTTGGTGCGACCACAGACTTGCTGGTGCGCATGCCGGGTGAAGACCCTCAGCTGGGCACTCAGGTAGCGGAGGCGCTGCGCAAGTCGGGTGCTGACAACCCGGCGGTAGTCAAGCGCGTCGAGTTCGTCGGTCCTCAGGTCGGTGAAGAGCTGCGTGACCAGGGCGGTATCGGCATGCTGCTGGCGCTCGGTGGCGTACTGATCTATCTGGCGTTCCGCTTCCAGTGGAAGTTTGCGGTCGGTGCGATCGTTTCGCTGATCCACGACGTGGTCGTGACGATGGGTATCCTGTCGTTCTTCCAGATCACCTTCGACCTGACGGTGCTGGCGGCAGTGCTGGCGATCATCGGCTACTCGTTGAACGACACCATTGTGGTATTCGACCGGGTTCGCGAGAACTTCCGTCTGCTGCGCAAGGCGTCGTTGATCGAGAACATCAACATCTCCACCACCCAGACGCTGCTGCGCACCATGGCGACATCGATATCCACGCTGCTGGCAATCGTTGCGCTTTGGGTGTTCGGTGGTGACAGCCTGGAAGGCTTCTCCATCGCGTTGTTCATCGGTGTGCTGGCGGGTACCTACTCGTCGATCTACATCGCCAACGTGGTGCTGATCTGGCTGAACCTGACCACCGAGGATCTCATTCCTCCGGTCGTGGTCGAGAAGGCGGATGATCTGCCCTGATAGCCAGTTGTCATAAAAAAGGCGCGAGTGATGAACTCG
Source organism: Pseudomonas sp. fls2-241-TYG-175 (assembly GCF_030209155.1). Lineage (NCBI taxonomy): Bacteria > Pseudomonadati > Pseudomonadota > Gammaproteobacteria > Pseudomonadales > Pseudomonadaceae > Pseudomonas > Pseudomonas sp. fls2-241-TYG-175. The sequence goes on along the minus strand of NZ_JARVSO010000004.1, from coordinate 326,008 downwards.
CGCCTTTTTTTATGCTCCAAGGCTAGGCATTGCGCAGTCATGCTGCGTTTCGATTGGGTCAGGAGGTTCACGTGAACAAGTCTATGCTTGTTGGTGTTGTATTAGGTGCTGCTGTAGTAACTGCTGGCGGTGCCGTTGCCACCTATAGCCTGGTCAAGGGTGGTCCTGAGTATGCGGACGTATTGGCTGTAGAGCCGATCAACCAGCAGATCAAAACTCCCCGCGAAGTTTGCAAGGACGTAACCGTTACCCGTCAGGCGCCGGTCAAGGACCAGCACCAGATCGTGGGTAGCGTCATCGGTGCTGTAGCCGGCGGTTTGCTGGGTAATCAGATCGGTGGTGGTAACGGCAAGAAGATCGCAACCGTTGCAGGTGCGGTCGGTGGTGGTTATGCCGGTAACAAGGTTCAGGAAGGTATGCAGGAGCGTGACACTTACACCACGACGCAGAACCGTTGCACAACAGTCAACGACGTGAGCGACAAGGTTGTAGGCTACAACGTGAAGTACAAGTTGAATGAGAAAGTGGGTCAGGTCCGTATGGAGCGTGATCCAGGCAATCAGATTCCTGTCGACAAGAACGGTCAGCTGATTCTGGGTCAGGCCCAGTAAGTCAGCCGAGCTTCTGCAAGGCATAAAAAAACCGGCTTTCGCCGGTTTTTTTACGTCTGTCGCTTAACGCTTGAGCGAAGGCGGCAGGTGCGGTGCGATTGCAGTCAGCACGGCTTTGAAGCACTTGGTGTTGCCAGCAACGATGTGGCCTTTTTCCAGGAAGTCATGACCGCCTGTGAAGTCGCTGACCAGACCGCCTGCTTCTTGAATCAGCAGGGCGCCTGCAGCGATGTCCCACTCGGACAGACCCGACTCCCAGAATGCGTCGAAACGACCGGCTGCGACATAGGCGAGGTCCAGGCTGGCGGCGCCTGCGCGGCGGATGCCTGCGGTCTGGCCAACCAGGCTGCGGAACATGCCCAGGTAGTTTTCGAGATTGTCCATCTGGTTGTCGCGGAAAGGGAAGCCGGTGCCCAGCAGTGCGCCTTCAAGGCTCTTGCGCTGGCTGACACGCAGACGACGACCGTTCAGGGCAGCGCCACGGCCACGGCTGGCGGTGAATTCTTCCTGGCGGACGGGATCAAGGACGACAGCGTGTTCGAGACGACCACGGTATTTGCAGGCGATGCTGACCGCGAAGTGCGGGATGCCGCGAACGAAGTTGGTGGTGCCGTCCAGTGGGTCGATGATCCACAGGTAGTCGGTGCCTTCGCCGCTGCCTTCGTGCATGCCGCTTTCTTCACCCAGGATGCCGTGGGTCGGGTAGGCTTTGCGCAGAGCGGTGATGATGCTCTGCTCGGCAGCACGGTCGATCTCTGAGACGTAGTCTTTGGCTTCTTTTTCGTCGACCTTGATGGTATCCAAGCGCTCGATGGAGCGGAAAATCAATTCGCTGGCGCTGCGGGCGGCGCGCAGCGCGATATTCAGCATGGGCTGCATGGACAATTCACCTAAGGTTGTTAAAGAGAGCCGGCCATTCTATTGGGTGCGTCGAATTATTTCCAGCCTTGCGTTGTAACGGTTGTCGGGTGCAGGGCCATTACTTATCACGCCTACGTGTGCTCAAGGGCCGCCCGGCTTGAACAGGTTCATAGCGTTAGTCCGGGCGTTTCTGTAAGATTTGCCCCCCTAATTCGCGTCAGTGAGCGTTCGCTTTGTTGCAGAACATTCGTGTTGTCCTGGTCGGCACTACCCATCCCGGAAATATCGGCGGGGCTGCTCGCGCCATGAAAAACATGGGGCTTTCGCGCCTGGTGCTGGTCGATCCGCGGATCTTCCCTTCACCTGATGCCGACGCCCGCGCCTCGGGTGCCACCGATATTCTGGAAGGCGCGCAGGTGGTCGCCACGCTGGAAGAGGCGCTGACGGGTTGCCGTCTGGTGCTCGGCACCAGTGCCCGTGATCGCAGTCTGCCGTGGCCAATGCTGGACCCTCGCGCTTCAGGCGTGAAGGTTGTCGAGCAGGCCGGGCAGGGCGCCGAGGTGGCGCTGGTCTTCGGTCGCGAGCACGCAGGCCTGACCAACGAAGAGCTGCAGCGTTGTCATTTCCATGTGCACATCCCTTCCGACCCGGGCTTCAGCTCGTTGAACCTGGCTGCTGCCGTGCAGGTGCTCAGCTATGAAGTGCGTATGTCCTGGCTGGCGGCTTCCGAGCAGCCCGCTCATGACGAGTCCTCGAAAATGGCGCACAACGCCGAGCTGGCGACCATGGATGAAATGGAAGGCTTTTATGGCCATCTTGAAGCCACGCTGGTGGCGATCGGTTTTCTTGATCCCGAAAAGCCGCGTCACCTGATGGCGCGCCTGCGCAGGCTTTTTGGCCGCAGCGAAGTGGAGCATTCCGAGCTCAGCATCCTTCGCGGGATCCTGACCGAAACCCAGAAAGCTGCGCGCGGTGAACCCTACAAGCGGAAGGATCAGTGATGTTCGAGCGTCTGCGAGAAGATATTCAAAGTGTGTTCCATCGTGACCCGGCCGCGCGCAACGCGTTCGATGTGCTGACCTGCTATCCGGGCATGCACGCTATCTGGCTGCACCGCTTCGCGCACATTCTGTGGGGCAAGGGCTGGAAATGGCCGGCTCGCGTGGTCTCCAATTTCGGTCGCTGGATGACCGGAATCGAAATTCATCCGGGGGCGCGCATCGGTCGCCGCTTCTTCATCGACCATGGCATGGGCATCGTTATCGGTGAAACCGCCGAGATCGGCAATGACGTGACGCTGTATCAGGGCGTCACCCTGGGCGGCACCAGCTGGAACGCAGGCAAGCGTCACCCGACGCTGGAAGATGGCGTGGTGGTGGGTGCGGGCGCCAAGGTGCTCGGCCCGTTCACCGTCGGTGCCGGCGCCAAGATCGGTTCCAACGCGGTCGTGACCAAGGCCGTGCCAGCAGGCGCGACGGCGGTGGGCATCCCGGGGCGCATTATCGTCAAGTCCGACGATGAGACCGAAGCCAAGCGCAAGGCGATGGCCGAGAAGCTGGGCTTCGATGCCTATGGCGTCAGTGCCGATATGCCGGACCCGGTCGCACGAGCCATCGGCCAGTTGCTCGATCACCTGCAGGCTGTGGACGGTCGTCTTGAAGACATGTGCGGCGCGCTCAGTCGGCTGGGTAGCGATTACTGCGCCAAGGATCTTCCGGAGCTGCGCGACGAGGTCTTCGACTGCGTCAAGGATAAGCGCGAAGAGACGCTGGAAAATAAGATCGGCTAGGCAGGGCAGGGGTTTGGGACGTGTCATTGCGCCGCACCTTTGCTATGATGCAGCCCGCACTTTTTGCTAAACCCGACTGTTTTACTCGGTCTAATAGTTGACTCATTTACTCGGGAATAGCATACTCACGCTCATTCCGATCCTCTGCGGTACACGCCATGCGACTGACTACAAAAGGCCGATACGCTGTAACAGCCATGCTTGACCTGGCCTTGCACGCGCAGAACGGGCCAGTGTCTCTGGCCGATATCTCCGAGCGACAGGGCATTTCCCTGTCTTATCTCGAGCAGCTGTTCGCCAAGCTTCGCCGCGGCAATCTGGTTTCCAGTGTCCGTGGCCCTGGTGGCGGTTATCAGCTTTCTCGCGACATGAAAGGTATCCAGGTGGCGCAGGTCGTCGATGCTGTCAATGAGTCGGTCGATGCCACGCGCTGTCAGGGGTTGGGTGATTGCCACGCTGGCGACACCTGTCTCACTCACCATTTGTGGTGCGACCTGAGCCAGCAGATTCACGAATTTCTAAGCGGTATCAGCTTGGCGGATCTTGTCACTCGCCGTGAGGTACAAGAAGTCGCCCAGCGCCAGGATATGCGCCGTAGCCATTGCAATACGTCGCAACTGGGTAAGATTGAAACGTCCGCCGTTGAATGAACGCAGATGAATGAGCGGTGCGCCTGCCTGATAGGAGAGCTTCAATGAAATTGCCGATTTACCTCGATTACTCCGCGACGACCCCGGTCGATCCGCGTGTCGCGCAGAAAATGATCGATTGCCTGACAGTCGAAGGAAACTTCGGCAACCCGGCGTCGCGTTCCCACGTCTTTGGCTGGAAAGCCGAAGAAGCGGTCGAGAATGCCCGCCGTCAGGTCGCCGACCTGGTCAACGCCGATCCGCGTGAAATCGTCTGGACCTCCGGTGCCACCGAGTCCAACAACCTCGCGATCAAGGGCGTTGCGCACTTTTACGCCAGCAAGGGCAAACACATCATCACCTCCAAGGTCGAGCACAAGGCTGTCCTGGACACCACGCGCCAACTGGAGCGTGAAGGTTTTGAAGTGACTTACATCGAGCCAGGCGAAGACGGTCTGATCACCCCTGCCATGATCGAAGCTGCACTGCGTGACGACACCATCGTGGTTTCGATCATGCACGTGAACAACGAGATCGGCACCATCAACGACATCGCTGCCATCGGTGAGCTGACCCGTTCGCGTGGCGTGTTGTTCCACGTTGACGGCGCGCAATCGACCGGCAAGGTTGAAATCGATCTGGCCAGCCTCAAGGTTGACCTCATGTCGTTCTCTGCCCACAAGACTTACGGTCCCAAAGGTATTGGCGCGCTGTACGTGAGCCGCAAGCCACGTGTTCGTCTGGAAGCTGCCATGCACGGCGGCGGTCACGAGCGTGGCATGCGTTCCGGTACGCTGGCGACCCACCAGATCGTTGGCATGGGCGAAGCCTTCCGTATCGCCAAGGAAGAGATGGCCGCTGAAAACGTGCGTATCAAAGCGCTGAGCGACCGTTTCTACAAGCAGGTCGAGAATCTGGAAGAGCTCTACGTGAACGGCAGCCTGACTGCCCGCGTACCGCACAACCTGAACCTGAGCTTCAACTACGTTGAAGGCGAGTCGCTGATCATGGCGCTCAAGGATCTGGCGGTATCGTCCGGTTCGGCCTGTACGTCTGCATCGCTGGAGCCTTCGTATGTATTGCGTGCTCTGGGCCGCAACGACGAACTGGCACACAGCTCGATCCGTTTCACCTTCGGCCGGTTCACCACCGAAGAAGAAATCGATTATGCCGCGCAGAAAGTCTGCGAGGCCGTTACCAAGCTGCGTACGCTTTCGCCGCTGTGGGACATGTTCAAAGACGGCGTCGATATCTCCAAGATCGAGTGGGCGGCGCACTAATTTAAAGTCGCCTCCAACACAGGTCGTGGTTGGCATCTGCCGGCACGACCTGAAGAGCGGCTCCCTGATGTGAGAGGAATAGAATCATGGCTTACAGCGAAAAGGTCATCGACCACTACGAGAATCCGCGCAACGTCGGCAAGATGAATGCGGAAGATCCTGATGTTGGCACTGGCATGGTCGGCGCTCCGGCGTGCGGCGACGTGATGCGTCTGCAGATCAAGGTCAACGAGCAGGGCGTTATCGAAGACGCCAAGTTCAAGACCTACGGCTGCGGTTCGGCAATCGCTTCCAGCTCCCTGGCAACCGAGTGGATGAAAGGCAAGACTCTGGATGAAGCAGAGACCATCAAGAACACTCAGCTGGCTGAAGAGCTGGCACTGCCTCCGGTAAAGATTCACTGCTCCGTGCTCGCAGAAGACGCCATCAAGGCGGCCGTTCGCGATTACAAGCAGAAGAAAGGTCTGCTGTAAGCAGTCCTTTTTCAGAAACGCGTAAGGAGTTCCGATGGCTATCAGCATGACAGAAGCTGCCGCTAACCACGTACGACGTTCCCTTGAGGGGCGTGGCAAGGGTGATGGCGTTCGTCTGGGTGTTCGCACCACAGGCTGTTCAGGTCTTGCCTATGTGCTCGAGTTCGTCGATGAGGCGGCCAGCGAAGACACCGTCTTCGAGATGCACGGCGTTAAGGTGATTATCGACCCGAAAAGCCTGGTCTATCTCGATGGCACCGAGCTCGACTTCGTTCGGGAAGGGTTGAACGAAGGCTTCAAGTTCAACAACCCCAATTCGCGCGGCGAGTGCGGCTGCGGCGAAAGCTTCAACGTCTGAGGCTTTTATTGTGGGTACTCCCTGTCACTTCGCCCTGTTCGAGCTCAAGCCTGATTTTCAGCTTGATCTTGATCAGTTGGCGACGCGTTATCGCGAATTGGCGCGTGGCGTCCATCCAGACCGTTTTGCCGACGCTTCCGAGCGGGAGCAACGTACGGCGTTGGAGCGTTCCGCCAGTCTCAATGAAGCTTATCAGACCCTCAAGAGCCCCCCGAAAAGAGCACGTTACCTGTTGGCCATGAATGGCAACGAGGTACCGCTTGAGGTCACCGTGCACGATCCGGACTTTCTTCTGCAGCAGATGCAGTGGCGCGAAGAACTAGAAGATCTGCAGGATGAAGCTGATCTCGCCGGGGTCGCGACGTTCAAGCGTCGGCTCAAGGTGGCTCAGGATGAACTGAATCAGAGCTTTGCTGCCTGTTGGAATGACGCTGCACAGCGCGAGCACGCCGAAAGGCTGATGCGGCGCATGCAGTTTCTCGACAAGCTTTCTCACGAAGTGCGCCAGTTAGAAGAGCGCCTCGACGATTAACCCCGTGCTGCCCTGGCCGCACGCCCAGTGATTATTCTGAATACGCATGGCCTTACTGCAGATCGCCGAACCCGGCCTCAGTCCTCAACCGCATCAGCGCCGTCTGGCTGTGGGGATCGACTTGGGCACCACCAACTCTCTGGTTGCTGCAGTGCGCAGCGGCCTGTCCGAGCCACTGGCCGACGCAGAAGGTCAGGTCATCCTGCCCTCTGCCGTTCGCTATCACGCCGATCGGGTCGAAGTGGGGCAGTCGGCGAAAGTCGCCGCTTCCCAGGACCCGTTCAACACTGTGCTCTCGGTCAAGCGGCTGATGGGTCGTGGGCTGACCGACGTCAAGCAACTGGGTGAGCAGCTGCCTTACCGCTTTGTCGACGGCGAGTCGCACATGCCGTTCATTGAGACCGTCCAGGGGCCTAAAAGCCCGGTGGAAGTCTCTGCCGACATTCTCAAGGTGCTGCGTCAGCGTGCTGAAGAAGCGCTGGGCGGCGAGCTGGTCGGTGCGGTAATCACGGTTCCTGCATATTTCGACGACGCTCAGCGTCAGGCCACCAAGGATGCTGCCAAGCTGGCAGGCCTGAACGTGTTGCGCCTGCTCAACGAGCCGACGGCTGCTGCAGTCGCCTACGGTCTGGACCAGAAAGCCGAAGGCGTGGTCGCGATTTATGACCTGGGTGGCGGCACGTTTGATATCTCCATCCTACGTCTGACGGGGGGCGTCTTCGAGGTGCTGGCAACTGGCGGCGACACGGCGCTGGGCGGCGATGATTTCGATCACGCGATTGCCAGCTGGATTGTTGCCGAAGCCGGCCTTTCCGCCGACCTTGCGCCTTCTGCCCAGCGCAGCCTGCTGCAGGCAGCATGCGCAGCCAAGGAAGCGCTGACCGATGCCGACGCCGTCGACGTGGCGTATGGTGATTGGAAGGCCGTGCTGACTCGCGAAGCGCTGAACGCGATGATCGAGCCAATGGTTGCCCGCAGCCTGAAAGCATGCCGCCGCGCCGTGCGTGATACCGGCATCGAGCTTGAAGAAGTCGAAGCGGTCGTCATGGTGGGCGGATCGACGCGTGTGCCGCGTGTCCGTGAAGCCGTTGCCGAACTGTTTGGTCGTCAGCCGCTGACCGAAATCGATCCGGATCAAGTGGTGGCCATCGGGGCCGCGATCCAGGCCGATACACTGGCAGGCAACAAGCGCGACGGTGAAGAATTGCTGCTGCTCGACGTGATTCCGCTCTCGCTGGGGCTGGAAACCATGGGCGGGCTGATGGAGAAGGTCATTCCGCGCAACACCACGATTCCTGTGGCGCGCGGTCAGGACTTCACCACGTACAAAGATGGCCAGACGGCCATGATGATTCATGTGCTGCAGGGCGAGCGAGAGCTGATCAGCGATTGCCGTTCTCTGGCGCGCTTCGAGCTGCGCGGTATTCCACCGATGGTGGCGGGCGCGGCGAAGATCCGCGTCACCTTCCAGGTGGACGCCGATGGTCTGCTGAGTGTTTCGGCGCGCGAACTGGGTTCGGGCATCGAAGCGAGCATTCAGGTCAAGCCGTCGTATGGCCTGACCGACGGCGAAATCACCCGCATGCTCAAGGACTCCTTCGCCTACGCCGGTGACGACAAGGTCGCCCGCGTATTGCGCGAGCATCAGGTTGATGCCGAGCGCCTGCTCGAAGCAGTGCAGGGCGCGCTGGATGCCGATGGCGAGCGTCTTCTCGATGAAGAAGAACGTTTGGTCATCAGCCTGCAGATGGATGAGCTGCGCGAATTGATGAAAGGCACCGATGGACACGCCATCGAGCAACAGACCAAGCGTCTGTCGCAAGTGACCGATGCATTTGCTGCCCGCCGCCTGGATTCGACGGTGAAAGCCGCACTGGCCGGACGCAACCTGAATGAGATTGAGGAATAACTGATGCCGCAGGTGATTTTTCTGCCCCACGCCGAGCACTGCCCGGACGGGCTGGTTGTAGAAGTTGAACCGGGTATTTCCATCCTCGAGCTTGCTCACGAGCATCACATCGAGATCGAAAGCGCCTGTGGTGGCGTCTGTGCCTGCACGACCTGTCATTGCGTCATTCGCCAGGGCTTCAGCTCGCTGAATGAAGCCGACGAGCTGGAAGAGGACATGCTCGACAAAGCCTGGGGCCTTGAGCCGCAATCGCGTCTATCCTGTCAGGCAATTGTCGGCACCGAAGACCTGACCGTCGAAATACCCAAGTATTCGCTCAACCACGCTGCCGAAGCGCCGCACTGATTCAAGGAACGCTCATGAGTCTCAAATGGGTCGATGTGCAGGAAATCGCCATTCAACTGGCCGAAGCGCATCCGGAGATCAATCCGTTGACCGTAAATTTCGTCAAGTTGCGCGGCCTGGTCATGGCTCTGCCTGAATTCGATGACATTCCGGATCGTGGCGGCGAGAAGGTCCTTGAAGCGATTCAGGGGCTTTGGATCGAAGAGCTCGACTGAGTCTGTAACGCATGTTTTTAGGCAATACCCTCAGAACCCGCGTATAATTCGCGGGTTTAATTTTTCGCTTCAATCACTGTTTCTGGAGTTTCACCATGGCTGTTCAACGTACTTTCTCCATCATCAAGCCTGACGCCGTTGCAAAGAACGTAATCGGCGAGATCACCACTCGTTTCGAAAAAGCCGGTCTGCGCGTTGTTGCTTCCAAGCTGAAGCAGCTGTCCAAGGCCGAAGCTGAAGGTTTCTACGCTGAGCACAGCGCTCGTGGTTTCTTCGGCGACCTGGTTGCTTTCATGATCTCCGGTCCGGTTGTCGTTCAGGTTCTGGAAGGCGAAAACGCTATCGCTTTGAACCGCGAGCTGATGGGCGCTACCAACCCTAAAGAAGCTGCTGCCGGCACCATCCGTGCTGACTTCGCTGATTCCATCGACGCCAACGCTGTTCACGGTTCCGATTCCGAAGCAGCCGCTGCTCGTGAAATCTCGTACTTCTTCGCAGCTACCGAGGTAACCGCTCGCTAAGTCTTGCGACTATCGAGTGAAGGGTGAATTCATGATTGCATCGACTGGTAAAACCAACCTGCTGGGTCTGACTCAGCTGGAAATGGAGAAATTCTTCGACTCTATCGGGGAGAAGCGCTTCCGTGCCGGTCAGGTCATGAAGTGGATTCACCACTTTGGCGTCGATGATTTCGACGCCATGACGAACGTCAGCAAGGCTTTGCGCGAAAAGCTCAAGGCCTGTGCCGAAGTTCGGGGTCCTGAAGTCGTCAGCGAGGACATTTCGAGCGATGGCACCCGTAAATGGGTGGTGCGCGTCGAGTCCGGCAGCTGCGTCGAGACCGTCTATATTCCGCAAGGCAAGCGCGGCACTCTGTGCGTGTCTTCCCAGGCGGGCTGTGCCCTGGATTGCAGTTTCTGCTCCACCGGCAAGCAAGGCTTCAACAGCAACCTCACCGCCGCCGAAGTTATCGGTCAGGTGTGGATTGCCAACAAATCCTTTGGCAGTGTCCCGGCAACCGTCGACCGTGCAATCACCAACGTGGTGATGATGGGCATGGGTGAGCCACTGCTGAACTTCGACAATGTCATCGCCGCCATGCATCTGATGATGGATGACCTGGGGTATGGCATTTCCAAGCGCCGGGTGACCCTGTCCACCTCAGGCGTGGTGCCGATGATCGACGAGCTGTCCAAGCACATCGATGTATCGCTGGCCCTGTCGCTGCATGCGCCCAATGACGCGCTGCGCAACCAGCTGGTGCCGATCAACAAGAAATACCCGCTGAAAATGCTGCTCGAATCCTGCCGTCGCTACATGTCGAACCTGGGTGAAAAGCGTGTGCTCACCATCGAGTACACCATGCTCAAGGACATCAATGACAAGGTCGAGCACGCCGTTGAAATGATCGAGTTGCTCAAGGACACGCCTTGCAAGATCAACCTGATCCCTTTCAACCCTTTCCCGCACTCCGGTTACGAGCGTCCGAGCAATAACGCGATCCGTCGTTTCCAGGACCTGTTGCATCAGGCTGGCTATAACGTCACTGTGCGTACCACGCGTGGCGAAGACATCGATGCCGCTTGCGGCCAGTTGGTCGGCCAGGTGATGGATCGCACGCGTCGTAGTGAACGCTATATCGCAGTGCGAGAGTTGAGTGTCGAGGCCGATTCAGTGCCAGGCGCGGCGACCCGAACCTGACTGCCCAACCGAACGCGAAACTGACCAAGAGGGACTTCATGTCTGTGCGCGCCCCGTTGCTGCTGTGTGTTGTCATGTTGCTCGTGGGCTGCGTATCAACCGGCAATGTCAATCCGCTCTCGACCTCCCAGGGACGTGAAGAAGCGCGCAAGGCCTACGTTCAGCTCGGAATCGGCTATCTGCAGCAAGGCCAGACCGAACGCGCCAAGGTGCCCTTGAAGAAGGCGCTTGAGCTGGACGGTTCGGACGCTGGAGCCAACGCGGCATTGGCGCTGGTCTTTCAGGCCGAAATGGAACCTGAACTCGCCGACCAGTACTTTCGCAAGGCGCTGTCGGCAAGCAGCAACGACACACGCATCGTCAACAATTACGGCAGTTTTCTCTACGAGCAGAAGCGCTACAAGGAAGCCTACGAGCGTTTCGAGCAGGCGGCTGCCGATAACCTATATCCTGAGCGTTCGCGGGTTTTCGAAAGCCTGGGCATGACCTCGATCAAACTGGGCAATCGCGAGCAGGCCCGCGAGCATTTCACCAAGGCCCTGCGGCTGGACAACCAGCAGCCACGTGCGTTGCTGGAAATGGCTGAGTTGTCTTACGAAGACGGGCATTATGTGCCGGCGCGTGACTATTACGACCGTTTTAGCCAGCTGAGCGAGCAAAATGCACGTAGTCTATTGCTCGGTACGCGGTTGGCTAAAGTATATGAAGACCGCAACAAGGCGGCCAGTTTTGGTCTGCAATTAAAAAGACTCTATCCCGGTACGCCGGAATATCAGCAATACCTGTCGGAGCAATGATGAAAGCGGCGCATCCCGAAGTTGTAGCAACCACCCGCGTGAATCCTGGAGAAACCCTGCGTCAGGTTCGCGAGAGCAAAAACTGGTCGCTGCCAGATGTGGCTTTGAGGCTGAACCTCACCGTGACTTCACTGAGTCATCTGGAGAACGGGAACTTTGAAAAGCTGCCTGGGCACACCTTCGCCCGGGGGTATGTACGTGCCTACGCGAAACTGCTGGAGCTGGATCAGGCCGCGATGGTCGAGCAGTTCGATCAGTTCACCGGCACCGACGGCAAGGGCAGCCCGGTGCACGCCCTGGGTCGCATCGAAGAGCCGGTGCGCCTGTCGCACAATATCCTGCGTATCGTCAGCCTGCTGCTGCTGATCGCGCTGATCGGTGGCGGTTTCTTCTGGTGGCAGGACCAGGCCTCGATGCGCGGCAAGGATCTTTCGGGGCTCAACCTTGAGCACGTCGAAGTCGAAAGCGCTGACGGCACCACCCAGATTCACCCGCTGGACGAGCCCGAGGACCAGGCGGTCGTTGAAAACCCTTCAACCGGCGAAACATCGCTGCCGTTGAATACCGGTACGCCGTCCACGCAAACCCAGAGCGCTGCGCCTGAAGTCCCGGCTCCTGCCGTTACAGCGCCTGCGCACACGCAAGCACCTGCCACTGCAACGCCGCCGGCCGCATCGGCTCAGGCGCCTGCAGTTGCGCCATCCGTTCCGTCCATGCCGACCACCCCAGCTGCCGAGCAGATTGCTCCTGTCATGCCCGGTGCAGGTCAGGTCAACGTGCAGTTCACAGCCGATTGCTGGACTCAGGTGACAGACGGTAATGGCAAGGTGCTGGTCAGCGGTCTCAAGCGCAAGGGCGAAAGCCTTGACGTCAACGGCAAGCCGCCGCTGACCCTGCGCCTGGGCTTCGCCCGCGGTGCGCAAGTCAGCTACAACGGTCAGCCTGTAGACGTGGCACCTTTTACCAGCGGCGAGACTGCTCGCCTGAAACTAGGTCAATAAGTCATGCACGGCGAATCCCCGATCAAGCGTCGCGAATCCCGAAAAATATGGGTTGGTTCTGTTCCTGTCGGCGGCGATGCCCCGATTGCAGTGCAGAGCATGACCAACAGTGACACCAACGATGTGGCGGCCACGGTCGCACAGATCAATCGGCTGGAAGCGGCCGGTGTCGACATCGTGCGGGTCTCGGTACCGGACATGGATGCGGCCGAAGCGTTCGGCCGTATCAAGCAGCTGGTGAAAGTCCCGCTGGTGGCCGACATCCACTTCGACTACAGGATCGCATTGCGCGTAGCCGAACTGGGCGTCGATTGCCTCCGCATCAATCCCGGTAACATCGGTCGTGAAGACCGTGTGCGTGCAGTGGTCGATGCCGCCCGTGACCGTGGCATCCCGATCCGCATCGGCGTGAACGCCGGTTCTCTCGAAAAAGACCTGCAGAAGAAGTACGGCGAGCCCACGCCCGCTGCGCTGGTCGAGTCCGCGTTGCGTCACGTCGAGCACCTGGAACGGTTGAATTTCCCGGACTTCAAGGTCAGCGTGAAGGCCTCGGACGTGTTCATGGCCGTCGAAGCCTATCGCCTCCTGGCCAAGGAAATTGTCCAGCCACTGCACCTGGGCATCACCGAAGCCGGTGGATTGCGTTCAGGCACAGTGAAATCGGCCGTCGGCCTAGGTATGCTGCTCGCCGAAGGAATTGGCGATACTATCCGCATCTCGCTGGCCGCTGATCCGGTCGAAGAGGTTAAGGTCGGTTACGACATTCTCAAATCGTTGCGCCTTCGTTCCCGTGGCATCAACTTCATCGCCTGCCCGAGCTGCTCGCGGCAGAACTTCGATGTGGTCAAGACCATGAACGAGCTGGAAGGTCGTCTCGAGGATTTGCTGGTGCCGCTGGATGTTGCGGTCATCGGTTGTGTGGTCAACGGTCCTGGCGAAGCCAAGGAGGCGCATATCGGCCTCACGGGCGGTACGCCGAACCTGATCTACATCGATGGCAAGCCTGCGCAGAAGCTGACCAATGACAATCTTGTGGATGAGCTGGAACGCTTGATTCGCGAGAAAGCGGCTGAAAAGGCCGAAGCCGACGCCTCGGTCATCGTGCGCGGCTAACCCGTATTGCTAAGGATTTTTTGTGAGTAAGTCTCTGCAAGCCATTCGTGGCATGAACGACATCCTGCCTGAGCAGACGCCGCTGTGGCGTCACTTCGAAGGCACTGTCTCGCGCCTGCTCGATAACTATGGTTATCGCCAGATTCGCATGCCTATCGTCGAATTTACCGACCTGTTCAAGCGCTCGATCGGCGAAGTCACCGATATCGTCGAGAAAGAGATGTACACCTTTGCCGATCGCAACGGTGACTCGCTGACCCTGCGCCCTGAAGGCACGGCGGCGTGCGTGCGCGCAGTGCTCGAGCATGGCATCACGGGTGGCGGCCAGGTGCAGAAGCTGTGGTACATCGGCCCGATGTTCCGTCACGAGCGTCCGCAGAAAGGCCGGTATCGCCAGTTTCACCAGATCGGCGTGGAAGTCTTCAACCTTGACGGTCCGGACATCGATGCCGAACTGATCGTCATGACCTGGCGCCTGTGGGGCATGCTGGGTATTCGCAACGCGGTCAAGCTCGAGCTCAACAGCCTGGGCACCAGCGAAGCCCGTGCACGCTATCGCGAGGCGCTGGTGGAGTTTCTGTCGGCGCGTCTCGACCAACTGGATGAAGACAGCCAGCGCCGTCTGAAAACCAATCCGCTGCGCGTGCTCGACACCAAGCATCCCGAGACTCAGGCCGTGTTGGTGGATGCGCCGAAGCTGGCCGATTATCTCGATGAAGAATCCCGCGTTCACTTCGAAGGCCTGAAAGCCCGTCTGGACGCTGCCGGTATTCCTTACGTGATCAATCCCAAGCTGGTGCGCGGGCTGGATTACTACAGCAAGACCGTTTTCGAATGGGTTACCGATCAACTGGGTGCTCAGGGCACTGTCTGTGCGGGCGGTCGTTACGACGGCCTGGTCGAGCAGATGGGCGGCAAGCCGACCGCGGGCGTTGGCTTTGCAATGGGCATCGAGCGTCTGGTGCTGCTGCTGGAGACCCTGGAGCAGATCCCGGAAGAGATCTCCCGTCAGGTCGACGTGTACCTTTGCGCGTTCGGTGAAGCTGCCGAGCTTGCCGGTCTGACGCTCGCCGAACAGGTGCGCGACCGTCTGCCGAACCTGCGTCTGCAGGTCAATGCCGGTGCCGGTAGCTTCAAGAGTCAGTTCAAGAAAGCCGACAAGAGCGGCGCGCTGTATGCTCTGATCCTCGGCGACGAAGAGCTCGGCCAGAAGATCATTGGCGTCAAACCCCTGCGTGGTCAGGGTGAACAACAAAATATTGCTTGGGACGCTCTGTCAGAGCACCTGGCCTCCTGCGTCGTGCAGGGTTGAAGCTGATTAACAGCCGTTTTAGCGAATAGGAGTATTGGGGTGTCGAGTTCCGAAGATGATGAGCTGGCGGGAGTCAAGGACTGGTGGCAGCGCAACGGCAAACCCCTGGTTGCAGGTGGCCTGCTGGCGCTGATCGTGGTCCTGGGCTGGCAGTTCTGGCAGAGATATCAGGCTAATCAGTCGCAAGGCGCCTCGATGCTCTACCAGCAGTTGCTCGAAACCGCACTGACGCCAAGTGGCCAGGCAGACACCACGCGTGTCGCCGAAATCTCCGGCAAGCTGAAAAGCGAATACGGCGGCACCACTTATGCGCAGTACGGCAGTCTTTTCGTCGCCAAGGTGGCAGTGGATACCGGTAAACTCGACGACGCAGCAGCAGAGCTGAAAGTGGTTGCCGACAAGCCTGCCAACGAAACGCTGGGTGAAATTGCCCGTCAGCGTCTGGCACGAGTGCTGGCTGCACAGAACAAGGCTGATGATGCGCTGAAGCTGCTGGACGGCGATGCTGAAAAGTCGTTCCTGGCCAGCCGTGAAGAACTCAAGGGTGACCTGCTGGTTCAGCTGGGTCGTACCGACGAGGCACATGCTGCATACCAAAAGGCCAAATCCGCTCTGTCTGAAGAGGCAGCGGTCGGTGGTCTGCAAATGAAGCTCGACGATCTGGCGAAAGGGGATGCGTGACGTGATTCGTTGGAAACATGCAGCATTGCTGGCTCTGGCCATTCTGGCCGCGGGTTGCAGCAGCAACAGCAAGAAAGAACTGCCGCCGGCCGAGCTGACTGACTTCAAAGAAGAAGTGGTCCTGCAAAAGCAGTGGAGCCGCTCCATCGGTGACGGTCAGGGCAAGACGTACAACATGCTGGTTCCGGCCATCGACGGCGATCGCATCTATGCGGCCGACGTCACGGGCGAAATCGTTTCGCTGGATCGCCTGACCGGCGACGTGATCTGGAAGAAAGATCTCGAGCTGCCGGTCTCCGGCGCGGTGGGCGTAGGTTACGGCCTGGTGATGATCGGCACCCTCAAGGGGGAAGTCGTTGCCATGGACGCCACCACCGGCGAAGAGAAATGGCGCGCTCGCGTAAGCAGCGAAGTACTGGCCCCGCCTGCCACCAACGGCAGTGTTGTCGTGGTTCAGACCCAGGATGATCGCGTGGTCGGCTTCGATGCCTCCACCGGTTCCCAGCTCTGGATCTACGAAAGCACGCCTGCGGTACTGACCCTGCGCGGTACAGGCGCTCCTTTGGCGACCAACCGTCTTGCGGTGGCCGGTCTGTCCACGGGCAAGGTTGTTGCGCTGGATATCACCAACGGCGTGCCGATCTGGGAGCAGCGTGTAGCGGTTCCACAGGGTCGTTCGGAACTGGACCGTGTGGTCGATATCGACGGCGGTCTGCTGCTGTCTGGCGGTACACTGTACGTCGCGACCTATCAGGGTCGTGTTGCCGGTCTGGAACTGGAAAGCGGTCGTGTGCTCTGGCAGCGTGATGCGTCGAGCTACTCGGGCGTTGCCCAGGGCTTTGGCAGCGTTTACGCCACCCTGGCTTCCGGCACCGTCGAAGGTATCGACGAACGTTCTTCCTCCGCACTGTGGAGCAACGAATCTCTGGCCCGCCGTCAACTGGGCGCGCCGGAAGTGTATTCCAGCTACATCGCGGTCGGCGACATGGAAGGCTATCTCCACCTGTTGAGCCAGGTAGATGGTCGTTTCGTGGGTCGTCAGCGTATCGACAGCGACGGCCTGCGTGCTCGTCCGCTGGTGGTTGGTGACATGATTTACGTGTATGGCAACAGCGGCAAACTGGAAGCCCTGACCATCAAGTAATGATTGACGAAGCCAGAGGCCCAAGGCCTCTGGCGACCTTGCTCAGGCAAGGCTGCGGTGCCCTCGGGCGCCGCTCCGAACTCCGGCCGCTGCCCTGCAGCGGCTTTTGTATTTTCTGAAATAACGAAGTGGAGAGCCTAATGGTTCCCGTAATCGCCCTGGTGGGTCGACCGAACGTCGGCAAGTCCACCATGTTCAACCGCCTGACCAGGACCCGCGACGCCATTGTCGGCGATCTGTCCGGTCTTACCCGTGATCGCCAATACGGAGAGGCGAAGTGGCAGGGGCGCTCCTATATTCTGATCGACACCGGCGGTATCTCCGGTGACGAGCATGGCATGGACGAAAAGATGGCCGAGCAGTCGCTGCTGGCCATTGAAGAAGCCGATGTGGTGCTGTTTCTGGTAGACGCCCGTGCAGGCTATACCGCTGCCGATCAGATGATTGGCGAGCATCTGCGCAAACGTAACAAGCGTTCCTACGTGGTCGCCAACAAGATCGATAACATCGACGAGAACCTGGCCCGTGCCGAGTTCAGCCCGATGGGTCTGGGTGACGCCATTCCGGTGGCCGGTGCTCATGGCCGCGGCATCTCGCAGATGCTGGAAATCGCCCTGCGCGAATTCCCGCGCGATGAAGACGATCAGGAAGACGCCGAAGTTGAAGAAGTCGCCGAAGGTCAGGAAGCCAAGCGCATTCCGGGCCCCAGCGAGAAAGACGGTATCAAGATCGCGATCATTGGTCGTCCCAACGTCGGCAAGTCGACGCTGGTCAACCGCATGCTGGGTGAAGACCGGGTTATCGTCTACGACGAGCCGGGCACCACGCGTGACAGTATCTACATTCCCTTCGAGCGTAACGAAGAGAAGTACACGCTGATCGACACCGCCGGTGTGCGCAAGCGCGGCAAGATCCACGAGGAAGTTGAAAAGTTCTCGGTGGTCAAGACGCTGCAGGCCATCAAGGACGCCAACGTGGTGATCTTCGTGATGGATGCCCGCGAGGGTGTCGTCGATCACGACCTCAACCTGTTGGGCTTTGCGCTGGAAGCCGGTCGGGCACTGGTCATCGCACTGAACAAGTGGGACGGCATGACGCCGGGCGAGCGTGACTACGTGAAGGTCGAGCTGGAACGTCGTCTGTTCTTCGTCGACTTCGCGGACATTCACTTCATCTCGGCCCTGCACGGCACGGGCGTGGGCAACCTGTATCAGTCGGTACAGAACTCGTTCAAGTCGGCAGTGACCCGCTGGCCGACGAGCCGCCTGACCCAGATTCTCGAAGACGCCGTCAGCGAGCACGCGCCGCCCATGGTCGGCAGCCGCCGCATCAAGCTGCGTTACGCTCACCTGGGTGGCGCCAACCCGCCGCTGATCGTGATTCACGGTAACCAGGTCGAGAAGGTCCCGAAATCCTACGTCCGTTACCTGGAAAACACCTATCGTCGTGTGCTCAAGCTGGTCGGTACGCCGATCCGTATCGAGTTCAAGGGCGGCGAGAACCCGTACGAAGGCAACAAGAACACGCTGACTGACCGTCAGGTCAACAAGAAGCGTCGGATGATGTCGCACCACAAGAAAGCCGACAAGAAGCGCCGCGACAAGCGTTGAATCGTCTGTAGGAAATGTACGAAAAAGGCACCTCTGGTGCCTTTTTTTATGCGCGCTCCATGGGCTATCCTGCCTGACCCGTGCCGTCGTGGTGCCGGGGGATTGCAGGGAAAGGGCTCCATGATCGACAGCAAGCTGCCTAATGTGGGCACCACCATTTTCACCGTCATGTCTCAACTGGCTGCCGAAACCGGCGCCATCAACCTGTCTCAGGGCTTTCCCGATTTCGATGGCCCGCAGGCGCTGCGCGATGCGGTGTGCCGTCATGTCATGCAGGGTCACAATCAGTATTCACCGATGACCGGTCTGCCCGCGCTTCGTCAACAGGTCGCGGCCAAGATCGCCCGCAGCTATGGGCGCACCGCCAGCCCGGAGACTGAAATCACCATCACGCCCGGCGCGACCCAGGGTATTTTCTGTGCGATCCAGACGGTCATCCGTCCCGGCGACGAAGTGATCATTTTCGATCCGTGCTACGACAGCTACGAGCCTGCGGTCGAACTGGCGGGCGGGCGCTGCGTCCACGTGCAGTTGGGGCTTGATGATTTTTCCATCGACTGGCAGAAACTTACCGACGCGCTCAGCCCGCGCACCCGAATGATCGTCATCAACAGCCCGCACAACCCAAGCGGTGCGTTGATCAGTCGTGCCGAGCTGGATCGGCTGGCAGCGCTGATTGCCGAGCGAGATATCTATCTGCTCAGTGACGAGGTGTACGAACATCTGGTCTTCGACGGTCAGCGGCACGTGAGCGTGCTGGATCACGAGGAGCTGTATCAGCGGGCGTTCGTTGTGAGTTCGTTCGGCAAGACCTATCACGTCACTGGCTGGAAAACCGGCTATGTGGTCGCGCCGCCTGCGTTGACCGCCGAGATGCGCAAGGTCCATCAGTACGTAAGCTTCTGCGGCGTGACCCCGCTGCAATTCGCGCTGGCCGACTTCATGGCTGAACACCCTGAGCATGTTGATGAACTGCCAGCGTTTTATCAGGCCAAGCGCGACTATTTCTGCGATCAGCTGCAAGCATCACGCTTCGCGTTCAAGCCGGTCGGCGGTACGTATTTTCAGTTGGTGGACTATTCGCAGATTCGTCCGGACCTCAATGATGTCGACATGGCGTTGTGGATGACCCGCGAGCATGGCGTGGCCAGCATCCCTATCTCCGTGTTCTATCAACGTCCGCCTGAAGGACAGCGATTGATCCGCCTGTGCTTCGCCAAGCAAGAGGAGACGCTGCGTCTGGCAGCGGAAAAACTATGCGCGATCTGAGTCAGTTGCCGAACCTGAGCCTTGCCTTGATCCAGACCACACTGGTCTGGCATGACCGGGACGCCAATCTCCAGCACTTCGAATCGCTGCTCAGCCAGGCGAAGGGCGCCGATCTGGTGATCCTGCCGGAGATGTTCACCACCGGCTTCTCGATGGAGTCCGAAGCGCTGGCGGAGCCCGAGGCGGGACCGACGTCCGAGTGGCTGTTGCAGCAAGCCAGGCGAATCAATGCAGTGGTCACTGGCAGTGCGATCATTCGTACGGCCGATGGCAGTCATCGCAACCGTCTGCTGTGGGCGCGCCCGGATGGCGAGCTGCTGCATTACGACAAGCGTCATCTGTTCCGCATGGCAGGCGAGCACGAACATTACACGCCCGGCGAACGTCAGGTGATGTTCGAGCTCAAGGGATGGCGCATTCGTCCGCTGATTTGCTACGACCTTCGTTTCCCGGTGTGGAGCCGCGACGCTCAGGACACCGATCTGCTGCTGTACACCGCCAACTGGCCGGGCGCCAGGCGATTGCACTGGAACCGGCTGCTGCCTGCCAGGGCGATTGAGAACCTGTGTTATGTGGCCGCCGTCAATCGCATCGGCACCGACGGCAAGGGCTTCGCTTACACAGGTGACAGCCAGGTCCTGGATTTCCAGGGTGAGAGTCTGCTCGGCGCTGGCGAGGCTGATGGGGTGTTCCAGGCAACCCTCAACGCGGCTGATCTTCAGGCCTATCGCACGCGTTTCCCGGCAGGATTGGACGCTGATTCATTTATTATCAATTAAATGCTTCAGAATGTTACGAGTCGGCCGATACCGTTCGCAGACAATCAGGAGATCGCCATGGTTACCATCAATACGTCCACGCTGAGCGCTTACCCGAACTCGCTGTCGTTAACAGTCAAGAATCAGGACGCGCAGACAGCTATTGCTACTGCCACCACGGACGATGATAAAAAGACCACGGAAGTGAATCTGGAAGGTGCCAAAGCAAACAGTGCGTCCGACGGCGGCAGCGTTGGAGGGTCAAGCAAAAGTGCGCTCGATTCAACCAAAGACAAAATCAAAGAGATGATCAAGCTGGCTCAGAAGCAGTTGGCTGAGCAGCAGGCTCAACTGGCTGCTGTTCAGGCCAGCCAAGGCACGCCTGACGAAAAGGCGATGAGGGCGATGGCTATCCAGACGCAGATCATGGCGACCAGCTCCAACCTGCAGACTCTTCAAGGTGCGTTGTTGCAGCTTGAGACTGAGGGTGGCGTGAAAACCACTGTCTGAAGCGCGTCTCGTGGACGATTCCACGAAACTCATATGAAAAAGCCTCCCTTTCTCAACGAGAGGGAGGCTTTTTCAGTTCAGCGCCACGGCGCCTACTCGTTCACGTTCATGAACTTCTTCGCCCACTCGACGTAGTCTTCAGGCTGGGTGTAAGTGTGGGTCAGCTCGGTCGCGCTCATGTTCGAGGTGCTGCCCAGAATCTGCCGCTGCTCGCGCAGGCAGTCATAAGTTGCCTTGATTGCCGCAAAGTACGCCGCATGTCCATGCACGCAGACGCGCACACCCATCTCGGCCAGACGGTCATTGTCATGCAGCTCCGGGTTGCCATAGGTGACCAGCATCAGCGGCACGGTCAGGCCTTCGGAGATCTGCGCCAGGTGATCAAAGTCGCGGATGCCGACGATGGTGATGCCGTCAGCGCCAGCGGCCTGGTACTGCTGCACACGGCTGATGGCTTCCTGAACCGGAATGATCG
This sequence comes from Pseudomonas sp. fls2-241-TYG-175, assembly GCF_030209155.1. NCBI lineage: Bacteria > Pseudomonadati > Pseudomonadota > Gammaproteobacteria > Pseudomonadales > Pseudomonadaceae > Pseudomonas > Pseudomonas sp. fls2-241-TYG-175. The sequence goes on along the minus strand of NZ_JARVSO010000004.1, from coordinate 304,635 downwards.
CTGCGTTGGTGCGGGCGAAGATCGACATTTCAGGATCGACGCGTGCTTCCAGCGCTGCGCGAATCTTGCCGACACCTTCTGCTGTGGAAATCAGGTCCGTCGATTTACGGCCAAACTGCGCGGGCAGCAAGGTGTCTTCAATGGTCAGCGCCGAGATGCCGGCACGTTCCAGTTCAGTGACAGTGCGCATGACGTTAAGGGCGTTGCCGTAACCATGGTCTGCGTCTGCAATGACGGGAAGCTGTGCGACACGGCCGATGCGCGTGGCCTGTTCGACGAACTCGCTGAGCGTGATCAGGGCGAAGTCGGGCGCTGCCAGTACTTGCAGCGAAGCGACCGAACCGCCAAGGATGCCGACTTCAAAGCCCAGGTCGGCGGCGATGCGCGCAGACATCGGGTCGAATACCGAAGCGGTGTGATAGCAGGATTTTGACGAGGTCAGCTCACGAAAGCTGCGGCGCAGGTCTTGATGGGAAGCCTTGGGCATAATCGCTCCAAATGTGATTGGATCAGCTCGGCGTTGACGACGCCAAAGCTGTTTTCAATGCACGGAAGGTCTGCCCGTGCATTTTCTTCGTCGGGGAAACAATGCAATAGTCGTCTTGGTTTTTATAGGAAGGTGGAGCGGGCAGGTCAATTGGGACGGGCATCTTCAGCCTATGAATGGCTGTTCGATTCAGGCCGGTCCAAGCCAAGGGCAGCATGCTACCACAGCGTCGAAAAAAAAGATTATGCCGAAACTGACAGGGTCATGCGCACAATGGAATAGCCCTTGAGGGCGCGTAGCAGAGGCGGGAAGGGGGTGTCGGGTTGAAAGGGCAGCGGATCAGTGTCCGCTGCCACGTTCATTCACTCAGGCTGCTTTGGCTTGCGCCTGGCTCAGCGAGCGGTTCAGCGCGCTGAACAGTGCGCGGAAGCTGGCGGTGGTGATGTTTTCATCGATGCCCACGCCGTGTACCGCCTTGTCACCATTCACACGCAGCTCGATATAGGCAGCGGCCTTGGCCGTGGTGCCGGAACCGATGGCGTGTTCGTTGTAGTCCATGATTTCCACGGAAATCGGCAGACCGGCCACCAGTGCTTCCAGAGCGCCTTTGCCCTTGCCGCGCCAGTGCTGGGTTTCACCATCGACATGCACTTCGGCATCGACCGAGCTGTTGCCGTTCTCTTCCTGCAGCTTGTGGCTGATCAACGCGTAAGGTGTGTTGGCCTGCAGGTATTCACGACGCAGCAACGAGTGGATCTGCTCGGCAGTCATCTCAAGGCCCAGACGGTCTGTTTCACCTTGAACCACCTGGCTGAACTCGATCTGCATGCGACGTGGCAGCGAGATGCCGTATTCCTGTTCCAGCAGGTAGGTGATGCCACCCTTGCCCGACTGGCTGTTGACGCGAATCACGGCCTCGTAGCTGCGACCGATATCGGCCGGGTCGATCGGCAGGTAAGGCACTTCCCACAACTCGCCTTCCTTCTGCTGAGTGAAGCCCTTGCGGATGGCATCCTGGTGCGAGCCGGAGAAGGCGGTGTGAACCAGGTCGCCCACGTAGGGGTGACGCGGGTGAACCGGAATCTGGTTGCACTCTTCGACGACCTTGCGCACACCGTCGATGTCCGAGAAGTCCAGCTCAGGGTGGATGCCCTGGGTGTAGAGGTTCAAGGCGACGGTGACCAGATCGACGTTACCGGTACGCTCGCCGTTGCCGAACAGGCAGCCTTCGACACGATCCGCGCCCGCCATCAGGCCCAGCTCGGTAGCGGCGACGCCGGTGCCACGGTCATTGTGGGTATGGAGGCTGATCAGTACGCTGTCACGGCGCGTGATATGACGGCCAAACCACTCGATCTGGTCGGCATAAATATTGGGTGTCGCTACTTCAACGGTTGCAGGCAGGTTCAGGATCACCTTGTTCTGAGGCGTCGGGTTCCAGACTTCGATCACCGCGTCGCAGACTTCCTTGGCGAACTCCAGTTCGGTCGCGCTGAACGTTTCGGGCGAGTACTGGAAGGTCCACTGGGTTTCAGGCTGTTGAGCGGCGTATTTGACGAACAGCTTGGCAGCATTGACCGCGATGTCCTTCACGCCGGCCTTGTCCTGGTTGAACACAATGCGGCGGAACGCCGGGCAGGTCGCGTTATACAAGTGAACAATGGCCTTCTTGGCACCGCGCAGCGATTCGAACGTACGGGCGATCAGGTCTTCACGCGCCTGGGTCAGCACCTGAATGGTGGTGTCATCCGGGATGTGGCCATCTTCGATCAGGGTGCGCACGAAGTCGAAATCAGTCTGCGAAGCGGACGGGAACGAGGCTTCGATTTCCTTGACGCCGACGCTGACCAACGTCTTCCAGAAGCGCAGCTTCTTGGCCGCATCCATAGGCTCGATCAGCGACTGGTTACCGTCACGCAGGTCGGAACTGCACCAGATCGGCGCCGCAGTGATGGTCTTCGAAGGCCAGGTGCGGTCAGGCAGATCAATGGTCGCAAACGCGCGGTACTTGTTCGAGGGATCTTTGAGCATGGTCATGTGGATAGTCCTTTGTACTTATAGGCCGGAAAGAGGCGGCCAACCGTTATCGCTAACTAAGGTCGAGGCACTGCAATCAAGCCCGGCAGTCGTGCACTGACCAGGCTGAGGCACCGATGTTGGCGCAACAGGAATAGGGTTGGAGAGGTTTTCATGAGGCCAACCGTAACCATTGGGGTCAACGATGGCAAGTACTTGAAAATAATTGGGATAAATTCTTGTTATCTTTGATTTTTGGCTTTTTTATCGCGTACTGAGTGTGTTTTTATCTGAGTTATTGTTGCCGGACATTGAAGTGCGCAAGATGCGCGTGCACATCTTTTGAGATCGGGGTGGATGATGAACGAGAAAGACTGGAAGCACCTGAGTGCGTTGCGAGAGGCAGCAGTAGAGCGGCTGTACGATCGCATATTCGAGAATCTGAAAATGGCCGTTCAGGCGGATGACAAAACCGGACGTGAGAAAGTATTCGGTGCCAAGCAGGCTATCGACGCGGGATTGGAAGAGGTGAGATACACCTTTGATTCGCTCCGGCACTCTCGCTCCAATGCCAATATCATTCTATTGGCAATGGTGAACGCAGAGTTGGTCACCGAGCAGGAGATGGCGGGCTTCAGTGAGGACGTCCAGCAACATATCTCGAGTATCCTCAATGACCCGCTTTGACGGTGCCGCAAGCTTTGCTCTCATCGTTATACACAAGTCGCAACGCGCATCTGGAGCGGGCACTATTTCGGCCGTGGGAGCGGGCCGAGCGGCGTTCCGTTTGTCCGCGAAAAGGCCGGTACATCCGACGCATATGCGGTGGCTGAAATACTGCATTCGCGGACAAGTCCCACGGGTTTGCTGCGCGACAGCGCTACGTCGAAGACGTGGTGGCGCCTCCTACAGCCTTATGCAGGGCGTAGATCTGTTCTCTGCGGTTCAGGGTTGAAACGCACCGATAAAGATCGCCGGATCAACGCGGGCATCGTTCAGGCTGACGTTCCAGTGCATGTGCGGACCTGTTGCGCGGCCGGTTGCGCCTACTTCGCCAACGACACCGCCACGCGGTACGAGATCACCCTGTTTCACGCTGATCTTCGACATGTGGCAGAACATGCTGATAAAGCCCTGACCGTGATCGACGAACACGGTATTGCCATTGAAGAAGTAATCGCCAATCAGGATGACCTTGCCAGCAGCCGGTGATTTGATCGGCGTGCCCGCAGGTACCGCGAAGTCCAGACCGGCGTGCGGGTTGCGTTCTTCGCCATTGAAGAAGCGGCGGACCCCGAACTTGCTCGACAGCGGACCGTTGACCGGCTTGTCGAGAATCAGATTGCTCGGTGTGCCGGGACTGAAACTGCGGTAAGCGCGGATCTGTTCGGCCAGTTCGCCCTCGATGCGCTTGTTGTCTTCAGGGTTCGGATTGACCTGACGCTTGTTCTTCAGGGTGATGCGCTGCTCCGGGTACTTTTTGCTACCGACAGTGAAGCTCAGCGAGCGGCCGCCCGAAGATATCTGTTCGGTACCCGGTTTGACGGTCAGCGGAATGCCGACAATCGCCAGCCAGCGTGTGCCTTGTTCCTTGACCACCAGTACGCGCTTGCCTTGATAGGTCGCGGTCGGTGCCTGTGCGCCAGTGCCCAGATCGATGACGGCGACGCCGCCGGGAACGGGCTTGTTCAGCGCGCGGGTAATGAAGCTGTCGGCGTGAGCGGGCAGGCACAGCAGCAGAGCGAACAGCGGGGCAATAAAACGTAGCATCAGGCAGTCAGTCCAGAAGGGAAAGGGTCACGGGCGTCAGGTGATTGTCCTCGACCCGTACCTGCAACTCGCCTTCACCGAGCTTTGCAGTCAGGCGTTGGCCGGGTCGGGTTTGTGCGGCATTGCGGATCGCGTGACCGCGTTCGTCGAGCAGAATGCTGTAGCCGCGACCCAGCGTCGCGAGCGGGCTGACCACGTTCAGGGTCTGCATCTGGCTCTGCAGCTGCAGCTTGCGGGCTTTGATCTGTTCGCGGATGGCGCGGGGCAGGCGCTCGGCCAGCACGTCCAGACGCTGGCGCAGAAACGCCAGCGTGCGCCCTGGATGCTGGGCGGCGAGACGGCTTTCCATATGGGCCAGACGTACCTGACGCTTGTGCATGCCTTGCTCGAAGGCGCGGCGCATGCGCATATCCAGGTCATCGAGACGCTGGGATTGCTGTCGCAGACGTTCGCCGGGATGACGAAGGCGTCGGGAAATCCCTTCAAGGCGCAGGCGTTCGCGCATCAGGCGATCCTGCATGCGGCTGACGAGTCGGCGATGCAGATTGTCGACGCGACGATGCAGGTCGCTGGAATCGGGAGCCAGCAGTTCGGCTGCGGCGGACGGCGTCGGCGCACGGACGTCAGCCACGAAGTCACTGATCGACACGTCGGTCTCATGTCCGACTGCGCTGACGATCGGCGTTACGCAGGCATCGATGGCGCGGGCCACGGCTTCTTCGTTGAAGCACCACAGGTCTTCCAGCGATCCGCCGCCACGGGCCAGAATCAGCGCGTCGAAGCCACGGGAGTCAGCCAGCTTGATGGCACGGACGATCTGGTTGATGGCTTCGCGGCCCTGAACGGCAGTCGGGATCAGAGTCAGTTCGACCCGCGGTGCCCGACGGCGAAACACGCTGATGATGTCGCGGATCACGGCACCGGTCGGCGAACTGATGATGCCGATACGCTGCGGATGCAAGGGCAGGGCGACCTTGCGTTCGGCGCTGAACAGGCCTTCATCGCTGAGCTTGGCTTTCAGCGCATCGAACGCCAGACGCAACGCACCGTCACCGGCAGGCTCCACAGTGTCGAGTATCAGCTGATAGTCGCCACGACCTTCGAACAGCGACACCTTGCCGCGTACCTTGACCTGCAGACCGTCCTTGAGCGCCTGGCGCACGCGCGCTGCACTCTGGCGAAACAGCGCGCAACGCACCTGCGCGCCCGAGTCCTTCAGGGTGAAGTACACATGGCCCGAGGCGGGGCGCGAGAGGTTGGAAATCTCGCCCTCGACCCAGATGCTGCTGAACACATCCTCCAGCAACACCCGCGCACGGCCGTTGAGCTGGCTGACAGTAAGGACTTCCCGGTCGAGGCCGAGTCTTGCGAAAGGGTCTTTGATCATGTCGGGCATCATAAAGGCAATGTCGGTTAAGCGCACCTCTGCGCCCCTCACGCTGATCGTTCCGCACGCTCTGCGTGGGAATGCCGCCCAGGACGCTCCGCGTCCGTTCTCTCAGGCAACCCTGAACGTGAAGGCGCCACGTCGATGTCTTTGCTAAAGTCCCTTCATTCCCTCCAGAAAGGAAGCGTCGTGGGCGATATCGGGGTGTTCGCAGCATTCTCTCAACTGGGATTCACGCCGCTCGACTGGCTGATCATCGAGCTCAGCGTGGCCGCCGCTTATATCGTCTTCGGCATCGCCGGTTTTGGCACGGCACTGGTGGCAGGTCCCATCCTGATTCACTTCATGCCGCTGTCACGCATCATTCCGCTGCTGGTCATGCTCGACTTCCTCGCCGCCTTCGGCAATCTGTTGCCGTCCCGCCAGTCCGTAGTCAAATCCGAACTGCTGCGCCTGCTTCCTTGTATGGCAGTGGGTTGCACGCTGGGTGTGCTATTTCTGCTCAATCTGAAGTCCGATCTTCTGCTTCTATTAATGGGTATCTTTGTCACGGCTTACGCGCTGTACAGTCTGGCAGTCAAGGTTCGGCCGACCCAGCTGGCCGCAGGCTGGGCCGTTCCCATGGGCACCCTCGGCGGGCTGTTCGGTGCGTTGTTTGGCAGCGGCGGCTTTTTATATGCGATCTACCTCAACAGCCGCCTGACGTCCAAAGAACAGGCGCGGGCCACGCAAAGTGCACTGATCAGCTGTAGCACCATCGTGCGCCTGAGCCTGTTTCTGATCGCGGGTGTCTACGCCGACATCCCGCTGCTGGTGCTCGGCGTCTGCCTGTTGCCCGCGATGCTGACGGGCTCCTGGGTGGGGAGGGCGCTGACCAAACGCTTGTCCCGCGAAGCCTTCGTACGTCTGGTGACGTGGCTGGTGCTGGTCAGCGGCATCGCCCTGATTGGCCGCTACATCGCGGGCTGAATGCGAATTTCACGCTTGACCTGAAACCATGGCCGATTAAGCTGCGGCCTCAATCCGTTTCAAGCGACACACTGTCATGAACACCCAAAGCATCATCGTCCCGCAAATCTCCACCTTCCCGGCCCACGAAGCCAGGGCGCGCCTCATCCTGCGCTGGCTGATCAAGCTCAACGTGGTCGAGCCGGAGCTGACCACCTGCGGACGCGCTGGCAACAAAATGGCCTATGCCGTGGCCCCGGGTGCCAGACGTGTGGTGCAGAACCCGGAGGCGTTGCCGTTTGGGCAAGTCGTCAACGGCCTGGAGATTGTGACCAAGCGCTGCATCTTCACGCCCCTCGATAACTTCGCCGAAGAAGCCGGTTGCCCCGAATGCCGTCGCGAGATCGGCGAGGCGCTGTTCGATAGTCTCGAAGACTGGATGCCCGGCCACACCGACAACTTCACCTGCCCTGAATGCCGCCACGAAGACGACATCAACGGCTTTCTGTTTCTGGATGCCTGCGGTTTTTCCAACCTGGGATTCATCTTCAACAACTGGCTGGACGCGTCCTTCACCCAGACCTTTCTCGACGACTTCGCCGAACGTCTGGATCGCCCGGTGTCCTTCGTAAAAGTACGTCTATAAACGGCTTCAATAATAGACTGAGGTTTACATTGAGCCGGGCGGGGTGTGTGGGTATAATGGCGCGCTTCCAATTTTCCCGCCCGGGAGCCCCCGCGATGCTGCGTATCAGTCAAGAAGCCCTTACATTCGACGACATTCTCCTTGTGCCCGGTTATTCCGAGGTACTGCCCAACGAAGTCAGTCTGAAAACCCGTTTGACCCGTGGCATCGAGCTGAATATTCCTTTGGTCTCCGCTGCAATGGACACCGTCACTGAGGCCCGTCTGGCAATTGCCATGGCTCAGGAAGGCGGTATCGGTATCATCCACAAGAACATGACCATCGAGCAGCAGGCTGCCGAAGTGCGCAAGGTCAAGAAGTTCGAGGCCGGTGTCGTCAAGGACCCGATCACGATCGAAGCCGACGCCACCGTTCGCGATCTGTTCGAACTCACCCGCATGCACAACATTTCCGGCGTACCCGTGCTGCATGATGGCGACCTGGTCGGCATCGTGACGTCCCGCGACGTACGTTTCGAAAACCGTCTTGATGTCCCTGTCCGTGAAGTGATGACGCCCAAAGAACGTCTGGTCACCGTGCGCGAAGGCGCAGACAAGAACGAAGTGCGTGAACTGCTGCACAAGCACCGTCTGGAAAAAGTCCTGATCGTTGACGCGAATTTCGCGCTCAAGGGCATGATGACCGTCAAGGACATCGAAAAAGCCAAGGCCTATCCGCTGGCCAGCAAGGACGACCAGGGTCGTCTGCGTGTCGGCGCTGCAGTCGGCACCGGCAAGGACACCGGCGAGCGCGTTACCGCGCTGGTTGCCGCTGGCGTTGACGTGGTGGTTGTCGACACCGCGCACGGTCATTCCAAAGGCGTGATCGACCGCGTTCGCTGGGTCAAGGACAACTTCCCTGAAGTGCAGGTCATCGGCGGCAACATCGCCACCGGCGAAGCGGCCAAGGCGCTGGTCGCCGCTGGCGCTGACGCGGTCAAGGTCGGTATCGGCCCTGGCTCGATCTGCACCACCCGTATCGTTGCCGGTGTCGGCGTTCCACAGATCAGCGCCATCGCCAACGTTTCCGCTGCCCTTGAAGGCACCGGCGTTCCGATGATCGCGGACGGCGGTATCCGCTTCTCCGGTGACCTGTCCAAGGCCATCGTGGCTGGCGCATCCTGCGTGATGATGGGTTCGATGTTTGCCGGTACTGAAGAAGCGCCGGGCGAAATCGAACTGTTCCAGGGCCGCTCCTACAAGGCCTATCGCGGCATGGGTTCGCTGGGTGCAATGTCCCAGGCGCAAGGCTCGTCCGACCGCTACTTCCAGGACTCGTCCGCCGGTGCCGAAAAGCTGGTGCCGGAAGGCATCGAAGGTCGTGTTGCTTACAAAGGCCCGCTGTCCGCCATCATCCATCAACTGATGGGCGGTCTGCGTTCCTCCATGGGGTACACCGGAAGCGCCACCATCGAAGAAATGCGCACCAAGCCTGAGTTCGTGCGCATTACCGGTGCCGGCATGGCTGAATCCCACGTCCACGACGTGCAGATCACCAAGGAAGCGCCGAACTATCGCGTTGGTTGATCCGGATTGCATCGTGGTTCACGCCGCGATGCAGCCCAGCAAGTTTCATAGCCGGGGCTGTTGACGCAGCCCCGTGTCGTTTCTGTTTTTTGACGAGATTGAGTCATGGCCCTCGACATTCACGCCCACCGTATCCTGATCCTCGACTTCGGTTCCCAGTACACCCAGCTGATCGCCCGCCGCGTGCGTGAAATCGGCGTGTACTGCGAACTGCATCCGTTCGACATGGACGACGAAGCGATTCGCGAATTCGCCCCGCGCGGCATCATCCTCGCCGGTGGCCCGGAATCCGTGCACGAAGCCAACAGCCCGCGCGCACCGCAGGCCGTGTTCGACCTCAACGTCCCGATCTTCGGCATCTGCTACGGCATGCAGACCATGGCTGAACAGCTGGGCGGCCGCGTTGCCGGTTCCGACCTGCGCGAGTTCGGTTATGCCCGCGTTGACGTCGTCGGCAAGAGCCGCATCCTCGACGGCATCGAAGACCACATCGACGCTGATGGCGTGTTCGGTCTCGACGTCTGGATGAGCCACGGCGACAAGGTCACCGAAATCCCGGACGGCTTCCACGTCCTTGCCAGCACCCCGAGCTGCCCGATCGCCGGCATGGCCGACGACACCCGTGGCTACTACGGCGTGCAGTTCCACCCGGAAGTGACCCATACCAAGCAGGGCGGTCGCATCCTGTCGCGCTTCATCCTCGACATCTGCGGCTGCGAAGCCCTGTGGACGCCGTCGCACATCGCCGACGACGCCATCGCCACCATTCGCGCCCAGGTCGGCACCGACAACGTCCTGCTGGGCCTGTCCGGCGGTGTTGACTCCTCCGTGGTCGCAGCCCTGCTGCACAAGGCCATCGGCGACCAGCTGACCTGCGTCTTCGTCGACAACGGCCTGCTGCGTCTGCACGAAGGCGAGCAGGTCATGGCCATGTTCGCCGAGAACATGGGCGTCAAGGTCATCCGTGCCAACGCCGAAGAGCAGTTCCTGAACAATCTGGAAGGCGAGAGCGATCCAGAGAAGAAGCGCAAGATCATCGGCCGTACCTTCATCGACGTGTTCGATGCCGAATCCTGCAAGCTGGACAACATCAAGTACCTGGCCCAGGGCACCATCTACCCGGACGTGATCGAGTCGGCTGGCGCGAAAAGCGGCAAGGCGCACGTCATCAAGTCGCACCACAACGTGGGCGGCCTGCCGGAAGAAATGAACCTCAAACTGGTCGAGCCCCTGCGCGAACTGTTCAAGGACGAAGTCCGCCGTCTGGGCCTCGAACTCGGCCTGCCGTACGACATGGTCTACCGCCACCCATTCCCGGGCCCAGGCCTGGGCGTGCGTATTCTGGGTGAAGTGAAAAAGGAATACGCCGACCTGCTGCGTCGTGCCGACCATATCTTCATCGAAGAACTGCGCAAGGCCGACTGGTACCACAAAGTCAGCCAGGCCTTCGTCGTGTTCCAGCCCGTCAAATCGGTAGGCGTCGTCGGCGACGGCCGCCGCTACGCATGGGTCGTCGCACTGCGTGCCGTAGAAACCATCGACTTCATGACCGCACGCTGGGCACACCTGCCTTACGAGCTGCTGGAGACCGTGAGTGGGCGCATCATCAACGAGATCGAGGGTATTTCCCGTGTGACGTATGATGTGTCGAGCAAGCCGCCTGCGACGATTGAGTGGGAGTGAGCCCGCTAACGGGCCTGTGCTGACTGACAAAAAGCCCGCTGAGTTGCGGGCTTTTTGTATTTGGCGTTGATTGGATCGACGTACAACCGCTGGAGATGCCTTTTCATTCAGCGGTGGTTGTTGCTGAGTTGCGTGCTGGTGTCGCACTGATGGCGATCTAAATCCTACGCCGTTCATAGCCCGGTGTGTCTGGCTTCTCAGTGTGCTACCTTGTGGGCAGAAATTGATCAAAATTTAGGGTAGCCAAGCCATGAATCACAAGCTGAACACCTATGGTGTATCCATAATAGAGCGGCCTAAAATCAAAGCCACCAAGAAGCTGGACTTGGGTGGCGATCAGGGTAAGCAGATTGTTTATTCAGAAACCAAGCTGGTTCTCAGAACTCACAAGAACACCTTTAAGAAGCTGGCTGATATGTAATGGAATTGATCTTCTTTCCATTTGAGCGGGTCATTGAGATAAACACTCAAATCCTGACCACCGAGCCCGGCATGAGAGGGGCGGTAAATATCCCGATCTTGCAAGGTGCGCTGGCCAGAGTCGACAATGCAATCGCCTACACCGGCCTTGACGATATATTTGAAATTGCTGCCAAGTACACCGCCAGCATCGCTCAAGGCCACGCACTGCCTGACGCGAACAAGCGAACCGGGCTTGCGGTCGGCTTGGAGTATCTTTCGCTTAATGATTATGAGATTACTCTGGACAATGATTTGCTAGCGGATGCCGTCAGGGATTTGGTGACTGACGATATCAATGAGGATGATTTCGCCGATATTCTCTACTCCTGTTTCATTGCCTCTAAAAATCAGGATTAGCTCAAGTAAGGTCTGTCAGGTATTCGGGTTTTATTAGCCGTATTCATAATAAAGCATGCGAGGCCTTTCCCTGTTCTAAGTAGTGGTTAAAGAACTGAGGTCTCACTGTTGGCGCTGTCAAATCAATGTTCGACGAGATGGCGGCGCAAGATGCCCAATCGGCACTGAGCGTGCAAAAAGCTGTCTGGCGAGTAGATCTGGCACTTGATACTAGACCCTGATAGTCGGTAGAGGACGCAGTATCCCACCTGTGCGTGCCTTGGAAGTCAGTGCCCTCATCCGTATAGCTGGACGCCACGACAAACCGCCAAACCAAACAGGCCATCCATGGAACTGCACATTTGCGATGTCTCTGACTGGACGCTGTTCAATGCCATTGCGATGACGCTGGAGCAGGAGCTGGGCGGCGAATGGCTGATAAAGGCGGATGGGCTGGATCAGCGTTATTGGGATCTGTCGGTGGATGGCGGGGTGATCACCCTGCATCTGGAGCATTATCTGGGGATCATGTTGCTCGTTGAGAGCGAGCCCGCGAGTGCGCAGCTTGATGCGCAGTTGGTCGCCAAGGCAAGCCGGGTATTGGAACCCTACCTCAACGCCGAGCCACCGCCGTCTCCGGTTCCAGCCTATACGGTCCTGCGGCCGAAGCTGAGTTTCCCGCGACTGGTCTTTCCGGTGCTTTTACGCCAGGTGCCGTTAGGGTTGATCGCAATGTTGCTGCTGTTCATGGCGGTGTCACCCCAGGATCAGCAGAGCAAAGAGTGGGTTGTTGTCATGTTCGGCTCTGTGGTGATGACGCTCATGGCATCGAGGGTAATCGTCGGCATCTACCAGCGTACGTCGCTCACGGTAGATCGGTCAGGTAACGCTGTGGTCGCAGGCGTTGAGCGCGCGTACCGGACGCCGCTTCGTGTGGTGATCAGTTGCGATTTCTCCCGCGTGCTCAGTTTTCGTACCTTTATCGTCTACGAGAATGGAAAACTGTTGGTGGCCTGTCATCACGACACGGTGCAGGACCGTGAGCACGCCCGCACCCTTGCAGCCTACCTGGGCGTGTCTGCTTACCACGAGAGCCGCTCTCAGGGACTCAGGAAGATCAGGGCGCCTGCCTGAACGTTTTGCCATGTTGTTTGCGTCTATCCTGCCGTCATCGAGCTGAACGACACGGGGCAGGGCGTCGCTGCTTCTCTGTTTTTAACAGCTCAGTGTTCGCGTTACTTCTTTACCCTTATCTTTCCCCAAATGCAGGTGTATCGTATTCGCCCCGCGCACCGGCCCTCCGGACGCGCTCCCGCAGTCGTTTCGAGGTCTTCGCTTTATGTCCTTCACCCGCCGCCAAATCCTTACAGGCATCGCCGGTCTTGCCGTGGTCGGCCTGGGTGCGGGTGGTGCTTCGCGTTATTGGCTGGGACGTAAGGCGTCGGAAGCCGGTTCGGATTTCGTGCTGATCGCTGCACCGCTGGACGTCGAGTTGGTTCCTGGCCACAAGACGCCTGCCTGGGCGTTTGGAGGTGCTGCGCCGGGGACGGAGTTGCGGGTGCGGCAGGGGGAGTGGCTGAGGTTACGGTTTATCAATCAGTTGCCGGTCGAGACGACGATTCACTGGCATGGCATTCGGTTGCCGCTGGAGATGGACGGTGTGCCTTACGTCTCGCAGTTGCCGGTCAAGCCGGGTGAATATTTCGATTACAAGTTCCGGGTGCCGGACGCCGGTAGCTACTGGTACCACCCGCACGTCAGCAGCAGCGAAGAGCTGGGGCGTGGGTTGGTCGGGCCGTTGATTGTCGAGGAGCGCGAACCGACCGGCTTCAGGCATGAGCGCACGGTCAGTCTGAAAAGCTGGCATGTGGACGAAGAGGGCGCGTTCACCGAGTTCAGCGTGTTGCGCGAGGCGGCGCGTGAGGGTACGGCGGGGCGGCTTTCGACGTTGAATGGTATTGCGCAGGCGGTCATCGAGTTGCCTGCCGGGCAGATTACCCGTGTGCGGCTGCTCAATCTCGACAATACCGTGACCTATCGCCTCAATCTGCCCGATGCCGAGGCGAAGATCTATGCGCTGGATGGCAATCCGGTCACGCCGCGTCCGTTTGGTGATGAATACTGGCTCGGGCCTGGCATGCGGATCTGTCTGGCGATCAAGGCGCCGGCGGCGGGCGAGGAGATCTCGCTGCGTAACGGTCCGGTGCGGCTGGGCACGTTTCGTTCGGTCGCCAACAACGACGCGCCGGGCGAATGGCCGCCGGAGTTGCCGGCCAACCCGGTTGCCGAGCCGGATCTGGAGCGCGCCGAGAAGATCAATTTCAATTTCGAGTGGGTGGGGTCTGTGTCGGTCAACACCGATAACGGCAAGCCGCCGAGCTTGTGGCAGATCAACGGCGAAGCCTGGGACATCACCGACAAAACCTGCGCGGATCGCCCGATTGCCAAGCTGAAGCTGGGTCAGAGCTACATTTTCGAATTGAAGAACATGACCCAGTACCAGCACCCGATTCACCTGCACGGCATGAGTTTCAAAGTGATTGCATCCAATCGGCGCAAGATCATTCCGTACTTTACCGATACTTTTCTGCTGGGTCGTAACGAGCGGGCGCGGGTGGCGCTGGTGGCCGATAACCCTGGCGTGTGGATGTTTCACTGCCATGTGATCGATCACATGGAAACCGGTCTCATGGCCGCCATCGAGGTGTCGTGATGCGCCAGCCACCGATTATCGATCGCAGCAACGATCAGTACTTCATGCGCGAGGCGCTGGCGCTGGCCGCCGAGGGTGCGCTGTTGGGTGAGGTGCCGGTGGGCGCTGTGGTCGTGCAGAACGGCGAGATCATTGGTCGTGGTTATAACTGCCCGATCAGTGGCAGCGACCCCAGCGCCCATGCCGAGATGGTTGCTATCAGGGAGGCTGCAAAGGCGGTGGACAATTATCGTCTGCCCGGCAGCACGCTCTATGTGACGCTTGAGCCGTGCAGTATGTGCGCGGGCCTGATCGTGCATTCCCGTGTGGCACGTGTGGTCTACGGAGCGTTAGAGCCCAAGGCGGGCATTGTGCAGAGCCAGGGGCAGTTCTTCACCCAAGGGTTTCTCAACCATCGCGTGTTGTTCGAAGGCGGCGTGCTGGGGGAGGAGTGCAGTGGGATGCTGAGCGAATTCTTCAGGTTGCGGCGTGCGGCGAAGGATGCTGAGAAGGGTAAGGCTTAGAGCGCGCTCTTGTCGTCGCTGGCGGCAGGTTCGGGGGTTGAGTCTGATGTCGGTTTGGTCTTGTCGACGCCGGGCACATGCAGATTACCCTCTGCGACTTGATCGCCTTCGAGCTGCGGCTGCGTGACCCAGGTCAGAATGTCGTAGTAGCGACGGATGTTGGCAACGAAATGCACCGGCTCACCGCCACGGGCATAGCCATAACGCGTTTTGCTGTACCACTTCTTCTGCGAAAGGCGCGGCAGCATTTTTTTCACGTCGAGCCATTTGTTAGGGTTCAAACCCTCGCTTTCCGCCAGCTTGCGCGCATCTTCCAGATGGCCGCTGCCTACGTTGTAGGAAGCAAGAGCCAACCAAGTGCGATCCGGCTCTTCTATCTTGTCGTCCAGCTGTTCCTTTACGTAGGCAAAGTACTTGGCTCCGCCCTGAATGCTCTGTCGTGCGTCCAGCCTATTGGTGACGCCCATGGCCTGCGCGGTGTTCTGGGTCAGCATCATCAGGCCGCGTACGCCAGTCTTGGACGTCACTGCAGGTTGCCACATCGATTCCTGATAGCCGATGGCCGCCAGCAGACGCCAGTCCACCTGTTCTTTCTTGGCGGACGACTGGAAGTGCTTCTCGTATTTGGGCAGGCGTTCCTGCAGATGCTGGGCGAAGGTGTACGCGCCGACATAACCCAGTACGTCGACATGGCCGTAGTAACGGTCTTTAAGACGCTGCAGGGTGCCGTTCTTCTCGACCTTGTCCAGATAGGCATTTATTTCGTTGAGCAAGCTGTTGTCTTCGCCCGGCCCCACAGCCCAGCGCTGTTCGCGGGCTTCACCCAGGTCGAAGGCGACGCGTACGTTTGGGAAGTAGACCTGGTTCATTGCCAGTTCGTTGGAATCGACCAGCGTGAGGTCAATCTGGCCTTCATCGACCATGCGCAGCAAGTCGACGACTTCTACCGCGTCGGATTCTTCGTATTCAATGCCGGGATTCTGCACTTTCAGCGCGGCGAGCTGTTCGGCGTGGCTGCTGCCCTTGAGGACGACAATACGTTTGCCGACCAGATCACCCGCATCGGTCGGGCGTGACTGGCCGTTGCGATAGACGACCTGCGGCGTGACTTCGAGGTAAGAGTGGGAGAAGCGGGCCTGCTGCCTGCGCTTTTCCGTGTCGATCAGACCGGCGGCACCCAGTACCGGGCCTCCCGGCTTGTTCATCTGGTCGAAAAGATCGTCCAGGTTGTCGGCGGTTTCGATCTTCAGTTCCACGCCCAGATCTTCGGCAAAGCGCTTCACCAGCTCGTATTCGAAGCCGGTTTCACCGTTGCGATCCTGAAAGTAGGTGGCCGGACTGTTGCGGGTTACCACGCGCAGCACGCCGTCCTCCTTGACCCGCTCCAGTGTGTTGGGTTTATCCACACAGGCGCTGAGCATCAGGAAGAGTCCGGTTGCGATGAGCCACTTGGCGCAACGAGTGCGGAAATCGGGTCTGAAGAACATCGGTGCAGTATACGCAAAGCGCACCGGGCGCCATATCTCGACAGCGATGCTTGCGTCTGATAGGCAACGGCATTTTGATAGCATTTGTCGCGTTTTCGAAGGTGGAGTGACATTCGGGCGCATGGAATGCTGCCGTTTTGGGTGATCAACGTCCCAGTTTAGGCTAGAATACGCGGCCTCAAAGCACACCCCCTTCCCGAGGCTGTCCCGAAGATGTTGATCCTGCGCGGTGCTCCTGCCCTTTCTGCCTTCCGCCACAGCAAATTACTAGAACAACTGAAACAAAACGTTTCAGCTGTCAGTGGCTTGTACGCTGAATTCGCTCACTTCGCCGACGTCACTGACGCTCTGTCCAGCGAAGAACAGCAGGTTCTCGACCGTCTCCTGAAATACGGCCCGAGCGTGCCGGTTCAAGAGCCGAGTGGCCGTCTGTTTCTGGTGTTGCCACGGTTTGGCACCATTTCGCCATGGTCGAGCAAGGCCAGCGACATCGCTCGCAACTGCGGTCTGGCGAAGATTCAACGCATCGAACGCGGGATCGCCTTCTATGTAGAAGGCCAGTTCAGCGACGCCGACGCTCAGTCCATCGCCGACAGCCTGCACGACCGCATGACTCAACTGGTCCTGGGCGACCACGAGCAGGCTGCCGGTCTGTTCAGCCACGCTCAGCCCAAGCCGTTGACGGCGATTGATATCCTGGGTGGCGGTCGCGCTGCGCTGGAAAAGGCCAACGTTGAATTGGGTCTGGCTCTGGCCGAAGACGAAATCGACTATCTGGTCACCAGCTTCAATGGGCTGGGTCGCAACCCTCACGACATCGAACTGATGATGTTTGCCCAGGCCAACTCCGAGCACTGCCGCCACAAGATTTTCAACGCCAGTTGGGATATTGACGGCCAGAGCCAGGAAAAAAGCCTGTTCGGCATGATCAAGAACACCTATCAGATGCACAGCGAAGGCGTTCTGTCTGCTTATAAGGACAACGCTTCGGTGATCGTCGGCAATGTCGCCGGTCGCTTCTTCCCGGATCCGGAAACCCGCCAGTACGGCGCGGTGCAGGAACCGGTGCATATTCTGATGAAGGTCGAGACGCACAACCACCCGACCGCAATCGCTCCGTTCCCGGGCGCATCGACCGGTTCCGGTGGTGAGATTCGCGACGAAGGTGCAACCGGTCGCGGCGCCAAGCCGAAGGCGGGTCTCACCGGTTTCACCGTTTCCAATCTGCAGATTCCGGGGTTCGTGCAACCCTGGGAGAAGCCTTACGGCAAGCCCGAGCGCATCGTGACCGCGCTGGATATCATGATTGAAGGCCCGCTGGGTGGCGCGGCGTTCAACAACGAGTTCGGCCGTCCTGCGTTGACCGGTTACTTCCGTACCTTCGAGCAATCGATCACCACACCGCATGGCGACGAAGTCCGCGGTTACCACAAGCCGATCATGCTGGCTGGCGGTATGGGCAACATTCGCGAAGATCATGTCCAGAAGGGCGAGATCACTGTCGGTTCCAAGCTGATCGTGCTGGGCGGTCCGGCCATGCTGATCGGTCTGGGCGGCGGTGCTGCTTCATCGATGGCGACCGGCACCAGTTCTGCGGATCTGGATTTTGCTTCGGTTCAGCGTGAAAACCCTGAAATGGAGCGTCGTTGCCAGGAAGTCATCGACCGTTGCTGGCAGTTGGGCGACCGTAACCCGATCAGCTTCATCCATGACGTGGGTGCCGGTGGTCTGTCCAACGCTTTCCCTGAGCTGGTCAACGATGGCGGTCGTGGCGGTCGTTTCGAACTGCGTAACGTGCCAAACGACGAGCCGGGCATGGCCCCGCTGGAAATCTGGAGCAACGAATCCCAGGAGCGTTACGTTCTGGCGGTGGGCGTTGAAGACTTCGACCGCTTCAAGGCGATCTGTGAGCGCGAGCGCTGCCCGTTCGCTGTGGTGGGCGAGGCGACTGCCGAGCCACAACTGACCGTGACCGACAGCCATTTCGGCAACAACCCGGTGGACATGCCGCTGGAAGTGCTGCTGGGCAAGGCCCCGCGCATGCACCGTTCGGTCGAGCGTGAAGCCGAGATGGGCGACGATTTCGATCCGAGCACGCTGGACATCGAAGAAAGCGTTCAGCGCGTGCTGCGTCACCCGGCGGTTGCCAGCAAGAGCTTTTTGATCACCATTGGCGACCGTAGCATTACCGGCCTTGTGGCCCGCGATCAGATGGTCGGTCCGTGGCAGGTGCCTGTCGCTGACTGCGCTGTGACGGCCACCAGCTTCGACGTCAATACTGGCGAAGCCATGGCCATGGGCGAGCGGACTCCGCTGGCGCTGCTGGATGCCCCGGCATCGGGTCGCATGGCCATCGGCGAAACCCTGACCAACATCGCGGCCTCGCGCATCGAGAAGCTGTCCGACATCAAACTGTCGGCCAACTGGATGTCGGCCGCCGGTCACCCGGGTGAAGACGCCCGTCTATACGACACCGTGAAAGCGGTCGGTATGGAACTGTGCCCTGAGCTGGGCCTGACTATTCCGGTGGGCAAGGACTCCATGTCCATGAAGACCCGCTGGAGCGATGACAGCGAAGAGAAGAGTGTGACGTCGCCGCTGTCGCTGATCGTGACCGGCTTCGCGCCTGTGGTTGATATTCGCAAGACCCTGACCCCAGAGCTGCGTATGGACAAGGGCATCACTGACCTGATCCTGATCGATCTGGGTCGTGGCCAGAACCGTATGGGCGCCTCCATTCTTGCCCAGACTCACGGCAAGCTGGGTCGCCTGGCTCCGGACGTGGATGACGCTGAAGACCTCAAGGCGTTTTTCGCCGTGGTTCAGGGGCTGAATGCCGACGGCCACATCCTGTCCTACCACGACCGTTCCGACGGTGGCTTGCTGGTCAGCACCCTGGAAATGGCCTTCGCCGGTCATTGCGGCCTCAAGCTGCACCTCGACGGTCTGGCTGACAATGCTTCTGAACTGAACGAGATTCTGTTCAACGAAGAGCTGGGTGCGGTCATCCAGGTTCGTCAGGACGCCACGCCGCTGGTGCTGGCTCAGTTCAGCGCGGCCGGTCTGGCAGATTGTGTGTCGGTCATCGGTCAGCCGGTGAACAACGATGAAGTTGTCATCAGCTTCGCGGGCGAGCCGGTATTCACCGGGCAGCGTCGTCTGCTGCAGCGTCAGTGGGCTGAAACCAGCTACCAGATCCAGCGTCTGCGCGATAACGCCGAATGCGCCGATCAGGAATTCGACGCGCTGCTGGAAGAAGATAACCCTGGCTTGACCGTCAAGCTGGGCTTCGACGTCAACGATGACATCGCCGCGCCTTACATCAAGACCGGTGTACGTCCTCAGGTGGCTGTGCTGCGTGAGCAGGGCGTCAACGGTCAGGTTGAAATGGCTGCTGCATTCGACCGCGCTGGCTTCAACGCCATTGACGTGCACATGAGCGACATCCTGGCCGGTCGTGTCGATCTGAACGACTTCAAGGGCATGGTTGCCTGTGGCGGCTTCTCTTACGGCGACGTATTGGGTGCCGGTGAAGGCTGGGCCAAGTCTGCGCTGTTCAACAGCCGTGCCCGCGATGCGTTCCAGGGCTTCTTCGAACGTACCGACAGCTTCACCCTGGGTGTGTGCAACGGTTGCCAGATGCTGTCCAACCTGCACGAACTGATTCCGGGCAGCGAGTTCTGGCCACACTTCGTACGCAACCGCTCCGAGCAGTTCGAAGCCCGCGTTGCGATGGTGCAGATCCAGGAGTCGCCGTCGATCTTCCTGCAAGGCATGGCCGGTTCGCGCATGCCGATCGCCATCGCTCACGGCGAAGGCCACGCAGAGTTCCGCAACGCTGATGCGCTGCTGGAAGCTGACGTATCCGGAACGGTCGCGCTGCGCTTCGTGGACAACCACGGCAAGGTCACCGAAACCTACCCGGCCAACCCGAATGGTTCGCCGCGTGGTATCGGCGGTCTGACAACCCTCGACGGTCGCGTCACCATCATGATGCCGCACCCTGAGCGTGTGTTCCGCGCTGTTCAGAACTCGTGGCGTCCTGAGGACTGGAACGAAGACGGCGCCTGGATGCGCATGTTCCGCAACGCCCGCGCCTGGGTTAACTAAGGCGGGCTGGCGGCACATGTACAAGCTGGCCTTCTTTGTTCCGCCGAGCCATGTGGACGAGGTCAAGAATGCCGTATTCGCTGCTGGTGCAGGGCGGATCGGCGCTTACGACCAATGTTGCTGGCAAGTGCTCGGCTACGGTCAGTTCCGCCCGCTGGATGGCAGTCAGCCATTTATCGGGCAGGGCGGCGTGGTTGAGCAGGTGGAAGAGTGGAAGGTCGAGCTGGTTGTGGCCGATGAGCTGATTCAGCAGGCAGTGGTAGCGCTCAAGCAGAGCCATCCCTACGAAACGCCGGCTTATGAAGTGTGGCGGCTGGAAGCGTTCTAGGTTCTGTCGTTGAAATGCTTGTGTGTCAGCACGAATGGGACGCGGAGCGTCCCGGGCTGCATACCCACGCGGAGCATGGGCACGATCAGTGTGCAGGTCGTGAGCGTTTTGGGCTGGATATTGATCGTTCCCACGCTCTGCGTGGTAACGCCTCTCAGGACGCTCCGCGTCCGGTCTCAAGATCACACCGAGTCTGACTGGCCCGACTAAGGCCTTATCTCGATCATTGTCCCGTCTTTCACCAGATCCCAAATCTCGCGCATGTCGTTGTTCTTCAGCGCAATGCAGCCGTTGGTCCAGTCGAGCGTATGGAAATACCACTCCGGGTACTCCTCATCCACCGGCGTGCCGTGAATCATGATCATGCTGCCCGGCTTCACGCCCTCACGCCGTGCGCGCGCCGAGTCCGAAATGTTCGGGTAGGAGATGTGCATCGAGAGGTTGTAGTTGCCACTTGGCTGACGCCAGTCGAGCCAGTAGAAACCTTCAGGCGTACGCTGATCGCCTTCCTGAAGTTTGGTGCCCTTGGGGTTCTTGCCCAGGGAAATCCGATAGGTCTTAAGCGCTTCGCCGCCGCTGATCAGTTGCAACTGGCGCACCGACTTGAGCACCAGCACCTTGTCGATTTTCTTGTCGGCGATGCTTTCGGTGTTGATCACCTTATGGTTGATGATCTTCTGTTCACTGCCCTTGGGCACGATGGTTTGAGTGAAAGCAGCCTGGGACAGCGGGACGAACAACATGCAGACGAAAGCGAGCAACCAGCGCATTACCATTTCCCTGAGGGCTCAAGAGAGCCAATCTCGATTGCGAAGCCGAATTAAGAAACCTGCATTGGACGTGACGGGGGAAGGGCACTGGTATGAACCGGGTAAACCTGCCGACGCCGATCCGCGAAGAAGCATTCTAGGGTACGCCTGACCGTCATGAAAGCCAGGTCTTGCCACGGAATGTCGGCTTCTTCGAATAATTGCACTTCAAGGCTTTCAATACCGGCAGCGAAGTCCTCGGTTGCCATTTCTGCGCGGTAAAACACATGCACCTGATTGATATGCGGCACGTCGATTACTGAGTACAGATGCAGCTCGCTCAGGGTGGCACAGGCTTCTTCGACTGTCTCGCGCCGTGCCGCCTGTTCGATGGTCTCGCCGTTCTCCATGAATCCGGCTGGCAGTGTCCAGAAGCCCAGGCGCGGCTCGATGGCGCGACGGCACAGCAACACCTTGTCGCCCAGCGTCACCAGACAACCGGCGACGATGTTGGGATTCTGATAATGAATGGTGTGGCAATGCTCGCAGACATACCGCAGGCGGCTGTCGCCTTCGGGGATGCGCTGGATGACGGGGTTGCCACACTGGCTGCAAAATTTCATGGTGTCGGTCGATAGTGAATGCAGGCGCTATCTTGGCTTGTCCCGCCGCCGATGAGCAAGCGTCTATGTGGGGCGACTTGTCCTACAAGGGCTTGGGCACTTCGCAGCTTTGGTGCATAGTGCCGGTAAGCAACAGATCGAGATTTGCCATGCTGGATGAGCTACTTCGCCGTGTAGTCAGTCATACGCCGGACACCCTTGAGACGGATCGCTCCTTTCCCGAGGCCGCAGTGCTGGTGCCTGTCACTCGCAGTGACGAACCGGAGTTGATTCTGACTCTGCGCGCCAGCGGGCTTTCGACCCATGGCGGCGAAGTCGCCTTCCCCGGCGGGCGGCGCGATCCCGAAGACCCGGACCTGATTTTCACGGCCTTGCGCGAGGCCGAAGAAGAGATCGGCCTGCCACCCGGTCTGGTGGAAATCATCGGCCCGTTGAGCCCGCTGATCTCCAAGCACGGTATCAAGGTCACACCGTATGTGGGCGTGATTCCCGACTTTGTCGAGTACCGGCCCAATGATGGTGAAATTGCCGCCGTGTTCAGCGTGCCGCTGGAGTTCTTTCGTCAGGACACTCGCGAACACACGCACCGGATCGACTACGAAGGACGCAGTTGGTACGTCCCCAGCTACCGTTATGGCGAGTACAAGATCTGGGGGCTGACCGCAATCATGATCGTCGAACTGGTCAACGTGATGTACGGCACGCAGATCAGCCTGCATCATCCGCCCGAACGCTCCACCAGTTGAACACCGTGTCATCCATAAAGCGTCATGCCCAGGAGCATGGCCAGCCTGAGGAAACCGCATGAAATACCGACTGGGAGATTCCCGCGTCCAGACCGATCCGCAAAGCTGGGTCGCACCCAATGCGGTGCTGATCGGCAAGGTCAGGCTGGAGGCAGGGGCCAGTGTCTGGTTCAACACCGTGTTGCGTGGCGATAACGAACTGATTCATATCGGCGAAAACAGTAACGTGCAGGACGGTACGGTAATGCACACCGACATGGGCTCGCCGCTGAACATCGGCAAGGGCGTGACCATTGGCCATAACGCGATGCTGCATGGCTGCAGTGTTGACGATTACAGCCTGATCGGTATCAACGCGGTCATTCTCAATGGTGCAAAGATCGGGAAATACTGCATCATTGGCGCCAATTCACTGATTGGCGAAGGCAAGGTCATTCCCGATGGCTCGCTGGTGATGGGCTCGCCGGGTAAAATCGTCCGCGAGCTGACCGATGTGCAGAAGAAAATGCTCGAAGCCAGCGCTGCCCATTACGTCCACAACGCCCAACGCTATGCCCGCGACCTGGCGGTGCAGGAAGATTGATGAGCACTGAATCGATAGTCGAAAAGCCGGTCCGTTCGCCCTGCGTCAGCATTTGCGCGCTGGACGAAGATGATATCTGCACCGGCTGCCAGCGCACCGTCAGCGAAATCACCCGCTGGAGTCGCATGAGCAATGACGAGCGCCGTGTTGTGCTCGGCCTGTGTGATGACCGGGCCAGGGCCAGCGGGATGATGTGGATGCTGGGTGGCAAGGGCTGAGCCCTGTCGAATCATAGCGCCGTCTCTTATCAAACAACCTGTAAATTACTGAAGAAGCGCGATTTTGTGGGAGCGGACTTGTCCGCGAATACTGTGTTTCAGGCGATGAATATTCGTCGGATGTACTGGCCTTTTCGCGGACAAGTTCCCAAGCGTTTGCTTCCGATCAAGCCAGCAGCGCTTTGGTTGCTCCCACCCCGGCTTTCCCTGCTGCTACCATTGGCACCCATTTTTCAGGCAACAGTACCCGCCCATGCTTTTTCTGATCGCCTACATCGGCAGCGTCGTGCTGATCAACTTCGCGTTTTCCAGTGCACCGCATCTGGATATCATCTGGTCGGCCTGGGGCGGGCTGGTGTTCGTGCTGCGCGACATGGTGCAGATCCGGTTCGGCCACGGCGCGATTCTCGCCATGCTGGCGGCGCTGGTGCTGTCCTACGTCACCAGCGATCCGACCATCGCCTTGGCCAGTGCCACAGCATTTGCGGTATCCGAATGCATCGACTGGCTGGTGTTCAGCATCACCAGGCGACCACTGCGCGACCGTCTGTGGATCAGTTCGGCGCTGAGCATTCCGCTGGATACCTTCATCTTCTTCGGCATGATCGACGCCCTGACAACACCCGTGATTCTGACCGCGCTGCTCTCCAAGTTTGCCGGAGTGACCGTTGTCTGGATGATCATGGCCTGGCGGGCACGCAACAACGCTTGTCCGGGTTGAGCCCCCATTTGTCGGGGCTTCATGGTAAATTGCGCGCCTTTCTCCACAGCGGTTGCTCGCACACGGCGGGCTGCCCTCGATATCTGCTCCACGAGGACCTGAGATGACTCAAATCGGAACTCCACTGTCGCCTACCGCGACGCGCGTACTGTTCTGCGGCAGCGGCGAGCTGGGCAAGGAAGTCGTGATCGAGCTGCAACGCCTGGGCGTCGAAGTGATTGCGGTCGACCGCTATGCCAACGCCCCGGCCATGCAGGTTGCGCACCGCAGCCACGTGGTCAACATGCTCGACGGCGCCGCGCTGCGCGCAGTGATCGAGGCCGAGAAGCCGCATTTCATCGTTCCGGAAATCGAGGCCATCGCCACCGCCACGCTGGTAGAGCTGGAGGCCGAAGGTTTCACCGTCATCCCGACCGCTCGCGCTGCACAGCTGACCATGAACCGCGAAGGCATCCGTCGTCTGGCCGCTGAAGAGCTGAAGCTGCCGACTTCGCCTTACCACTTTGCCGACACCTTCGAGGCCTACAGCAAGGCCGTCGATGATTTGGGCTTCCCATGTGTGGTCAAGCCGGTCATGAGTTCGTCGGGCAAGGGCCAGAGCCTGCTCAAAAGCGCTGACGACGTACAGAAAGCCTGGGATTACGCCCAGGAAGGCGGGCGTGCCGGTAAAGGCCGTGTGATCGTCGAGGGGTTCATCGACTTCGATTACGAAATCACCCTGCTGACCGTGCGTCATGTCGGCGGCACCACATTCTGTGCGCCGGTCGGCCATCGGCAGGAGAAGGGCGATTACCAGGAATCCTGGCAGCCACAGGCCATGAGCCCGGCAGCGCTGGCAGAGTCCGAGCGCGTGGCCAAGGCGGTGACCGAGGCGCTGGGCGGTCGCGGCATCTTCGGTGTGGAGCTGTTCATCAAGGGCGATCAGGTGTGGTTCAGCGAAGTGTCGCCGCGCCCGCATGACACCGGTCTGGTGACACTGATCTCCCAGGACCTGTCGCAGTTCGCCTTGCACGCCCGCGCCATTCTGGGCCTGCCGGTTCCGTTGATCCGCCAGTTTGGTCCGTCGGCTTCGGCTGTGATTCTGGTCGAAGGCCAGTCGACGCAAACCGCGTTCTCCAACCTCGGTGCAGCATTGGCCGAGCCGGACACTGCCTTGCGTCTGTTCGGTAAGCCGGAAGTCAACGGTCAGCGCCGTATGGGCGTAGCCCTGGCGCGTGACGAATCCATTGAAGCTGCTCGCGCCAAAGCTACCCGCGCATCGCAGGCGGTCAAGGTCGGGCTGTAACGTTGTCCCTGATCGTGCCCGCGGGCACGATCAGGGATGTGTTCAACCCACCTGATTCAAGTCCTGATTGCGTGTCTCTTTCAGGCACAGCACTGCGAGCACGCTGATCAGCGCCGCCGCCGACACATACCCGCCGACCCAGCTCAAACCACCCATTGCCACCAGTTTCTGGGCGAAGAAGGGTGCGACCGAAGCCCCGACGATTCCCCCCAGGTTGTAGGCAGCCGATGCCCCGGTGTAACGCACTTGCGTCGGAAACAGCTCCGGTAGCAATGCGCCCATCGGTGCGAAGGTGACGCCCATCAGGAACAGTTCGATGCACAGGAACAGCGCCACGCCCCATGTGGTGCCGTGGGTCAGGAGCGGTTCCATGGCAAAGCCCGACAGAATCGCCAGCACGCCACCGACCAGCAGGACCGGCTTGCGTCCGAAACGGTCGCTCGCCAGCGCGGCCAGCGGCGTGGCAGCTGCCATGAACAGAACGGCGAAGCACAGCAGCCCCAGGAAGGTTTCCCGCGTATAGCCCAGTGTCGAGACGCCGTAGCTCAGGGAAAACACCGTCGAGATATAGAACAGCGCATAGCACACCACCATCGAAGCGGCGCCCAGCAGCATCGGCTTCCAGTGATCGCGGAAGGTTTCCACGATGGGCATTCTGACCCGCTCATGACGAGCCATGGCCTTGGCGAAAACCGGGGTCTCTTCCAGTTTCAGGCGTACATACAGCCCGACCATGACCAGCAAGGCGCTGAGCAGGAACGGAATTCGCCAGCCCCAGGCACGGAACTGCTCGTCGCTCAGGGTCATCGCCAGAGTCAGGAACAGACCATTGGCGGCAAGAAAGCCTATTGAAGGACCTAGCTGCGGAAACATGCCGAACCAGGCGCGCTTGCCCTTGGGCGCGTTTTCCGTCGCCAGAAGCGCAGCGCCGCCCCATTCGCCACCCAGTCCAAGCCCCTGGCCGAAACGCAGCACGCATAGCAGGATCGGCGCCCAGGCCCCGATGGTTGCGTAGCCCGGCAATACGCCAATGAGTGTGGTGCAGATGCCCATCAGCAGTAGCGAAGCTACCAGCGTTGACTTGCGGCCGATGCGATCACCAAAGTGGCCGAACAGTGCTGAGCCCAGCGGGCGCGCGAGGAAGGCGATACCGAAGGTCAGAAACGACGACAGCATCTGTGCGGTGCCGGACGTCTGAGGGAAGAACACTGGGCCGATCACCAGCGCGGCGGCAGTGGCGTAAACGTAGAAATCATAGAACTCGATGGCAGTGCCGATGAAGCTGGCCGTGGCGACGCGGGTCGCAGAGTTGGCGGGCGGCGCAGCTGCGGTGTCTTCGTGAGCGGTTGAGGTGCTGGTCATGCGTTTATCCCTGACGGTGATCTTGCCGGTCGGCAGGGCGTGCGCGACGACAAGTCTTCGTTATTGTGGTTGTTACGTCATTATGGCGCAGCGCTGAGCAGCGTAGCCCGGTTGGGCGAGAGGGCAATGGCCGCGCTCATGGGTAAGTGCGCGAGCCAGAGAAATTGAAGCGTTCAGGCTACAGGCCTATCGTCTGGCGTGCGGGTAGCACAACGACGGCCGGGCTGGATAAGCGTCTCGATTATAGGAAGCGGACTGAATCTGAAACAAGTGCTTACACAGCGCTGAATCGTTCCTTACTTGAACACCAGGCTCGGCGCGTTCTGCCACATGGCGACGCGCGTGACGCGGTTGTCTTCGGTTTCCAGAATTTCCAGTCGGTATGGACCAATCTTCAGGCAGACCGGCGCTTCGGGAATGGTCTCCAGTGCCTCGGTGACCAGTCCGTTCAGGGTTTTCGGGCCGTCAGACGGCAAGTGCCAGCCCAGACTCTTGTTCAAATCACGGATGGAGGCGGCGCCTTCCACTTCCAGGCGGCCGTCTTCTTGGCGTTTGATGTGCGGATTGTCGAGCGTCTGCTCGCTTTCGAATTCGCCGACGATTTCCTCGAGAATGTCCTCGAGCGTGACGATGCCCAGCACTTCGCCATACTCATCGACCACTACACCAAGGCGGCGCTGCTGCTTGTGGAAGTTGAGCAGTTGCAGTTGCAGCGGCGTGCTTTCCGGAACGAAGTACGGTTCATAGCAGACCGACAGCAGCTGTTCCTTGGTCAGCGTTCCCTTGGGCAGCAAGTGGCTGATGTCGCGGGTGTTGATGATGCCTTGCACCTGATTGATGTCGTTGTGAAACACCGGCAGGCGCGTGTGACGGGAAATGATCAGGCGCTCGATGATCAGCTCGATGGAGTCGTCAAGGTTGACGCCGTCCACTTCGCTGCGCGGAATCAGAATGTCATTCACGGTGATGCTGTTCAGCGCATGAATGCCGGACAGCACGTTGGCGCGTGGGTAATGTTCCTGAACGCCGTCGTGATGAGGGGTTTGCTGTGCTTCTTCGTCGAACTCCCGGCCAGGGTCCTGCACGTTGCCCTTGAGAACCGGACGCAGCAGGGTTTTCGCAAGGGTATTGAACACCCAGGTCACCGGTCGGACGATCATCATCGGCAGGCGCAGCAGGCCGTTGCCCAGGTGCAGTGTCGAGACGGGATAGCGACTGGCCAGACGACGCGGCATGTACTCGCCAAACACCAGCAGCACGCCAGCGGTTCCCAGCCAGGCGACGGTCGGACCGTTGTAGAACCAGTAATCGGCTGCAATCAAGGTCGCAATCACGGTGATCAGCACTCTGATCAGCGTGTTGCAGAGAATCAGGCTGTTGAGGTTGAAGGCCAGTTCGGGCAGCGTCGAGTCACCGGGACGGCTGCCTGCGCGCATGATCTTGAGTTGCTGGTGGGCGTTCTCCACCGCCGTGAACAGGCCGGACCAGAGTATCAATAGCGCCAGAACGCCAAGTAGCGGGGCGATGGGCAGGTTATCCATGATCGTCGCCCGTCAGATATGCAGAATGAATTCGCGTACCAGCTTGCTGCCGAAATAGGCCAGCATCAGCAGGCAGAAGCCACCCAGCGTCCAGCGGATGGCCTTGTGTCCACGCCAGCCGAGGCGGTTACGGCCCCACAGCAGCACGCTGAACACGATCCAGGCCAGACAGGCCAGCAGCGTCTTGTGCGCCAGATGCTGAGCGAACAGGTTTTCGACGAACACCCAGCCGGAAATCAGCGACAGCGACAACAGTATCCAGCCTGCCCACAGGAACCCGAACAACAGGCTTTCCATCGTCTGCAAGGGCGGGAAATTCTTGATCAGGCCCAGCGGATGCTTGTGCTTGAGCTGGTAATCCTGCACCAGCAACAGCAGGGACTGGAATGCCGCGATGGTAAACATGCCATAGGCCAGCAGCGACAGCAGAATATGGCTGAGAATGCCGGGCTCTTCGTCGATCGGCTGCACCGTGCCACTCGGCGCAAACTGCGCGAGCAGGGCGGTGATCATGCCGAGAGGGAACAGCAGGACAAGCAGGTTTTCCACCGGGATGCGGGTGGTGGCGATCAGGGTCACGACAATCACCGACGCAGCAATCAGGCTGGCCGAGTTGAAGAAGTCCAGACCAAGGCCGACCGGGCGTGCCAGTTGCGAGAACAGGCCGATGGCATGGGCGATCACGGCAAGCGTGCCGAGCAGGTACAGCAGCCGCTTGTCAGGCCTGATGCTCTGGCTCAGACGAAGACCCTGATAGACGGTCGCAGCGGCGTAAAGACTGGCGGCGGCGAGGCTGGGGAGCAGGCTGGGTGGCAAAGGGGACATAGATCCTGATGGACGGGCCTGAAAAGACGCTGAGTTTGGCATAGAACCGGCAAATCACGAAAGACCACAGAAGCAGTCTGCGTGGTGTCCGTGCAGCGGAGTCTTCGCTATAATCCGCCACCTGCTCAAGCCGCAGGCTCGCCGAGCGCCATTTCTGCATCACGGGCCGGGCCGCATCAACCGGGGTTCGACGAGAGCCTGAAAGGATCGCCCATGTTTGAAAATCTGACAGACCGCCTCTCGCAGACGCTTCGCCACGTAACTGGCAAGGCCAAGCTGAACGAGGACAATATCAAGGACACGCTGCGCGAAGTGCGCATGGCCTTGCTCGAAGCCGACGTCGCGCTGCCGGTGGTGAAGGACTTCGTCAACAACGTCAAGGAACGTGCGGTCGGCACCGAAGTGTCGCGCAGCCTGACGCCGGGCCAGGCGTTCGTGAAGATCGTCCAGGCCGAACTTGAAAGCCTGATGGGCGCCGCCAACGAAGACCTGGTGCTCAACGTCACGCCGCCAGCCGTCGTGCTGATGGCCGGTCTGCAGGGTGCGGGTAAAACCACGACTGCCGGCAAGCTGGCGCGCTTCCTTAAAGAGCGCAAGAAGAAAACCGTGATGGTGGTTTCGGTCGACGTTTACCGTCCCGCCGCCATCAAGCAGCTTGAAACCCTGGCCAACGATATCGGCGTGACGTTCTTTGCGTCCGACATCAGCCAGAAGCCGGTGGACATCGCCCAGGCTGCTATTAAGGAAGCCAAGCTCAAATTCATTGATGTGGTGATCGTCGACACCGCCGGCCGTCTGCACATCGACGCCGAGATGATGGGCGAGATCCAGTCGCTGCACGCGGCGGTCAAGCCGGCCGAGACGCTGTTCGTCGTTGACGCCATGACCGGCCAGGATGCTGCCAACACCGCCAAGGCATTCGGCGATGCGCTGCCGCTGACCGGCGTGATCCTGACCAAGGTCGACGGTGATGCTCGTGGCGGTGCCGCGTTGTCGGTACGGGCCATCACCGGCAAGCCGATCAAGTTCATCGGTATGGGCGAGAAGAGCGACGCGCTCGAGCCGTTCCACCCGGACCGTATCGCTTCGCGAATCCTCGGCATGGGCGACGTGCTCAGCCTGATCGAGCAGGCCGAACAGACCCTCGACAAGGACAAGGCCGACAAACTGGCCAAGAAGCTGAAGAAGGGCAAGGGTTTCGACCTCGAAGACTTCCGCGATCAACTGCAACAGATGAAGAACATGGGCGGCCTTGGCGGCCTGATGGACAAACTGCCGAGCATCGGCGGCGTCAACCTGTCACAGATGGGCAACGCGCAGGGTGCAGCCGAGAAGCAGTTCAAGCAGATGGAAGCCATCATCAACTCGATGACGCCGGCCGAGCGCCGTGATCCCGATCTGATCAGCGGTTCGCGCAAGCGCCGCATTTCGATGGGTTCGGGTACCCAGGTTCAGGACATCGGGCGTCTGATCAAGCAGCATAAGCAGATGCAGAAGATGATGAAGAAGTTCTCCGCCAAGGGCGGAATGGCGAAAATGATGCGCGGCATGGGTGGAATGTTCCCCGGCGGCGGCATGCCAAAGATGTGATTGTGGCGCGCGCGTAGTGTCTTGCGCGCGTCCCGCATGGGGGGCGACCCCCGCTCAGCCCGCGTTGTGCGGGCTTCTACGTGCTGTCATACCGACAGCGCTCCAGCAAATCTGGACGGCACGCCAATAGGCGCCGGAAAAAGACATTTGCAAAAGTCGGGATATTCCTTAGAATATGCGGCCTTTCGGGCACCTATGCCCGCTGTGCATCTTAGATTTGCAGCACCGACTACAGGAACGATGTTCAATGCTAACCATCCGTCTTGCCCTTGGCGGCTCCAAAAAGCGCCCGTTTTACCACTTGACCGTAACCGACAGCCGCAACGCTCGTGACGGTTCCCACAAGGAACAGGTTGGTTTCTTCAACCCGGTTGCCCGTGGTCAGGAAATCCGTTTGTCCGTTAACGAAGAACGCGTCAACTACTGGTTGAGCGTGGGTGCACAAACTTCCGAGCGCGTTGCACAGCTGCTCAAAGAGCACAACAAGGCAAAGGCCGCGGCCTGAGTCTTATGAACGCGACGCCTGCACCTGCCGACGATCTGATCGTCATTGGCAAGATTTACTCAGTTCATGGCGTTCGCGGCGAAGTGAAGGTTTTTTCCTTTACTGATCCGATTGGAAACCTGTTGGACTACAAAACCTGGACGCTTCGGCGCGAAGGCAGCGTTGAGAAGCAGGTTGAGCTGGTCAGCGGACGCTTGCAGAGCAAGTTTCTGGTCGCAAAGCTCAAAGGTCTCGATGATCGTGAAGAAGCCCGTCTTCTCTCCGGTTACGAAATCTGCGTGCCGCGTAACCTGTTCCCTGATCTGGACGATGGCGAGTACTACTGGTACCAGCTTGAAGGCCTCAAGGTCATTGACCAACTCGGGCAACTGCTCGGGAAAATCGATCACCTGCTCGAAACCGGTTCGAACGATGTAATGGTTGTAAAGCCCTGCGCGGGCAGCCTGGATGATCGTGAACGCCTGTTGCCCTATACGGAGCAATGCGTGTTGGCAGTCGACCTGGGTGCTGGCGAGATGAAGGTGGATTGGGATGCGGACTTCTGAGTGCCATGGCTAGCCTACGCATAGAAGTCATCAGTCTGTTTCCCGAGATGTTTTCCGCCATCAGCGAATACGGCATTACCGGCCGTGCGGTGAAACAGGGGCTGTTGCAGCTTACCTGTTGGAATCCGCGGGATTACACCACTGATCGCCATCACACTGTGGATGATCGCCCATTTGGCGGTGGTCCGGGCATGGTGATGAAGATCAAGCCCCTTGAAGATGCTCTGGTTCAGGCCAGGCAAGCGGCGGGGGATGCGGCGAAGGTGATCTACCTGTCGCCACAAGGCCGCAAGCTGGATCAGTCTGCGGTACGCGAACTGGCGCAGGAGGACGCGATTATCCTCATCGCCGGTCGTTATGAAGGCATTGACGAGCGCTTTATTGAGGCTCATGTCGATGAAGAGTGGTCGATCGGTGACTATGTTCTTTCCGGTGGCGAGCTGCCGGCGATGGTCCTGATTGACGCGGTTACGCGGCTGCTGCCTGGAGCTTTAGGGCATGTGGACTCCGCGGAGGAAGATTCCTTCACGGACGGTCTGCTGGATTGCCCGCATTACACCCGACCTGAGGTGTATGCGGATCAGCGTGTTCCCGACGTGTTGCTAAGTGGCAATCACGCGCACATCCGGCGTTGGCGTTTACAGCAGTCCCTTGGGCGGACCTATGAACGACGCGCTGATCTTCTGGAAAGCCGCTCGCTTTCTGGAGAAGAGAAGAAGCTGCTGGCGGAATACATCCGCGAGCGGGACGATAGTTAACGTATCGATGGTCGATCCAGACGGATTACCTTAGGAGCACCAGCATGACTAACAAAATCATTCTTGCCCTCGAAGCAGAGCAGATGACCAAAGAGATCCCTACCTTTGCCCCGGGCGACACCGTTGTCGTTCAGGTGAAAGTGAAGGAAGGCGACCGCGCTCGTCTGCAGGCCTTTGAAGGCGTTGTAATTGCCAAGCGTAACCGTGGCGTGAACAGTGCTTTCACTGTTCGTAAAATCTCCAACGGTGTTGGCGTTGAGCGTACTTTCCAGACCTACAGCCCGCAAATCGACAGCATGGCTGTGAAACGTCGCGGTGACGTTCGCAAGGCCAAACTGTACTACCTGCGTGACCTGTCCGGTAAAGCAGCTCGCATCAAGGAAAAACTGTCCTGATACAGTTTTTCGATGCATGAAAAAAGCAGCCTTCGGGCTGCTTTTTTATTGTCTGGTGTTTAATGATGCATCTTCGTCCTGCTGCATAAGCCCGAGTACCCATGCCTGCCATCGACCACCCGCTGATTGACCAGTTTCTCGACGCCCTCTGGCTGGAGAAAGGCCTGTCCGACAACACCCGAGACGCCTATCGCAGCGATCTGGCCCTGTTTCACGGCTGGCTGCAGGAACGCAACGTGGATCTGGCCACTGCCGGGCGCGAGGCCATTCTCGATCATCTGGCCTGGCGGGTGGATCAAGCCTACAAGCCGCGCTCGACCGCGCGGTTTCTGTCTGGCGCCCGGGGTTTCTATCGTTACCTGCTGCGCGAAAAGCTGATCGCTGTCGATCCCACCCTGCAGGTCGACATGCCGCAACTGGGCAAGCCGCTGCCCAAGTCGCTGTCCGAAGCTGACGTCGAAGCGCTTCTGGCGGCGCCCGACCTGAGTGAGCCCATTGGCGAGCGGGACCGGGCAATGCTGGAGGTGCTTTATGCCTGTGGTCTGCGGGTGACCGAGCTGATCAGTCTGACGCTGGAGCAGGTCAATCTGCGTCAGGGCGTGCTGCGGGTGATGGGCAAGGGCAGCAAGGAGCGTCTGGTTCCGATGGGTGAGGAAGCCATCGTCTGGGTCGAACGGTACATGCGCGGTGCCCGCGACGAACTGTTGAACGGTCGTCCCAGTGATGTGCTGTTCCCCAGCCAGCGTGGCGAACAGATGACCCGCCAGACTTTCTGGCATCGGATCAAGCATCAGGCCATGGTCGCGGGCATCGATAAATCCCTGTCGCCGCATACGCTGCGCCATGCGTTTGCCACGCACCTGCTCAACCACGGTGCCGATCTTCGCGTTGTGCAAATGTTGTTAGGTCACAGCGACCTGTCCACGACGCAAATCTATACGCATGTGGCACGTGCCAGGCTTCAGGATTTGCATGCAAGGCATCATCCGCGAGGGTAGTCGGCGTGCAACCAAGTCTGGCCCGCATTTAGTGTGCTGTAGGGCTAGTTCGTTATGTTCAATCGATCTTTGGACATAAGGGGTATCCAACTGTTTGGCAACTATTCTGAAGATCAGGGCGATGATGCCCGCTATCAAGGAAGATTGTCATGTCCAGTCAAAACTATGAAGGCTCGTTTTTAGCTCGTCTTGGGCTTGTCGATGGAACCCAATTAGGATTTTTCAAGATTGTTCAAGAGGGAGAGAATCGCCGCCTTGAATCACACGATTACCTTTGTGCCAATTCGATGCTTGACAATTCACTTGAGGTTCATTTTCAGCCTAATAGTGAGGGCGCCTATATTTTGTCTTGTAGGCTGGCAGTCCCTGAGCATGATGAGTCTGATCGAGACTATTACGAATTTCGTAAAAACGAAGAAAGTTCGGGAAGCTCTGCGAGCGCAGGCGGTGGTGTTCAGGTACCAACTGTGAGTGAAGAGAGTGCTTATGAGAAAGCACTTTGGGAGGATCGGGATCCCGAGTTGCTTAACTATAACGAAACGGATGCTTCACCTTTGGCTGATTTGAAAGCCGGACCCGTTTACCTGGCGGTGAATGAGGGTGGTTGGGTTCATAGAACAAGGAATGGAGGGCTGGCTTATTTAGCCACGATAGTCATGGCAGACAAGAGCGATTTTTCGATTGAACGCAAAGAGATTCAGCGTGTTTATTTAAAGTCGTGGAGAAGCAATAAAAATATGCAAACCTACAAGCGGGAAGAGTTTCCGTCCAAAGGTTCTTTGCCTGATGAGCGGTTTGCCTGGATGACGGATTGTGATGGTAAGGACGCGGTACTGAAGTTGAAAATACTTGAACGTTACAAAGCGGATGGCTCTGTCTACTGAGTAAACATAACCACGATAGGTGTTCTTCGAGGGTAAGCTCTCCAATCCTTTGACCGGAAAAATCGGTAGGTCGCCATGGAAACTGTCTGCTTTGATGACAGCCAGTCGGCCTCGCGGGCCTTATGTGATAGGCTTTGCCGGTTTCGCAGAACCAGGCCGACCTGCTACGTTTGCGCAGTGGTCGTCCTGTCCGCCGTCGATAGGAGTTTTCATGCGCTTGCCCCAGATTTTTGCTGCTGCCGTTGTTGCACTGGCTGGTACGTTCAGCACGTTTGTCCTGGCCGATGCTGCTCCTGAGCAGGCCATTCGCAAGACCCTCGATACGCTCAAACTGGAACTTCCGGTGGAAAGCATCGCACCGAGTCCGCTCAATGGTCTTTACGAGGTCAAGCTCAAGGGTGGCCGCGTGCTGTATGCCAGCGCCGACGGGCAATTCGTGGTTCAGGGTTACCTGTTTCAGGTCCAGAACGGCAAGCCGGTCAACCTGACCGAGAAGACCGAGCGTCTGGCCATTTCCAAGACCATCAATGCCATTCCGGCGGCCGAGATGGTGGTTTACCCGGCCGTGGGTGAAACCAAATCGCACATCACCGTGTTCACCGACACCACGTGCCCTTATTGCCACAAGCTTCATGAAGAAGTCGGCGAGCTGAACAAGATGGGCGTCGAAGTGCGCTACCTCGCATTCCCGCGTCAGGGGCTGGGTTCTCCGGGTGACGAGCAGTTGCAGGCCGTCTGGTGCTCCAAGGACCGCAAGGGCGCCATGGACCGTATGGTCGACGGCAAGGACATCAAGGCTGCCAAGTGCGACAACCCGGTCACCAAACAGTACGAACTGGGCCAGTCCATTGGTGTGAATGGCACGCCGGCGATCGTTCTGGCCGATGGTCAGGTCATCCCTGGCTATCAGCCTGCAGCCCAGGTCGCCAAGCTGGCGCTGGGTGCCAAGTAATACCTGTCGCAGTTCTGGCGCTGCGTCGTGACACAACGGCCTTGCCGCCGTCTCGCTAAATTGTAGTCGCGTGGCGATACGCGACTGTTTTTCACAGCCGATTCAGGATCGGCTGTTTTTCGGGGAGTTCATCAGTGAAACCGGTCAAAGTAGGCATATGTGGGCTGGGTACTGTCGGTGGCGGTACTTTCAACGTACTCAAACGTAACGCCGAGGAGATTGCCCGCCGCGCCGGGCGTGGAATCGAAGTTGCGCAAATTGCGGTTCGTACGCCAAACCCCAACTGCCAGATTACCGGTACGCCTACCACCAGCGATGTGTTCGCAGTGGCCAGCAACCCTGAAATCGACATCATCATCGAGCTGATCGGTGGCTACACGGTCGCCCGCGAGCTGGTGCTCAAGGCCATCGAAAACGGCAAGCACGTGGTCACCGCCAACAAGGCGCTGATTGCCGTTCATGGCAACGAAATCTTCGCCAAGGCTCGCGAGAAGGGCGTCATCGTTGCGTTCGAAGCGGCGGTCGCTGGTGGCATCCCGGTCATCAAGGCAATTCGTGAAGGCCTCTCGGCAAACCGTATCAACTGGGTGGCCGGCATCATTAACGGTACCGGCAACTTCATCCTGACCGAAATGCGCGAGAAGGGCCGCACCTTCCCGGACGTGCTGGCTGAAGCGCAGGCGCTGGGCTATGCCGAAGCGGACCCTACGTTCGACGTCGAGGGCATCGACGCCGCTCACAAGCTGACCATCCTGGCATCCATTGCATTCGGTATTCCGTTGCAGTTCGACAAGGCTTACACCGAAGGCATCACCAAGCTGACCACTGCTGACGTGAATTACGCCGAAGCGCTGGGCTATCGCATCAAGCATCTGGGGGTGGCGCGCAGCACTGCGCAAGGCATCGAGTTGCGCGTGCATCCGACCCTGATCCCCGCCGACCGTCTGATCGCCAACGTCAACGGTGTGATGAATGCTGTAATGGTCAACGGTGACGCATCCGGTTCGACGCTGTTCTACGGTGCCGGTGCAGGCATGGAGCCGACCGCTTCCTCGGTCATCGCCGACCTGGTGGATGTCGTGCGCGCCATGACCTCCGATCCAGAGAACCGCGTACCGCATCTGGCCTTCCAGCCCGATTCGCTGTCGGCTCATCCGATCCTGCCGATCGAAGCCTGTGAAAGCGCCTATTACCTGCGTATCCAGGCCAAGGATCATCCGGGCGTCTTGGCTCAGGTGGCGAGCATCCTGTCCGAGCGCGGCATCAATATAGAGTCGATCATGCAGAAGGAAGTCGAAGAGCATGACGGTCTGGTACCGATGATTTTGCTGACGCATCGAGTGATCGAGCAGCGTATCAACGACGCCATTGAAGCGCTGGAAGCCCTTCAGGACGTAGTCGGCCCGGTGGTTCGCATCCGTGTTGAACATCTGAATTAATCAAGGCGGCGAGCCTGCGGGCTCGACGCTCAGACCAAAGGTTTGATCCCATGCGCTATATCAGTACTCGCGGCCAAGCGCCTGCGCTGAATTTCGAAGATGTGCTGCTGGCCGGACTGGCCACCGATGGCGGCCTGTATGTGCCGGAAAACCTGCCGCGCTTCACCCAGGAAGAGATCGCTTCCTGGGCAGGTCTGCCTTACCACGAACTGGCTTTCCGGGTGATGCGTCCGTTCGTGACCGGCAGCATTCCGGACGCGGACTTCAAGCAGATTCTCGAAGAAACCTACGGCGTGTTCTCCCACAGCGCCATTGCACCGTTGCGTCAGTTGAACGGTAACGAATGGGTTCTGGAGCTGTTCCACGGCCCGACGCTGGCGTTCAAGGATTTCGCCCTGCAACTGCTCGGTCGTCTGCTGGATTACGTGCTGGCCAAGCGTGGCGAGCGCGTCGTCATCATGGGGGCCACGTCCGGTGATACCGGCTCGGCTGCCATTGAAGGCTGCCGTCGCTGTGACAACGTCGATATCTTCATCCTGCACCCGAACAATCGCGTGTCGGATGTTCAGCGTCGCCAGATGACCACCATCTTCGGTGACAACATCCACAACATCGCCGTGGAAGGCAACTTTGACGACTGCCAGGAGATGGTCAAGGCCAGCTTCGCCGATCAGAGCTTCCTGAAAGGTACTCGTCTGGTCGCGGTCAACTCGATCAACTGGGCGCGGATCATGGCCCAGATCGTCTACTACTTCCACGCCTCGCTGCAATTGGGCGGCCCTGCGCGCTCGGTGTCGTTCTCGGTACCGACCGGCAACTTCGGCGACATCTTCGCCGGTTACCTGGCCCGCAACATGGGCCTGCCGATCAATCAACTGATCGTGGCCACCAACCGCAACGACATCCTGCACCGCTTCATGAGCGGCAACCAGTACGTCAAGGAAACCCTGCACGCCACGCTGTCGCCGTCGATGGACATCATGGTGTCGTCCAACTTCGAACGCCTGCTCTTCGACATGCACGGTCGCAACGGCCTGGCCAT
Organism: Pseudomonas sp. fls2-241-TYG-175; assembly: GCF_030209155.1. Lineage (NCBI taxonomy): Bacteria > Pseudomonadati > Pseudomonadota > Gammaproteobacteria > Pseudomonadales > Pseudomonadaceae > Pseudomonas > Pseudomonas sp. fls2-241-TYG-175. The sequence continues at coordinate 266,433 of NZ_JARVSO010000004.1, read as the reverse complement.
TGCCGAGCTGATGAGCAACTTCAGGCAGGGTGGCGGTTTCAGCGTCGAAGAAGAGCGCTGGACCGAGACCCGCAAGCTGTTCGATTCTCTGGCGGTCAGTGACGAAGAGACCTGCGAAACCATCGCCGATGTGTTTGCAAAGACCGGTGAACTGCTGGACCCGCATACTGCAATCGGTGTCAGGGCGGCACGCGAATGCCGCCGCAGCCTGGACACGCCGATGGTGATCCTGGGCACGGCGCATCCGGTCAAGTTCCCCGAGGCAGTCGAGAAGGCGGGCGTAGGAAAAGCACTTGAGCTACCTGCACATATGTCTGATCTTTTCGAGCGTGACGAACGCTGCACGGTTCTGCCCAATGACCTGAAAGCCATACAGGCTTTCGTCAGCCAGCATGGCAACCGCGGAAAACCGCTCTGACGGAATCGTTGTGTAACAACTTTAGGCCCGCCCACCAGCGGGCCTTCTCGTTTCTACGTGCCAAACTTCCGGGGGTTTTCAGTTCATACAGATGAGTCGGTCGTTGTGAAGCAAGCAAGTATGCAAGGTGTTGTCAGGGGGACAGGCAAGGTAACGGTTGATCGCATCTGGCACGCGATGGCTTTTCTGCTGATTCTTGTTTTTGCTCGGGCGGCGGTCGCTGCACAGAGTCTGCCGTTTACCCTGACAGCCCCCTTTCTGGCTTCTCCCGACCTGCCGCTGGAAGTCTCTGACCGGCAGTGGCTGGATCAGCGCAAGGTGCTTCGCGTCGGTATCGCCATTGCCGACTACGAACCCATCGATATCACCAGTGACCGCAATCGCTATCAGGGCATCAGTGCCGACTACCTGGGGCTGGTCGGCGATCAGCTCAACATATCCATGCAAGTCACCGGATTCGCCCAGCGCGAGGAAGCCATCGACGCACTGCGCAATGGCAGCATCGACATACTGACCAGCGCCAATGGGTTCGAACGGGGTGTGAAGGGGCTGGCGTTTTCCACCGAATACATGCCGGATCGCTCAATCGTGGTCGGGCGGGGCAACGACCTTAGTCCTTCGCTCAGTCTTGCGGGCAAGAAAGTGGTTTTGCTCGACGGCTATGCAGATTCGGATGTCGTGCACCGCGCCTATCCACAGAGCGAGATCATCATCGCTCCCAACCTCTACAGTGCGCTCGAGGCCTTGAGCCAGGGCGAGGCAGACGTCTTCATCGGTAATGAGGTCATCGTTCGCTCGTACATCGCGCTACGGCCCTATCTGGGCTTGCAAATCAAGTTTGAAAGCGTGCTGCCACCGGTGGGGTTCGCATTCGCGGTGCGTGCACAGGAACAACGATTGTTGGGCCTGATCGACCGTGCGCTGGCCAGCATCGATCCCGCTGTCTGTCGCGAAGTCACCGGACGCTGGACGGTGGGGCTGGGCGCAGATCTGGCAGGGCAACGCATCAGTCTGACGGGTGCAGAGCGGCGCTGGATCGTCAAGCATCCCAGCGTCACGGTATCCACCACCCAACACCCGCCCTATATCTACAAGGACCGGAATGGACAGTGGGTGGGGCTCAATATCGATGTACTGGCGCGCATATCACGCATGACCGGTCTGCAGTTCATTCACCGCGAAGTGCCTTCCACGCAGCAGAGCATAGACGCCTTGCGCACCGGCATGGCCGACATGAACACCACGCTTGCGGAAAACCCGGAGCGTCGGCGGTTTCTGGATTTCACCTATTCCTTCGGCGGCAACAGCTGGGTTTTCGTCGTGCGCTCCGACAGTTCTTCCAATGTCTCGCTGGCAAGCCTGGAAGGGCGGGTACTTGCCTTGCCCGCCCGGCATGCCCTTGAAGACCAGATACGGCGCGAGTATCCACAGATTCAGCTAAAGCTTGCCAACACCTATGATCAGGCGCGGTCGATGGTGGAAAGCGGTGTTGCCGATGCAACCATTCAGAACGAGGCAGGCGCCTATCTGTTTCCGTCCGGCGAGCTGAAGGTCGCCCGCAGCGTTGACGGAAAATGGTCGCCGGACCGGTTTTCAGTGGTCAAGTCGCAACCCGAGTTGCTGGGCATTCTCAACAAGGCGCTGGAAGAGTTCCCAGTCGCCGAACTGCGCTCCATCAGAGTGAAGTGGCTGGGCTCGACCTTACCCCAGCCTTCGCTCTGGAACCGCATACCGCAATGGGTCATATGGGCGGTGATCCTGGCGCTGTTGACCGGTCTGGTATCGCTGCTTTGGAGCAGCAGGCTGAAGGCGCAGATTCGTCAGCGTCTGCGGGTGGAAAGGCAATTGAGTGACCAGTTGGCCTTTAAGCGCGCATTGCTCGATGGCATTCCCAACCCGATCTATGTGCGCGACCTCAAGGGTCGGCTGATTTCCTGTAACCGGAGTTACGAAGAAAGCTTCGGCGTCAGTTTCGAGCAACTGAATGGCCGACGACTGACCGATGTCGATCTGATACCTCGCTCGGTGGCCGAGCAGATGCACGCCGATTACGTGAAACTGCTGGAGGATCATCAGCCGATTTTTGCCGATCGCACCATGGAGCTTTACGGCAAGCGTGTGGATGCCTGGCAATGGACGGTGCCTTTCTTCGGCGCGGACGGCCAGTTACAGGGGTTGCTGGGTGGCTGGATCGATATAACCGAGCGCAAGCGGCTGGAGCAGCAGCTGGAAGAAGCGCTGCGCCAGGCGGATCAGGCGAACGCGGCCAAAAGCGCATTTCTGGCTACCATGAGTCATGAAATTCGCACCCCGATGGGCGCAATCATAGGTCTGCTGGAGCTTGAGTGCGCGCAGGCGCTGCGTCTCGGGCATCAGCCTTCCCAGGCCATTCGGGTGGCGCATCGCTCGGCTCAGGAGCTTGTGGCGCTGGTGGGCGACAGTCTGGATCTGGCCCGCATCGAAGCCGGGGGCATGAAGTTGTCCCTTGAAGTCACCTCCTTGCAGACTTTCTTCGAGGGCGTTGTTCATCTGTTCGCCGCTCAGGCCGAGGCGAAAGGGCTGGCGCTTCGTCTTGAACTCGACGAGCGAGTGAAAGGCGATTACTGGCTGGACCCGTTGAGGCTGCGTCAGGTCCTGCACAATCTGGTGGGTAATGCGTTGAAGTTCACCGGCCAGGGCGCCGTGGTGATTACTGTACAGACACTTGAGGCACAGCCCGCTGACGGCGCCACGGAGTCGCGTATCCGTATCGGTGTGGAGGACAGCGGCCCTGGTATCGAGCCGGAGCGTCAGCAACAGGTATTTCAGCCTTTCATTCAGGCCAGCGACGACACGGCCGCCCGTTTCGGCGGTACCGGGCTCGGGCTGAGTATCTCCCGCCAACTGGTGGAACTGATGGGCGGTGATATCAGCCTGCACAGTGAACCGGGTAACGGGACGCGGATTGCCATCGACGTCTCGTTCGCCAGAGTTCAGCACGCCGTCGCACCGGATGGAGAATCCGTCGCGACGCCTGCAGACCAGCGCAGTCTGCATTTGCTGGTGGTCGATGATCTGTCCGCCAATCGTATGGTGCTGACCCGTCAGCTCGAGTTTCTCGGCCATCAGGTGGTGCCTGTCGACGGCGGCGAAACTGCGCTGAACGTTTGGCGTGAAGGCGAATTCGATGCCGTTATCACCGATTGCAACATGCCAGGCATCAGTGGCTATGCCCTGACAGAAGCCATCAGGCGTATCGAGGCGCAGGAGAGGCGCCAGCGATGCCCCGTCATCGGTTGCACGGCCAATGCACTGAGCGATGAAAACCTGCGCTGTGAAGCGTCGGGCATGGACGGCCTGCTGATAAAGCCCCTGTCGCTGGAGCGTCTGGCCCATGAACTGGCAGAGCTGGTCCGAGAGCCGACCTTCGATCTTCAGACCTTGCAGCGCATGACCCAGGCCAATCAACAACAGATGCAGCGTCTGCTGGCCGAACTCTGGAAAAACCTTCTGCATGAACACTCGGCGCTGGAAGCCGCCGTGCATTCGCGGGACTGGCCGACACTTGGAGCATCGCTGCACCGCCTCAAGGGCGCCGCCAGCCTGATCGATGCCATGCCGTTGGCCAGGGCATGCATGGCGCTGGATGACGCCACCCGGCGCGAGGCCGACACCGATACGCTTGAACGCTGGCCGGCACTGGAGATGGCCATCGGCAGTCTGCGCATGGACATCGAAGTGCATCTGGTGGAGCTGCCCGAAATATCGCCTCAGCCTGGATGAACACACTGCGCACCGGGACCGGGTGTAGCGTTTTAAGACTTGTCCTATGGGGATCGCTTTCTCGAGCCTCTAGAGTACGGCCTCTCTGGGCCTGATGGCTTTTTCCCCGATAGGCATGATTGTGTGTTCACTCAAGGTTCTGGTTCTCGAAGACCACCCCTTTCAATTGATGGCGTTGCACCAGATGCTCAACGCCAATCAGATTTTCGATGTGCGAACCGCTGAAAGTGTCGAAGCGGCCCGTGAATCCCTGAACAGCCGTGGCCCTGTCGATATCGCCATCTGTGACTTGCAGATGGAAGGTCCGGATGGCCTGGAGCTGATTCGTTATCTGGCTGCCGAAAACATGGCCAATGCCCTGATCATCCTGAGCAGTACGGCCACCTCGATACTTGAAGGCGTAGCCCGTCTTGCCGTTGCTCAGGGCCTGGAAGTGCTGGGTTGCCTGTCCAAACCTGCATCCGCCGCAGCCTTGAGCGAGTTGTTCAAGGCTTATCAGCCACCTGCGCTCAAGGTCGAAGAATCAGCTCCCAAGCGGCAAGCGCCCTGCGCGCTGAATGCTCTGCAGTTGTTCGGCGACGCCATGGAGCCTGCAGCGTGCGCCACGCAATGGGTCGCTCACTTTCAGCCAAAGGTCAGTCTCGACGGTGATGTTCTGGGTGCCGAGGCGCTGGTGCGCTGGCAGCACCCGGTGTACGGCCTGCTGACACCGGGCCAGTTCATGGAGGTCATCGAGGCCGAAGGACTGATCGAGCCGTTGACCTGGCGCGTGCTGGATCAGGCGCTGGCGTTTTCGGCGCAGATGAACCGTGAGCGGGGGCGGGCGCTACCGGTATCGGTGAATATTGCACCGCAGATACTCCAGCAGATGGATTTCGCTGAACAGATCATGCAGGCGCTTGCGCGTCATGAGTTGCCAGCCAGTGTGCTGACGCTGGAAATCCTTGAGCAGGACGCGCAGCAGCCACAGAACTGGCAATTGGAAGAGCTGTTAAGGCTTTGCATGCAGGGCTGTAAATTGTCGATCGACGACTTCGGTATGGGGGCCTCGAACATTGATCGCCTGCTGCAGTTACCTTTCAGCGAGTTGAAGATTCCCACCGATTTCGTTCGAGGCATAGGGGATGATGTTCGCAAGGCTGCCGTCGTTGCCGGTGCGATGGTCATGGCTCAGCGCTTGTCCATGAACGTGGTGGTGGAGGGCGTCGAAACCCTGGATGATTTTCACAGCGTGTTGGCGCTCGGCACACCGGCCATTCAGGGCTATTTCATTGCCCGGCCGATGGCCCCGGTGGATCTGGCACGATGGCTGTTCGAACGCAGCGCGGTTTCCCACGTACATGCCGCGGCACTTACGACAGACCATGTTCCTGCAGATACATGAACAACGCTGCGTCATTCGCCACACCCAGCTTGCGCATGGCGCTTACTTTCTGAGCGCTGACGGTCTGCTTGCTGCGGTTGAGCTGAGTCGCGATCCGGCCCACCGCATGGCCGGCCGACAGCAGGCGCAGTACTTCCAGTTCTCTGGGCGACAACTGGTCGAGCGCCAGCGGTGAATCAGGCCCCAACTGCTGAGCGTCCTGCAGCACCCTGCGCACCGAATCGGCCAGAAAGACCCGTCCGCGGCGGACGCTTTCGATGGCGACGGGCAGCTCTCCGGCGACGCTGGCTTTGCTCAACAGGCCCTGAACGTTGAGATCCAGCATTGCCTGAAACAGTCCGGCGTTGCTCAGGGTTGTCACCACCACCACAGGCAGCGCCGGAAAGTCCCGCCGAATGCGTTGCAGGAGCCGCAGACCGTCGTTCTGCTGCTCGACCGGCATCATGAAATCCGTGACCAGCACATCACAGTCATGTTCGTTGAGCGCCGCCAGCAGTTCGTCGGGATTGCTCGCCTGCGCAACCACCGCTGCGGCGTTGTTTTGCTCAAGCACGACGCGTAGTCCGATCAGAAAAATGGGGTGGTCATCAGCCAGGATGATACGCAAAGGGTGACCGGTGGATGCGCTCAAGGCACGGCTCCGTCAGAGGGGGGCTAATGGTATTTCATCTGAGTCGGTTGTTTATCAAAGGTGCGCCAGAGAGAGCTGGTTTGTAGGCGATGGCGCTTATCTTTGCTGAAAATTCCTACAGAGCGAATAACAATTTGTATTGTAAGCAGGCGACAGCCACCCGGTAGACGTCGAGGGAGGCCTGTCGAACCCCGGTTTTTTCCCTGTCACATTCAGCAGGCATGCTCGAATTCAGAGAACGTCGCCGGCAGTGCAACGCAGAAAAGAACTTTCTGCCGTCGCCGACGGTCATTGGTTAGCACCTTTGCATTCAAACAGTTGAGTGGTGGTTCATATGGAAAATATCAGCTTACTGCTAAGCGAAGCGCTGGCTCCCTACAAGGCCAGCATCGGCCCGGCCGGCGCACGTGGCGAACGTCTTGTGACGTTGAGAGATGCATCCGGTGCCCGTGTGATCGAGCGTATGTTCACTGCCGATCAATTGGGTGACAAACGTCAACTGACGGATGTGGTCGACGGGCTTCATCGGGATTTGATGGTTGCCGAAGGCAGGATCGAGCCCTGTGTCATTGCTGCCATGCGCAACGCAGCGATGAGCCGTGCCTTTGTTGGTGCTCCGACATTCGCCTGATGGCAATGAAGACCAAGGGACGCCCGCCGCTCCCTTGATCAGCGTCTGACGAAGCATCCGATTACCCCGTGCAGTGTGACTCTGCCCGGGGTTTGTCTTTTCTGCGGATCAGTGTTTGTCGAAGATGGCCTTCACGTCGCGCAGATAATCGCCACGCTGTTCCGGGGCCAGCCATTGTGCATAAAGCCCCATCAGGCTGCTTTCGCGCAGGGTGCGCATTTCCCGATTGATCAGTTGCATTGCCTGCCTGCCCTCGGGTGTATTGCTGCAACCGATGTAGGCCAACTGGTACACGGGATTTTCAACGATGGGCAGGAAGATCAACGCTTGTGGACTGATCCCCTGTTGCAGCGCCTGATAGCGCGCTTCGAACCAGAAACCGAGCAGACCCTGCAAGCGTCCGGCCTGCACCATTTGCAACAGGCTCCCGACCGCGTCGCTGCCATAGTGCAGGCTCAGTGTCTGTTCATGGCTGTCCTGGAGCGTCTTGTCGATGACGCCTCCGTAACTGCGTTCGGCAACTGCGCCGAGCTTGACGGTATTACTGGCCATCAGAGCGTCGAGGTCGACTTTGCCTTGCGAGACAAAGGGCTCGATCTTCGCCATGTCGTCCTTGAACACGACAAGTCCGCTGCTGTACAGAACGAATACCGGAATGGAGAACACAATGGTTCTGGCGCGCTCGGGCGTCCATAGCATGGTCGGGTCGCAGCTCAGGCTCGTGCCGTCGTTGAGCGTTTGTATGGCTCTGGCCCTATTGACGTGCATCACCACGTGATCGTATTCGGGCATCCCGGCGGTCAGCAGGGGCATGAGTTGATCGATGGCGCCCTGGCCCTGCATGGTCCCCGAAAAGATCGTCGAGGGCGGCAGGTCGCGCAACAGCCAGGTCAATGTTTCCCGCGCCTGGCTCGTCGCGGGCACGGCTAGCCACAACAGCGCCAACATCAGGCGAATCATTACGCAGTACGAGGCACGAAGAATCATTCGTCTGTCTCATCCTCGAAAATGTCATAGGCCAAGTGTGTCAAGTAACAGGCTTTTGAGTCGCGCCGCGCCGCTGGCGTCACATATCACGGTGGTTCTGCGTTTATGAGGCTATCTGATTTTCGCTGTCCGGCAAGCCGATCCACGCACCGATTCGTTTGCGGAGCCCTGCATCGGTTAGACTTGTCGTCTTTCCTCCAGACTCTAGAAGCCCGTTCATGGCCCAGCCGTCCACGACCTACAAATTCGAACTGAACCTGACCGACCTCGACCGGGGTGTTTACGAAAGCGTCAAGCAGACCATCGCACGTCACCCCTCGGAAACCGAAGAGCGCATGACCGTGCGCCTGCTGGCCTATGCCTTCTGGTACAACGAGCAGCTTGCCTTCGGTCGCGGTCTGTCTGATGTAGACGAACCGGCGCTGTGGGAAAAAAGCCTGGATGACCGTGTTCTGCACTGGATCGAAGTCGGCCAGCCCGATGCCGACCGCCTGACCTGGTGTTCGCGTCGTACCGAGCGCACCAGTCTGCTGGCTTACGGCAGTCTGCGGGTCTGGGAAGGCAAGGTCATTCCGGCGATCAAAAACCTGAAGAACGTGAATATCGCTGCCGTTCCGCAGGAAGTCCTCGAAGTGCTGGCCAAAGACATGCCACGTGTCATCAAGTGGGATGTGATGATCAGTGAAGGCACTGTGTTCGTTACTGATGACCGTGGCCAGCACGAAGTCCAGCTGCAGTGGCTCGCTGGCGAGCGCGGCTGATACCGCACTGTTTACCCTGTACCGACACATCAAGAGAATCAGCTGACCCGCATGCGCATCGAACCTCGTCTGTTGCCCGACACCCTGCCTTTCCTTGGCGATCTGCCTCCGTTACTCACCCGCCTGTACGCGGCAAGGGGGGTGGCGAGTGAGGCCGAACTGGACAAGAGCCTGGCGCGACTGATTCCGTATCAACAGCTCAAGGGCATCGATGCCGCCGTCGACTTGCTCGTGACCGCGCTGGATGAACGTCAGCGCATGCTGATCGTCGGCGACTTCGATGCCGACGGTGCAACGGCCAGTACCGTCGGTGTGCTGGGGCTGCGCCTGCTGGGTGCCGAGCATGTCGACTATCTGGTACCGAACCGTTTCGAGTACGGCTACGGCCTGACGCCGGAAATCGTCGAGGTCGCGCTGCAGCGCAAGCCGCAACTGCTGATCACCGTCGATAATGGCATTTCCAGCGTCGAGGGCGTGGCAGCGGCCAAGGCAGCCGGTTTGCAGGTGCTGGTCACCGATCACCACTTGCCGGGTCACGAGCTTCCGGCAGCCGATGCCATCGTCAATCCCAATCAACCCGGCTGTACGTTCCCCAGCAAATCGCTGGCGGGCGTCGGCGTGATCTTTTACGTGTTGATGGCGTTGCGCGCGCGCCTGCGTGACAGCGGCTGGTTCGAACGCAATCAGCGCGCCCAGCCCAATCTGGGCGAACTGCTGGATCTGGTGGCGCTGGGCAGCGTGGCGGACGTTGTGCCGCTGGACGCCAACAACCGCATTCTGGTCCATCAGGGTCTGATGCGCATACGCGCCGGTCGCGCACGACCTGGCTTGCGCGCGATTCTGGAAGTGGCGCGTCGCGAGCCGTCGCGCATCACTTCCACCGACCTGGGTTTTATCCTCGGGCCGCGTTTGAACGCGGCGGGACGTCTGGATGACATGAGTCTGGGCATCGAGTGCCTGCTCTGTGACGACCCGACGCTGGCGCGTGAAATGGCCGTGCAACTGGATGAACTGAATCAGGACCGCAAATCCATCGAGCAGGGCATGCAGCGTGAAGCACTGGCCCAGCTCAAGGACCTGCCGGTCGAATCCATGCCGTTCGGCTTGTGCCTGTTCGAGTCTGACTGGCACCAGGGCGTGATCGGCATTCTGGCCTCGCGCATGAAAGAGCGTTATCACCGTCCGACCATTGCGTTTGCCAGCGCTGGGGAGGGCGTGCTCAAGGGCTCGGCCCGCTCGGTGCCGGGGTTTCATATTCGTGACGCGCTGGACGCAGTGGCAGCGGCTCATCCGCACCTGATCAGCAAGTTCGGCGGGCACGCCATGGCAGCGGGGCTGTCCTTGCCCGAAGAGCACTTTCCGGCGTTCGCCGAGGCGTTCGATCAGGAGGTACGGCGTCAGCTTGATGAACAGGACCTGACCGGACGCTTGCTGTCGGACGGCTCGCTGGCAGTCGAAGAGTTTCATCTGGAACTGGCCCGCGCGCTGCGTAATGCAGGGCCCTGGGGACAGCATTTCCCTGAGCCGCTGTTTCATGGCGTATTCCAGCTGGTGGAGCAACGCGTGGTCGGTGAGCGGCATTTGAAGATGGTGCTCAAGACCGAGTGCGGCAGCGTCAAGCTGGACGGTATTGCGTTCAGTGTGGATCGCGACATCTGGCCCAACCCGAACATCCGCTGGGTCGAGCTGGCTTACAAGCTTGATCTGAACGAGTTCCGTGGCAACGAAACCGTGCAACTGATGGTGGTGCACATCGCGCCACGCTGAGAATAAGCAGGAACCCCTCAGGCTCATGGGTTGTCGACTAGGCTCTGTATTCTGAAAGCTGCTCGCTGAACACGAGCCGGGACACCCGAATTTTCACTATGAGAGGTTGCCATGAGCCTGCTGCTTGAGCCCTATACCCTGCGCCAATTGACGCTGCGTAATCGTATTGCTGTGTCGCCCATGTGCCAGTATTCAAGTGTCGATGGTCTGGCCAATGACTGGCATCTGGTGCACCTGGGCAGCCGTGCCGTCGGTGGCGCGGGGCTCGTTATCACTGAAGCCATGGCGGTGACGCCGGATGGTCGCATTACCCCGGAAGACCTTGGCCTGTGGAACGACGAGCAGATTGAGCCGTTGCAGCGCATCACGCGTTTCATCACTGCGCAGGGCGCCGTTGCAGGTGTCCAGTTGGCACATGCCGGACGCAAGGCGAGCACTTGGCGTCCGTGGTTGGGTAAACACGGCAGCATTCCCGAGAGTGAAGGCGGCTGGACCCCAGTTGGCCCGTCGGCGATTGCCTTCGACCCGCAACATACCGCTCCGGTGAAATTGAGCGACATCCAGATTCAGGAAGTGATCAAGGCATTCGTGGACGCGGCCCGCCGTTCGTTGACGGCAGGTTTCAAAGTCGTCGAAATCCACGCGGCGCATGGTTACCTGTTGCATCAGTTCCTGTCGCCGCTGAGCAATCAGCGCACGGATGAATACGGTGGCTCTTTCGAAAACCGTATTCGTCTGACCCTGCAAGTGACCGAGGCGGTCCGCGCGATCTGGCCGGAAGAACTGCCGCTGTTCGTGCGCGTATCGGCGACCGACTGGGTAGAGGATGGCTGGAATCCTGACGAGACCGTGGAACTGGCACGCCGCCTCAAGGCGCTGGGTGCAGACCTTATCGACGTGTCCTCGGGCGGCACCGCAGCCAAGGCGGAAATCCCGGTCGGTCCTGGCTACCAGACCCGCTTCGCTGAACGCGTGCGCAAGGAATCCGGCATCGCGACCGGCACAGTCGGCATGATCACCGATCCTGCACAGGCAGAGCACATCCTGCGTACCGGTCAGGCCGACATCATCCTGCTCGCCAGGGAGCTGCTGCGTGATCCGTACTGGCCGCTGCATGCCGATGACGATCTCGGCGGACGACTGGCCACCTGGCCCGCGCAATACCAGCGCGCGACACATCGCGACCAGCCGATTCACGAGTCTGATCTGCGGGACTGACAGCTCGGCAGATGGCTTTATCGTGAGGCTAGGGAGAGGTGGCAAGCCGCCTCCCACGGCCCGGAGTTTGCTGCGCAACAGCGCTACGTCGAAGACGTGGTGGCGCCTCCCGCGGGCCTGAGTCTTCTAAGCGACAGCGCTACAACCGCTCATTCGCGCTGTCCAGCAATTCGGTCACCCGTCCGGTCAGTGCTGCGATGGAGAAAGGCTTGGGCAGCACGTACATGCCGGGCTCCAGCGTGTCGTGTGCGAGCGCGGCGTTTTCCGCGTAACCGGTCACGAAGAGGATTTTCAGATCGGGGCGCACCGCTCTGGCCGCGTCTGCAACCTGACGGCCGTTCATGCCGCCGGGCAGGCCGACATCGGTCACGAGCAGATCAATTGCCGCCTTCGATTGCAGGATTTCCAGCGCAGCAGAGCCTCGGTCGGCCTGCAGCACCAGATACCCCAGATCCTCAAGCACTTCGGTGATCAAAAGACGTACCGTTGGCTCGTCATCGACAACCATCACGGTTTCGCCGCCAGCGTTCTGCGAAGGCACCGGTATAGCGCAGTCATGCAGGACGGGTTCGGCCTGACCTTCGAACATCGGCAGGAGAATACTGAGCTTCGCGCCTTCCCCTGTCTCCGAAAAAATGCTGACACCTCCGCCGGATTGCCGGGCAAAGCCGTAAATCATCGACAGTCCCAGGCCTGTACCCATACCGATGGGTTTGGTGGTGAAAAACGGATCGAATGCCCGTCCCATCACTTCCTTGGTCATTCCTGTGCCCGTGTCGCTGACCGTCAGTTCCACATAGCGACCCGCCGTCAGCTCATGTTTCGCTGCCGTCGGGCTGTCCAGATAGCGATTGCCGGTCTCGATCAGCAACTGGCCACCGTCCGGCATGGCGTCCTTGGCATTGATGCACAGGTTCAGCAGTGAGTTTTCCAGTTGGTGCGGGTCCACCATGGTCGACCACAACCCCTGTGTGGGGCGCACTTGCATGTCGATGGCAGGCCCCACGGTACGTCTGATGAGTTCATCCATACCTGCGATCAACTGGTCGACATCGGTTGCCTTGGGGGCGAGCGTCTGTCGTCGCGAAAAGGCCAGCAATCGATGCGTCAGCGAGGCCGCACGCCTTGAGCCTTCCAGTGCCGAGCCAATGTAACGGTCCAGTTCTGCGAAACGCCCTTGCTTCACCCTCGATTGAAGCAACTCCATGTTGCCGGTGACGCCCATCAGCAGGTTGTTGAAGTCATGCGCGAGGCCACCGGTGAGCTGTCCGACCGCTTCCATCTTCTGTGACTGACGCAGTGCTTCTTCAGTAATGCGCAGTGCTTCGATGCGCTGCTTCTCATTGGTCAGGTGCTTGCCCAGCGCGAAGATGACGCCGTTGCCCGGCGCGGCCGTCCAGCCGAACCAGTGATACGTGCCGTCGACATGTTTGTAACGGTTTTCGAACAAGGGCAGGACATGGCTGATGGTGTGCGTCAGAGCCTTTTGTGTGCTTGCGACATCGTCCGGGTGAAGCAAGTCCAGGATCGAGGTGCCGATCATTTCACGCTCTGTGCGGCCGAGCAGGGCGTCCCAGGCCGGGTTGACCCTCAGGAAAATACCGTTGAAGTCGAGCATCGCCAGCGGATCGGGTGAGATCTTCCAGAACGTGTCCAGCTCCAGCGTTCGCTGTTCCAGCTTGGCGGTCTGCTGCTTTTCGTGTTCGATCAACTCTTCGATCAGCTCGCGGCGTTTGCTTTCGCTGGCCTGAAGCGCTCGTTGATCCAGCACGTGCTGGGTGGTTTCGTTGGTGGCGCAAAACATGCCGACGGTGGTGCCGTGTTCATCAATCAATGGCGAGAAGGAGAACGACCACCAGGTCTGCTCGATTTCACCGAAGCGCGCCATGGTCAAAGGCATGTCCTGCCATCGGCCTGCCTGGCCGTTCAACGCTTCCTCGACCAATGGAAGCACCTGATCCCAGACATCAGCCCACAACTCATGCATCAGAGCACCGATGGCCCACTCTTTGCGAGGTCCGAGAATCGGCGCATAAGCATCGTTGTGGAAGAAAATCAGCTCGGGCCCCCACAGCAGATACATGGATTCGGGGCTGTTGAGGATCAGGTTGAGGGCATTCTTCAACGCCACAGGCCATTGGTCCACTGGACCAAGCGAGGTGTGGTTCCAGTCTTTGGTCCTGATTGTCTCGGCTGCTTCGCTGCTGCCTGCAGGGAAGCCTACTCGTGATATCACTTCAGCAAGCTCCCGATGGACGGCTGGACAGTAATGGAGGAGTGATGAGCGTCGATTGCATCGACGTCCGATCCAGGTAAGTGGCTCGCATTGTCCTCTTTTTCGACGCCCACATGAATCGACCATTTCGATTTCCAGGGGTGCGTCTTTTCTGATGCAGACTGGGCACGGTCTGAACGGAGCCCGGTCTGCGGCCAGCCGCAACATCTGGAAGCACACCTGTTTCTGGCGTTTTGTCACTTCTGTTTAACCTGCTGGTCAATGATTCATCTGACAATCCTGTGGAGGTTCCCTGTGAATACGCGTGGCTTACTCGATCAGTTGCTCAAGTCTGGTCAGAACATGTTGCAGGACAAGGTCAACGGCAAGCCCAGGTCCGGCAAGCCGTCTTCAGGGAGTGATTCATTGATGGACGGACTGGGCAGCCTTCTCGGCGGTAATAAAAGCGGCGGCCAGAGCAGCCAGGGCGGTCTCGGCGGCCTGTTGTCCGGTGCGGGAGGTGGCGCGCTGGCGGCGGGTGCGATGAGCCTGCTCAGGGGCAAAGGCTCTCGAGGCATGGGCGGCAAGGCGCTGAAATACGGCGGTCTGGCGGCGTTGGGTGTGCTGGCCTACAAGGCCTACAACAACTGGCAGGCCAGTCAGGGCGTGACCGGTCAGCGTGAGCCGCAGACCATCGACCGCCTGCCGGACTCGGAAGCCGAGTTGCACAGCCAGGCGATCCTGCGGGCGCTGGTGGCGGCTGCCAAGGCCGATGGCCATGTGGACGAGCGTGAACGCGAGCTGATCGAAGGCGAATTCAGCAAGCTGAGCACCGATCAGACCTTGCAAAGCTGGCTGCATGCCGAGTTGAACAAGCCATTGGACCCGGCCGAAGTCGCGCGGGCAGCCACCACGCCTGAAATGGCGGCAGAAATGTACATCGCCAGTGTGATGCTGGTGGATCAGGAACACTTCATGGAGCGTGCTTATCTGGATGAACTGGCTCGCGCGTTGAAGCTTGATCCAGGACTCAAGGCCGAGCTGGAAGGGCAGGTCAGGGACGCGTAATAAATCGTCGCCAACGTATGTTTTCCCGGGCCGGGTTTTAGTTAACGAACCCGCCCGGTTCAATACACGCCCCGCCTGGCCTGTTTTCGACAGATTGCACACCTTTGCGCAGCACGCCGCCCCCTCTTATCGAACAACGCGTAATCTGCTTAATGGACACGCTTTTGTGGGAGGCGGCTTGCCGGCGATGCAGTCGACGCGGCAGGTCAGGAAAATCGCGTCATCGTTCATCGCCGGCAAGCCGCCTCCCACAGTCCCGTGTTTGCTGTGCGACAGCGCTACGTCGAAGGCGCGGTGAGGTAGACATTCAATCAGAAACTTTTGTTTTCAGCCCCGTTTTGCAATTCCTCCTACCCCGTGTTCAACCCATGAATACGGGCATACATCTGCTGACCGTCATTTCATTTTCATATCACCCGCTAATGGCTGAAACGCTGGGCTATACTCACGCGGCTTGGACCGTCTGTCGGTCCGCTTCTTGAACACGGCCGGATGCCGTCGTTGAACTCCTGAGGGCTGACTGTGAAGAACTGGACGTTGCGCCAACGCATTCTGGCGAGTTTTGCCGTCATTATTGCGATCATGCTGTTGATGGTCGTTCTGTCTTACTCGCGCTTGTTGTCGATCGAGTCCAGCGAAGAACAGGTGCGTCTCGACGCTTTACCGGGTGTCTACTACAGCACTCTGGTGCGCAGCGCCTGGGGCGAGAGCTATATCCGCACGCTCGAGTTGATCGGCGAAGGCCAGGGGCGTGCCCTGACCAAGCAGGAAAAGGACCAGTTCCAGGGCTTTGATGACGCGTTGCAGACTCAGATGGATGGCTACAAGAAGTCCATCTTCGATGACAGCGACAGAGCCAGTTTCGCTGTTTTTGAAAAGCGCCGCGAAACTTATTCCCGGCTGCTCGCCGAGGTGCATGCCAAGTTCGAGCGCGGCGACTACGCGGGCGCTCGTTCGGAGTTTTACGGTGAGGCCAATCCGGTCTGGACGGATGGTCGCAAACAACTCAATGAACTGATCGTGGCCAACAAACAGTTGGCGGATCGCGCAACCGACAACATCGTCAATGCCGTGCTGAGTGCCAAGATCAGCATGGTCTTTTCACTGTTTATTGCCGTCATGGCCGCCGCTGCATGCGGGCTGCTGCTGATGCGCTCGATCATCGCACCGATGCAGCTCATCGTGCGGATTCTGGAAACCATGCGCACGGGCGACCTGAGTTCGCGCCTCAATCTGGCGCGCAAGGACGAATTCAATGTAGTCGAAACCGGCTTCAACGACATGATGGTCGAGCTGACCGCTCTGGTTGCCCAGGCTCAGCGCTCGTCGGTGCAGGTCACCACCTCGGTCACAGAAATTGCCGCCACGTCGCGTCAGCAGCAGGCGACCGCCACGGAAACCGCCGCAACCACCACCGAAATCGGTGCGACCTCGCGTGAAATCGCCGCGACGTCCCGTGATCTGGTGCGCACCATGACCGAGGTCACCTCGGCGGCCGATCAGGCTTCGATTCTGGCAGGCTCCGGCCAGCAGGGTCTGGCGCGCATGGAAGACACCATGCATCAGGTGATGGGCGCGGCCAATCTGGTCAACGCCAAGCTGGCGATCCTCAACGAGAAGGCCGGCAACATCAATCAGGTGGTGGTGACCATCGTCAAGGTTGCCGATCAGACCAACCTGCTGTCGCTCAACGCGGCCATCGAAGCCGAGAAGGCGGGCGAGTACGGCCGGGGTTTCGCCGTGGTCGCCACCGAAGTGCGTCGTCTGGCCGATCAGACCGCTGTAGCCACCTACGACATCGAGCAGATGGTGCGGGAAATCCAGTCGGCGGTGTCTGCGGGCGTCATGGGCATGGACAAGTTCTCCGAGGAAGTGCGACGCGGTATGTACGAAGTCACGCAGGTCGGAGAACAGTTGTCGCAGATCATTCATCAAGTCCAGGCACTGGCCCCACGCGTGCTGATGGTCAACGAAGGCATGCAGGCTCAGGCCACGGGGGCCGAACAGATCAATCAGGCGCTGGTGCAGTTGGCCGATGCCAGCAGCCAGACGGTTGAGTCATTGCGTCAAGCCAGTTTCGCCATCGACGAGTTGAGTCAGGTGGCGGTCGGGCTGCGCAGTGGCGTATCGCGATTCAAGGTCTGAGCATCGCCAATGATGGATCAATCGCCCAGGCGTAACGTCGCGTTGCCCGCGTCGAACAAACTGTTTCTGCTGTTCTGCATCGGTGAAGACCGCTATGCGCTGGAGGCGACCGAAATCGCCGAGATTCTGCCGCGTGTGAAGCTCAAGGCGATTGCCCGGGCGCCGCATTGGGTTGCAGGCATTTTTGCCCATCGGGGCGAGATCGTGCCGGTGATCGATATCAGCGCGTTGAACTCCGGTCAGCCTGCCAGGGCGCGGACCAGCACGCGTATGGTGCTGGTGCATTACCGGCACGACGACCAGCATCCTGCGCAGTTGCTCGGGCTGATTCTTGAGCAGGCCACCGAAACCCTGCGTTGCCCGGTTTCGCAGTTCAAGGAGTACGGGCTGGACAATCGCCTGTCACCTTATCTGGGGCCGGTCCGTGAAGACGAGCAGGGCCTGTTGCAATGGATTCACGTTCAGGAATTGCTGAGCGAACCGGTGCGCGAGTTGCTGTATCCGGTGCCGCCGCTGGACCTGGAATCGCTCGAGGATGCGCCATGAGTGATGATTCGCGCTTTTTCAGTTTCCTCAAGGAACGCATCGGCCTGGACGTGACCTCGGTGGGCGAGGCCATCATCGAGCGCGCCTTGCGTCAGCGCGCGGCGTCGGCAAAGTGCCCGGACAGCGACGCGTACTGGCAATTGCTGGTGACATCGCCTCAGGAGCAGCAGGCGCTGATCGAGGCTGTGATCGTCCCGGAAACCTGGTTTTTTCGGTATCCAGAATCCTTCGCGACGCTGGGCAGACTGGCTCGCGAGCGCATTACTACGCTGGATGGCGCAAGACCTTTACGCATTCTCAGCCTGCCGTGTTCGACGGGTGAAGAGCCTTACTCGATTGCCATGGCGTTGATCGATGCCGGTATCGGCGTCCGCCAGTTCAAGGTCGATGCCATCGATATCAGTCCTGTTTCGATTGCACGCGCCAAGCACGGCGTATATGGCAAGAACTCGTTTCGTGGCAGCGACCTGAGCTTTCGCGAGCGTTTTTTCACTCCTGTAGGCGAAAGCTTCGAGATTTCCGATCTGGTTCGTGGCTGCATCGATTTTCAGCCCGGCAACCTGCTCGATCCCAAACTGGCGACCCAGGTGGCCTACGACATCGTCTTCTGCCGCAATCTGGTGATCTATTTCGACCGCCCGACGCAGCAACATGTCTTTCAGGTCCTCAAGCAGCTGACCCGTGAAGACGGCGTGCTCTTCATCGGTCCGGCCGAGGGCAATCTGTTGTCCGCCATTGGCATGCGCTCGCTGGGCATCGCCCAATCCTTCGTTTTTCGTCATGCACCTCGGGAAACGGCTGCGACAGCCACTGCGCCTGCTCCGGTAAACAAACCGATAGCACGCCCGACGCCCGAGCCAACTCCACGCACGCCTGCCGCCCAGCCTGCATCGCGAAACGCGACGGCGTTTGCCCCCGGCAAACCGGCTGCAGCAACCGGCAACGCCGACAGTGCTGCGCTGCTGGTTACCATTGCCAGTCTGGCCAACGAGGGCAGAACGGTCGAGGCGCGTGCCGCCTGCGAGCGTTATCTGCAACAGCACGAGCCAGTGGCTCAGGTGTTCTACTGGCTGGGGTTGCTCAGTGAAGTGGAGGGTCGCGTCGCGGAGGCTCAAGGGTTTTACCGCAAGGCGCTCTACCTTCAGCCGCAGCATTCGGAATCATTGGCGCAGATGGCGGCGTTGCTGGCGGCCAGAGGCGACAGCGCCGGTGCACGCCGATTGCAGGACCGTGCTGTGCGCGGTGCGAATAAACAAGGAAACAACTGATGACGGGCCCGTCCGGTTTTTCAAGCCTTACCCATGATCAGGCCCAGGACATCGACGACTGCTGGAATCGTATCGGCGTTCACGGCGATCGTTCCTGTCCGTTGCTGGAAGACCATATCCACTGCCGCAATTGCGCGGTCTATTCCGCAGCGGCCACACGTCTGCTCGACCGCTATTCACACGCTCAGGAAAACCACGAACAGTTTCATGGCTCTGTCCTGCAGCGCGATATCAAGACGCGCTCGATTCTGGTCTTTCGCCTGGGTGAGGAATGGCTGGGCCTGGCATCGCGCTGCCTGTCGGAGGTTGCCCCCGCGCAGACGATCCACTCCCTGCCACATCAACGCTCGCGCGCATTGCTGGGCGTCGCCAACGTACGCGGCGCTCTGGTGGCCTGCATCTCGCTGGTCGAGTTGCTGGGGCTGGACAGCAATCCGATGATTGCCCAGTCCGCACGAACGGTGCCGCGCATGCTGATCGTGGCGGCGGAAGGTGGTCCTGTTGTTGTGCCGGTGGATGAAGTCGACGGTATTCATGCCATTGACGAACGCGAACTGGAAGCTGCCTCGGCCTCCGGCACGCACGCCAATGCGCGCTTTACCCGAGGGGTTCTGCAATGGAAAGACCGAAGCCTGCGTTGGCTCGATGAAGATCAGCTGCTGTCGGCGGTGCACCGGAGCCTTACATGACGCCAGATGAAATGCGCGACGCCTCGCTGTTCGAATTGTTCACGCTGGAAGCCGACGCGCAGACCCAGGTCCTGAGTGCAGGTCTGCTGGCGCTCGAGCGTAACCCGACCCAGGCCGATCAACTGGAAGCCTGCATGCGCGCCGCTCACTCGCTCAAAGGCGCGGCAAAGATTGTCGGCGTCGAGTTCGGTGTCAGCGTTGCGCATGTGATGGAGGACTGTCTGGTCAGTGCTCAGGAAGGGCGACTGCTGCTCCAGCCTGATCACATCGACGCCCTGTTGTTCGGCACCGATCTGCTGATGCGCATTGCGACGCCGGGCGGTAACAGCGTCGGCCAGCCCGATATCGACGCTTACGTCGAAAGGCTGAACACGTTGCTGGCTTCAGGCGCCGGGGCGGCACGAACAGTCAGCATGCCCATGCCGGATCCGCTGCTGGCCAGCGCCTTGCAACAGCTCGAAGCATCGTCCACGCCAGCGCCGCCGAGCGAGTCGCCTGCCGATCCACTGGCGGCCGATCTGCGTCTGGAGCCAGCGAGCGTTCCGCCCAGGGCCGAACCCGAGACGCCATCCGCTGCGCCACTCAAGGATCGCCGGGTGGCCGAGGGCGGCGAACGGGTGCTGCGGGTCACCGCCGAGCGACTCAACGGTCTGCTCGACATGTCGAGCAAATCCCTCGTCGAGACCCAGCGCCTCAAGCCTCTGCTGGCCGGCATGCAGCGCCTCAAGCGCTTGCAGAGCAGCACCGACCGGGCGCTTGAAGCGCTGGGCGTCAGTGTCGGCGAGGGCGGTCTGAATGCCGATGCGCAAAAGGCGCTGGAAGACGCCCGCAGCCTGTTGTCCCAGGCGCAGCAGATGCTGGTTCAGCAGACTGCCGAGCTGGACGAGTTCGGCTGGCAGTCGGGGCAGCGAGCGCAGCTGTTGTATGACACTGCGCTGGCCTGTCGCATGCGGCCCTTCGCCGACGTATTGTCGGGGCAGGCACGCATGGTGCGTGATCTGGGGCGCGAACTGGGCAAGCAGGTTCGTCTGCAGATCGAAGGTGACAAGACTCAGGTCGACCGCGACGTGCTGGAAAAACTCGAGGCTCCGCTGACGCACCTGCTGCGCAATGCGGTCGATCATGGCATCGAGTCACCTGAAAAGCGGGCGGCACACGGCAAGGAACCGGAAGGGCTGATCCGTCTGCAGGCTTCGCACCAGGCCGGTCTGCTGGTGGTGGAACTCAGTGATGATGGCGGCGGCGTGGACCTTGAGCGTCTGCGTCAGAACATTGTGCAGCGCAACCTGTCGCCTGCCGCTACCGCCGCCCAGTTGAGCGAAGAGGAACTGCTGAGTTTTCTGTTTTTGCCCGGTTTCAGCATGCGCGACAAGGTCACACAGGTGTCGGGACGTGGCGTGGGGCTCGACGCTGTGCAACACATGGTTCGCCAGATGCATGGCAGTGTCGAATTACAGCAATGGGCAGGCGAGGGCAGTCGCTTCAGAATCGAGTTGCCGTTGACCCTGTCCGTGGTGCGCAGTCTGGTGGTCGAGGTCGGCGGCGAAGCCTACGCCTTCCCGCTGGCGCACATCGAGCGTATGCGCGATCTTCAGCCCGATGAGATTGTGCAACTCGAGGGACGCCAGCACTTCTGGGACGAAGAACGTCATGTCGGCCTGGTGTCGGCCAGTCAGTTGTTGCACCGTCCGGCATCGCAGGACACTGGCGAGGCGCTCAAGGTCGTGGTGATTCGCGAACGCGACGCGGTCTACGGCGTTGCGGTCGAGCGCTTCATCGGTGAGCGCACGCTGGTGGTGATGCCGCTGGATGCGCGGCTGGGCAAGGTTCAGGATGTTTCGGCGGGTGCGCTGCTCGACGATGGCTCGGTGGTGCTGATCATCGACGTCGAAGACATGCTGCGCTCCGTTGAGAAGCTGCTCAATACCGGACGTCTGGAGCGCATCGACCGTCGTAACCGTCAGGCAGACAGCGTATCGCGCAAACGCGTTCTGGTAGTCGATGACTCGTTGACGGTGCGTGAGCTGGAACGCAAGCTGCTGGTCGGACGCGGCTACGAAGTGTCGGTTGCCGTGGATGGCATGGACGGCTGGAACGCCTTGCGTTCCGAAGATTTTGACCTGCTGATTACCGACATCGACATGCCGCGCATGGACGGTATCGAGCTGGTCACCCTGTTGCGTCGGGATACTCGGCTGCAATCACTGCCTGTAATGGTGGTTTCCTACAAGGATCGTGAGGAAGATCGACGCCGCGGACTGGATGCAGGCGCCGATTATTATCTGGCCAAGGCCAGTTTCCATGATGATGCCTTGCTCGACGCTGTGGTCGAGCTGATAGGGGATGCGCAGGCATGAAGATCGCTATTGTCAATGACATGCCCATGGCTGTCGAAGCGCTGCGTCGAGCGCTGGCGTTCGAGCCATTGCATCAGGTGATATGGGTGGCCGGCAACGGCGCCGAAGCGGTGCGCTGCTGTGCCGAACAGACGCCTGATCTGATCCTGATGGATTTGATCATGCCGGTCATGGACGGCGTCGAAGCCACTCGCCAGATCATGGCCAGCACACCGTGCGCTATTGTCATAGTGACCGTGGATCGCGAGCAGAACGTGCATCGCGTATTCGAGGCCATGGGGCACGGTGCGATGGACGTGGTGGACACCCCCGCCATCGGCGCAGGCAATCCCAAAGAGGCGGCTGCACCACTGCTGCGCAAGATTCTGAACATCGAATGGCTCATGGGGCAGCGCAACACCCATGAGCGGACCGTCGCCACGCCGCTGCGTGAGTCTGTCCGGCGTGACCGTCTGGTTGCCATCGGTTCGTCGGCGGGCGGGCCGGCTGCTCTGGAGATTCTGCTCAAGGCACTGCCTTCGAACTTTCCGGCGGCAGTCGTGCTGGTACAGCACGTGGATCAGGTCTTCGCAGCCGGTATGGCCGAGTGGCTGTCCAGTGCATCAGGAATCCCTGTGCTACTGGCCCGCGAAGGTCAGGTGCCTCAGAGTGGCAAGGTTCTGCTGGCGGGCACCAACCACCACATCCGCCTGTTGAAAGGCGGCACGCTGGCCTACACGGCAGAGCCAGTGAATGAAATCTACAGGCCCTCGATCGACGTGTTTTTCGAAAGTGTGGCTCGTTATTGGAATGGAGATGCTGTGGGCGTTTTATTGACAGGCATGGGGCGCGACGGCGCCACCGGGCTCAAGACCATGCGTGAGCGCGGATTCCTGACCATCGCTCAGGATCAGGCCAGTTCTGCGGTGTACGGCATGCCCAAGGCGGCTGCGGCCATTGATGCGGCGGTCGAGATTCGGCCACTGACCGCCATCGCTCCGCGGCTCGTGGAGGTGTTCGCTCAATGACTGTCCAGATGAAATCACCGCTGCTTGGTCACCAGGAGAAACTTCATGCATGATCTGCAGATGGACGAGATCAAAACACCGGATGAAAACTCTGCGATGGTGCTGCTGGTCGACGATCAGGCGATGATCGGCGAGGCGGTCAGGCGTGGTCTGGCCAACGAAAGCTCGATCGATTTCCACTTCTGCGCCGATCCGCATCAGGCCATCTCCCAGGCTGTGCAGATCAAGCCGACGGTCATTCTTCAGGACCTGGTCATGCCCGGCCTGGACGGTCTGACGCTGGTGCGTGAATACCGTAGCAATCCGCTGACCCGCGATATCCCGATCATCGTGCTGTCCACCAAGGAAGATCCGCTGATCAAGAGCGCCGCGTTCGCCGCCGGCGCCAACGATTATCTGGTCAAGCTGCCGGACAACATCGAACTGGTTGCCCGCATCCTGTATCACTCGCGCTCATACCTGACCCTGCTGCAACGTGACGAGGCCTATCGCGCCCTGCGTGTCAGCCAGCAGCAATTGCTCGATACCAATCTGGTCCTGCAGCGCCTGATGAACTCCGATGGCCTGACCGGACTGTCGAACCGCCGTCATTTTGATGAGTATCTGGAACTGGAATGGCGTCGCGCGACCCGCGACCAGACCCAACTGTCGCTGCTGATGATCGATGTCGACTTCTTCAAGGCCTACAACGACAGCTTCGGGCATCTGGAAGGCGACGAGGCCCTGCGGCAAGTGGCCAAGGCCATTCGCAACAGCTGCAGTCGGCCCTCGGATCTGCCCGCCCGCTATGGTGGCGAAGAGTTTGCGATGGTGCTGCCCAACACCTCGCCGGGTGGCGCGCGGCTGATCGCTGAAAAATTGCGTCAGAGCGTGGTGGGCATGAACATCCCCCACGTAGCGCCTGCCGAAGGCTCTCACCTCACCGTCAGCATCGGCGTGGCCACAGTTTCTCCACAGGTCGGCTCACACAGTCGCCAGCTGATTCTTGATGCCGACAAGGGGCTGTACGTGGCCAAGCACAATGGCCGCAATCAGGTATCGGTGGGCTGAGCTGGCCGGAGTTGCTGCCAGGCGGGCTCTTGTCAAAAAACACGTCATCTGCTGAATGAACATGTTTTTGCGGGAGGCGGCTTGCCGGCGATGAACGATAACGCGGTGTTCCTGACATACCGCGTCGCCTGCATCGCCGGCAAGCCGCCTCCCACGGTCAAATGTTTGCCGCGCGACAGCGCTACGGCGAAGACGTGGTGGTGCCTCCCGCAGTCAGAGTTTGCTGCCAGATAGCGTTATGTCAGAGCCAAATAAGCATCTGCCACCGGAAACTCATCCATTCAATAAAATTGGCTGCACAAGGCCTGCCCGACGGGCTGCTTTCATGGTGTTGCCTGGGGTATACTCGTCGGCTTTGAAAATTTCGCCTGCGAGTGCTGCCCACCATGGAAATCAACCCGATCCTAAACAGCATCAAGGATTTGTCCGAGCGCTCCGAAACTATTCGGGGGTATCTTTGACTACGATCACAAACATGATCGTCTGACCGAAGTCAATCGCGAGCTCGAAGATCCAAACGTCTGGAACAACCCCGAATACGCACAGAACCTGGGCCGCGAGCGTGCCTTGCTGGCGCAGATCGTCGACACGCTGGACGAAATGACGTCCGGTCTGGTCGATGCCAAGGACCTGCTGCTGATGTCCGCCGAAGAAGAAGACCAGGCTGCCGTCGACGACGTCGCTGCCGAAGTCGAGCGCCTTCGCGAGTCCCTGGAAAAGCTGGAATTCCGTCGCATGTTCAGCGGCGAAATGGACCAGAACAACGCCTACCTGGACATCCAGGCCGGCTCCGGCGGTACCGAGGCGCAAGACTGGGCCAACATCCTGCTGCGCATGTACCTGCGCTGGGCTGACAAGCGCGGCTTCGACGCCACCATCATGGAGCTGTCCGCTGGCGAAGTCGCCGGTATCAAGGGCGCGACCGTGCACATCAAGGGCGAATACGCCTTTGGCTGGCTGCGGACCGAGATCGGCGTACACCGTCTGGTGCGCAAGAGCCCGTTCGACTCCGGCAACCGTCGTCACACCTCGTTCTCGGCCGTGTTCGTGTCGCCGGAAATCGATGACAACATCGAAATCGACATCAACCCGTCGGACCTGCGGATCGACACCTACCGCTCCTCCGGTGCCGGTGGTCAGCACGTGAACACCACCGACTCGGCGGTCCGTATCACCCACGTTCCGACCAACACCGTGGTCAGCTGCCAGAACGAACGTTCCCAGCATGCGAACAAGGACACCGCCATGAAAATGCTGCGGGCCCGTTTGTATGAGCAGGAAGTTCAGAAGCGCAATGCAGCGTCCCAGGCGCTGGAAGACACCAAGTCCGATATCGGCTGGGGTCATCAGATTCGCTCCTACGTGCTGGATGCCTCGCGCATCAAGGACCTGCGGACCAACATCGAGCGCAGCGACTGCGACAAGGTGCTCGACGGTGATCTGGACGAGTATCTGATCGCAAGCCTCAAACAAGGGCTGTAATGCACGCTTCGCAGGATTCGCGCCGTGAGCGCGATCCTGTGCAAGCGTCCGGGACGGCTATCCGCCTTGCCCGCGAACCCGGATGAACCGGGGCAACGAACCTGTGATGGAATGACTGAAGACATGAGCGACCAACAACTCGACCCGCAAGCCCTGCAACAGGAAGAAAACACCCTGATCGCCCTGCGCAAGGAAAAGCTTGCTGCCGGCCGTGCCAAGGGTCAGGCCTTCCCGAATGACTTCCGCCGCGACAGCTACTGCAACGACCTGCAGAAACAGTACGTCGACAAGACCAAGGAAGATCTGGCTGCGGCAGCGATTCCGGTCAAGGTTGCCGGTCGCATCATGCTCAACCGTGGCTCGTTCATGGTGATTCAGGACATGACCGGTCGCATCCAGGTCTACGTCAACCGCAAGACACTGCCGGAAGAAACCCTGGCCGAAGTCAAGACCTGGGACCTGGGCGATATCATTGCCGCCGAAGGCACCCTGGCCCGTTCCGGAAAGGGCGACCTGTATGTCGAAATGACGTCCGTGCGCCTGCTGACCAAGTCGCTGCGTCCGCTGCCTGACAAACACCACGGCCTGACCGACACCGAACAGCGCTATCGCCAGCGTTACGTCGACCTGATCGTTAACGAAGACGTGCGCGAGACCTTCCGCGTGCGTTCGCAGGTGATTGCCCACATCCGCAGCTTCCTGATGAAGCGCGACTTCCTCGAAGTCGAAACGCCGATGCTGCAGACCATTCCTGGTGGCGCGGCGGCCAAGCCGTTCGAAACCCACCACAACGCGCTGGACATGGAAATGTTCCTGCGTATCGCGCCTGAGCTGTACCTCAAGCGTCTGGTTGTCGGTGGCTTCGAGAAGGTGTTCGAGATCAACCGCAACTTCCGTAACGAAGGCGTTTCGACCCGGCACAACCCCGAGTTCACAATGCTCGAGTTCTACCAGGCCTACGCCGATTACGAAGACAACATGGACCTGACCGAGGAGCTGTTCCGCGAACTGGCTCAACTGGTTCTGGGCACCACCGATGTGCCGTATGGCGACAAGGTGTTCCACTTCGGCGAACCGTTCGTGCGCCTGTCGGTGTTCGACTCGATCCTCAAGTACAACCCTGAACTGACCGCAGCCGATCTGCAGGACATCGACAAGGCACGCGCCATCGCCAAGAAGGCCGGTGCCAAGGTCCTGGGCTTCGAAGGTTTGGGCAAGCTGCAGGTGATGATTTTCGAAGAACTGGTCGAGCACAAGCTGGAACAGCCGCACTTCATCACCCAGTACCCGTTCGAAGTTTCGCCACTGGCACGTCGCAACGATGACAATCCGAGCGTCACCGACCGCTTCGAACTGTTCATCGGCGGCCGCGAAATCGCCAACGCCTATTCCGAGCTCAATGACGCGGAAGACCAGGCCGAGCGCTTCCAGGCTCAGGTTGCCGACAAGGACGCCGGTGACGACGAGGCCATGCACTATGACGCCGATTTCGTACGTGCGCTGGAGTACGGCATGCCGCCGACAGCCGGTGAGGGGATCGGTATCGACCGCCTGGTGATGCTGCTCACCAACTCGCCGTCGATCCGGGATGTGATCCTGTTTCCGCACATGCGCCCGCAGGCGTAACGAAAAAAAAGAAAGCCGCCTCGAATGGGCGGCTTTTTTTTGGGTCTTTTTCAGGACGAGTTTATAAGGACGATAGTGTGACGATTGCCAGAGAAGGGGCTGCCGGGGTAGCGAGCGCGGTGGCCAGAAGTGTCAAGTATCAGGGTCGCAAGGCCAGTCGAGAGGGGAGCGAGCAGCGCAGGCAGGTGATTCTCGATGCCGCCATGCGCATTGTGGTGCGTGACGGCGTGCGTGCCGTGCGCCACCGGGCCGTGGCTGCGGAGGCGGGCGTACCGCTGTCGGCGACGACCTATTACTTCAAGGACATCGACGACCTGCTCACCGATGCCTTCGCCCAGTACGTGCAGCGCAGCGCAGACTACCTGGCCAGGTTGTGGCAGAACACCGAAGTCATCCTGCGCGACATGATGGCCCGCAGTTCCGGCAGTCCCAGCGACCGTTTCAAGCTGGCCGACGACATTGCCAAAATGGTGATGGAGCACATTCGCCACCAGTTGCTGACCCGGCGCGATTACCTGATTGCCGAACATGCGTTCTACCATGAGGCGCTGATCAACCCGCGTCTGACCCCGCTGGTCATGGCGCATCAGGAAATCCTGCTGCAGGGCAGTTGTCAGTTTTTTCAGGTGATTGGCTCGTTGCAGCCCTATCAGGACGCGCAAGTGTTGACGGGGCTCATCCGCCGGATGGAATATCAGGGCCTGCTTCATGGCCCGCTGCGTCAGGCGGACGAAGAAATCCTCTGTATGCTCACCCGCCAGATGCGTCTGGTGCTGGGAACCCCTCAACCGGTTCGAGGGTGACGCTGCCTCTGTTCAGGAGAATCCCATGAAGACCTGGCGCGTGATAATGGCGCTGTCGTTGCTGTTGTTGAGCGGTTGTCTGGTGACCTTCAAGGACCCGATACCCCCCCGCGATGCTGCGCCCGCCGGTTTGCTGGGTCAGTGGACCAGCAAGAACGCCTGGGGCGAGCCGCTGGAACTGGACATTACGCGCGCCGGGGCCAACCGTTACAAGGCCGTCAGCTACCGCAAGGGCGACCGACGTCACGGCGATGAGTACACCGTGACGGTGACGCACCACGGCAGTCGCTGGTACCTCTCGGCGAAGCTTCCGGCCAAATATGGCGCTGACTATGGCATTGGAGGTTTCGAGCTGACCCGCAGCGGTGAGCTGGTTGTCTATAGTCTGGACATGGACCGCGTCGGTCAGTGGGTCGAGCAAGGCAGTCTGGCCGGTCAGCCGGTCGAAAATGAAACGGGCAAGGGTCTCCTGATTACCAGCCCTCTGGAGCAGGTATTCGGGTACCTCGACGATCCCGCCAACTCAGATGTTTTTCAGGAAGTCGCGCGTTACAGGCGCGTTGCCAAGTAGCAGGGCGATAGCCCGCCAGCCAAGGAGTACCGGGTGGACGAGTACCAGCAGACTATTCGTGTTTTATCGGATCGGATCGTTGCCGCGCAGACACCGATTCGCGTGCTGGATGCAGTGAAGTGGGACGACACGGTTCGCCGGGATTTCCTCGCCGCCAAGGGCAAGGCCCTGCCTGCCGTGGACCGTGCCTATTACGAGAATCGCCCGCTGGGCTTCGATTCAAGCGCCCTCAAGCAGGAATTCCAGAACATCGAGCGCGACGTCACGCGCCAGCTGGGCCAGTTCAATCCGGTCGGGCAGATCATGCGCCGGATGTGCAGGGAATACCGAATGGTGATCCGCATGCTCGAAGCGCGGGGCACACCTGACTTCGGGCTGATTTCCCAGGAACTGTATGGTGCGGCCTCCGATGCCTTTCACGCGGGCGATCCAACACTGGCCGATCTGGGGCTGATGCTGTCCGATTACTTGAATAACATCGCCGGGCGTGGCGATCTCAAGGACGAACCGAAGACCCTGACCGCCAAGGACGCCGTGGCCTTGCTGCAGTCGCGTCTGAACCGGGTGTTCGGCGAGGCCGAGGAAACCATTCGTGTCTTCGAGTCCGACGGCATCGTGGCAGACGCGGCGGCGGGCGCGGATTACATCAAGATTCGCAGCGACGCGATGTTCAACGAGCGCGATGTGCGCGCTTTGGAAGTCCATGAAGGCCTCGTGCATGTAGGCACAACGCTGAACGGGCAGAACCAGCCGATCTGCACCTTCCTCTCCAAAGGCCCGCCGTCATCGACCGTGACTCAGGAAGGGTTGGCGATTCTCATGGAAGTCATCGCCTTCGCGTCCTACCCCAGCCGTCTGCGCAAGCTCACCAACCGCACGCGAGCCATTCACATGGCCGAAGAGGGCGCGGACTTTCTGCAGGTGTTCGAGTTCTATCGCGAGCAGGGCTTCGGCATGCCGGAAAGCTACGGCAACGCCAGCCGGGTGTTCCGAGGTTCGGTGCCCAACGGGCTGCCGTTCACCAAGGACCTGTCGTACCTGAAAGGCTTCATCATGGTCTACAACTACATTCAGTTGGCCGTGCGCAAGGGCAAGCTGGAACAGGTGCCCCTGTTGTTCTGCGGCAAGACCACGCTGGAAGACATGCGCACCCTTCGCCAACTGGTCGATGAAGGCCTGGTGGTCGCACCCAAATACCTGCCCGAGCAGTTCCGAGACATGAACGCCCTGTCAGCCTGGATGTGCTTCTCCAACTTCCTCAACCACCTGAGCCTGGATCGCATCGAAGCGGATTACTCGAATATTCTTTAGCCCTGTGATGTGGCCTGATGATCGTTCCCACGCTCTGCGTGGGAATGCCTCCCAGGACGCTCCGCGTCCGCTCTGGAAGGTGACGCAGGGCGTCACGGGCACCATTTTGACTCTCTCAAGGAACCCCACATTTGAAACTGATCAGCATCCTTGCCTTGCTCCTCAGTCTTGCCGGCTGCAGTTCGATGCTGTTCTACCCGGAACCGGGTCTGCCGTTCACCCCGGACAAGGCGCGTCTGGAGTACCGCGACGTCAATCTGACTGCTGCAGACGGCACCCGCCTGCACGGCTGGTGGCTCCCGGCGAAGGCGGGCGTGCCGGTCAAGGGCACGGTGCTGCACCTGCATGGCAATGGCGGCAATATGTCCTGGCATCTGGGCGGAAGCTGGTGGCTGCCCGAACAGGGCTATCAGGTGCTGATGCTCGACTACCGCGGCTATGGCCAGTCGCAGGGCGAGCCGAGCCTGCCGGCGATCTATCAGGACATTCAGGCCGCCTTCGACTGGTTGAAAGCTGCGCCCGAGGTGCAAGGCAAACCGCTGGTGGTGCTGGGTCAGAGCATCGGCGGCGCGTTGGCTGTGCACTACCTGGCGGAGCATCCCGACGAGCGATCCAGAATCAAGGCGCTGGTTCTCGACGGTGTGCCTGCGAGCTACAGAGACGTCGCGCGCAATTCACTCAGCAACTCCTGGCTGACGTTGCCGTTCAGGACGCCATTGTCCTGGTTCATTCCTGATGGCGACAGTGCCGTCAACGGTCTGCCCAGGATGGCTGGCACCCCGATGCTGATCTTTCACAGCATGGATGACACCCTTGTGCCGCTGGTCAACGGAATCAGTGTCTACAAGGCCGCGCCGCCGCCTCGTGTGCTGCAACTGACCCGCGGCGGACATGTGCAGACCTTCGCTGATCCGTTATGGCGGCAGGTCATGCTCCGTTATCTGGAGGATCCACAGCATTTCAACGGGCTGCGCCGCCTCGCCGAAGTACCCAATTACCCGGTAACCTCAAAGCAACCCGAGACGCAGGAATGAGTGATGAGCGGAACGTCAGGGGCATGATCCTGACCGGCATCGCGAGCATCATCGGTACGGTCGGCTGCCTGTGGTACTACGGCTACCTGCATTTCGCGAGACCCGAGGATGCGCTGTTACTGAGCGAGTTCACGCTGCTCAAGACCGTACCCGGAGAGGACTACAAGATCGCCGCCACGCCTGCGGCAGAAGTGGCGCAGTGCGTCAATGGGGTATTGGTGCTGTTCGACACGTCGCGCACCGGGCTGTCCGGCGTGCTGGTCGATGATCGCAGGCAGGCCGTGCGCTGTATTGCTAAGCAGGCGTCGACACGCCCGTGAAGCGCCCATGAAAAAGCCCCGCCTGTATGCGCAGGCGGGGCTTCGGTGCAGCCGCTCAGTCGATTATTTCATCGAGGAGCGTGGAGCAACCGGCTGGTTGTCGTTGGAAATGGTCACTTCCACACGACGGTTCATGGCACGGCCCGAATTGCTGGTGTTGTCAGCAACCGGATATTCCTTGCCGTAGCCCATCGCAACGATGCGAGTTGGATCTACACCCATGCGGGTCAGCGCCATGCGAACCGAATTGGCGCGGCGCTCGGACAGCGACTGGTTGTAGGAAGCCGAACCGGTGCTGTCGGTGTAGCCTTCAACGATCACTTTGCGATCAGGGTTTTCCTGAAGGAAAGCAGCCAGCTTGCCGATGTCGCCCTGGGCGCCTGGCTTCAGCTCGGCCTTGTTGTAGTCGAACAGCACGTCACCGAAAGTCACCAGAGTACCGCGTTCGGTCTGCTTGGCGTTCAGGCTGTTCTTCAGTGCTGCGATCTGTGCGTCACGCGCTTCCAGACGAGCCTTGGCACGGTCGGCAGAAGCGTTCTGCAGAGCGGCTTCGGAGTTGCGCAGGGCGATGGTCTGCTTGGCCAGTTCAACGCGCTGGTTGGTCAGGTAAGACAGCTGGTCGACTTTCTTGGCGTCGGCGTCATCACGGAACGCCTGTTCAGCCTTGGCCAGCCATTCGCTCGCGTCCTTGGTTTCCAGCGCGGCAACCTTGGTGGCGTCCGGGTTGGTCTGCAGCGACGTGAAGTTGGTACGCGCCTGCTCCAGGTTAGGGTTCGGCTTGGTGGCACAGGCAGCCAGTGCAACACTCATGGCCAGCAGGGCAGGGATCATCAATTGTTTACGCATAATTAGGGTCGTCCTTTAATCGATTACGAATGCATGAAAACCAAAGGTTGATGGCGGTGCTCACTGCACCTGGCGCATGCCTTCGTCACGTAGTTCGTTGACGCCCTGACGAGCATCCTGCACGGCTTTGGCAGCCTTGGCGGCCTGAGACTTACGCTCTGCCACTCGGGCATCCCACTCGGCCTGTTCGGCCAGCTTGCGCGCTTCGTCGTACTTTTTGTCCTGCATGGCGAGGTCAGCTTCTTTGAGCTTGTCCTGAGCCGACTTCATTTCCACCGCTGCGAACTCAGTACCGCCGGCGCTCACTGCGCTGTTGACGGCCGACTGAGAGACCGCGTACTGCTCCGACGGCGGGTTGCCCGCACAGCCGGCCAAGATGAAGGTGCTACCCAGCGCCAGCGCAGCGAGTTTCAGCCCGCGCAGGCCTTTGAACGTGGTATTGGCAGTAGGGGTGTTCATGGTGATCAACTCCATTGTCTGACTCCGAACGTGGTTATCCATGACAGTTTTTATTCAGGCCGGGCATCGGGTCATGCAACCACCTGATGCTCTTCAGGCTTTCCTGTAATGGTTAATGGCTCGGACCTGCGGGGTTTTTGAATAGTTCACATAAATATTTCGTGAGCGGGCGGGAACGTTTTATATGTCGTACTGAATATGGTGCGCATACAGAGCGAGCCGTCAGGCCCGGCCCTTTACGGGCGTGGGCCCTGGCAGAATCGGCGGTGTTACACCTGGCCGGGTTCATCGACTGGTGTGTCCAGCTCCTCAGACAGTTCATGCAGGTAACGTTTGGACAGTGCCAGGAAGCGGGGCGTGGCGCCGATGTCTTCATAAAGGGGGTCGCCTTCCTCATCCGTCGCCACGACATGCGGCCCTTTGACGTAAGGAAAGCTGGCTTCCAGTTCTTCCATTGCCGCGCCGATCAGCTCGCCCAGCAACTCTTCAGGGTGATGTTTGGGGTACATCTCGCACAGTGCGGCCAGTCGCGCGGCGGATTCGATATCCAGATGAATCGCATAGCGGGTCCTGGTCAGGCGACCCTTGGCATTATTTTCCCAGTGGCGGGCCAGTTCGCGGATTTTCATGGTGACTTCTCCTGACTGTCTTCTCGATGGGCTCGCTTGTGGCGAGTCTGTTGCGTGATGGAGTCGTTGTGTGGCTCATGCATGAGATTAGCCTGTATGGCATTCGTGGCACGGACAGATAATTTCATGCACAAGGATTTGTCGGCGAGCGCGCTTTTGATGCACTGTTGGCAAAGCGGATTTCAATACACCCGTTCAGTTCGGGTAAGCGATCAGACAAAAAGCCCCAATAAAAAACCGGGAGAGGGAACGATGGCCGATATCGATGCGCGACTGCGCGAAGACGTTCACCTGCTGGGTGAGCTGCTGGGCAATACGATTCGCGAACAGCGCGGGGCTGATTTTCTCGACAAGATCGAGCGTATTCGCAAGAGCGCCAAGGCAGGCAGACGTGGCTCTGCTGAAGGTGCCGAAGCCCTCAGCTCCAGTGTCGATGGCCTGGAAGACGATGAGCTGCTGCCAGTGGCGCGCGCGTTCAACCAGTTCCTCAACCTGGCGAACATCGCCGAGCAATACCAGCTCATGCATCGCCGCGACGACTCGCAGCCGCAACCGTTCGAATCCCGGGTACTGCCCGAACTGCTGGAGCGCTTGAAGGCCGAAGGTCATGCCCCTGATGCACTGGCGAGACAGTTGGGCAAGCTGGAGATCGAGCTGGTGCTCACCGCGCACCCCACCGAAGTGGCCCGACGCACACTGATTCAGAAATACGACGCCATTGCCGCGCAGCTGGCCGCGCTGGATCATCGTGATCTCAACAGCCTGGAGCGTGAACAGATCACCTCGCGTCTGCAGCGGTTGATCGCCGAAGCCTGGCACACCGAAGAGATCCGTCGTATCCGCCCGACCCCGGTCGATGAAGCCAAGTGGGGCTTTGCGGTCATCGAGCATTCGCTGTGGCATGCCATTCCCAACTACCTGCGCAAGGCCGATCTGGCGCTGCAGGCTGCGACCGGTCTGCACTTGCCCCTCGAAGCTGCGCCGATCCGCTTCGCCTCGTGGATGGGCGGCGACCGGGACGGCAACCCGAATGTAACGGCGGCTGTCACCCGTGAAGTATTGCTGCTGGCGCGCTGGATGGCGGCCGACCTGTATCTGCGCGATGTGGACAGTCTGGCCGCCGACCTGTCGATGCAGCAGGCCAGCGATGCGTTGCGTGCCCGTGTCGGCGACAGTGCCGAGCCCTATCGCACCGAACTCAAGCGCCTGCGCGAACGCCTGCGAGCGACCCGCAACTGGGCCAATGCTTCGCTGGCCATCACTCAGCCTGCGCCTGAGTCCGTGCTGCATGACAATCGCGAGCTGATCGAACCCTTGATGCTCTGCTTCCAGTCGCTGCATGAGTGCGGCATGGGCGTGATTGCTGACGGTCCGCTGCTGGATTGCCTGCGTCGCGCCGTGACCTTCGGTCTGTTCCTGGTGCGTCTGGACGTGCGTCAGGATTCCAGCCGCCACTGCGCCGCCATGACTGAAATCACTGATTACCTGGGGCTGGGCCGTTACGAGGAATGGGATGAGCAGACCCGCATCGAGTTTCTGCTGCGTGAACTGAACAACCGTCGTCCGCTGCTGCCCGGCTATTTCAAACCCGCCGCAGACACAGCCGAAGTATTGGCAACCTGTCGCGAAGTGGCGGCGGCACCGGCCGCATCGCTGGGCTCTTATGTCATCTCCATGGCGGGCGCTGCGTCGGATGTGCTGGCGGTGCAGTTGCTGCTTAAAGAGTCCGGGCTGCAACGGCCCATGCGCGTCGTGCCGTTGTTCGAAACACTGGCGGATCTGGACAACGCCGGACCGGTCATCGAAACACTGCTGGGTTTGCCGGGTTATCGGTCACGTCTGCACGGTCCTCAGGAAGTGATGATCGGTTATTCCGACTCGGCCAAGGACGCTGGCACGACTGCAGCGGCCTGGGCGCAGTACCGGGCGCAGGAAAAACTGGTGCAGATCTGTCGCGATCAACAGGTCGAACTGCTGCTGTTCCACGGCCGTGGCGGTACGGTCGGACGCGGCGGTGGCCCGGCGCACGCGGCCATTCTGTCGCAGCCGCCAGGTTCGGTGGCCGGGCGTTTCCGCACCACCGAGCAGGGCGAGATGATCCGCTTCAAGTTCGGCCTGCCGGACATTGCCGAGCAGAACCTCAACCTTTATCTGGCTGCTGTACTGGAAGCGACGCTGTTGCCGCCGCCGCTGCCCGAGCCGGCGTGGCGCACGATGATGGACCAGTTGGCCAGTGATGGCGTCAGCGCCTATCGTGCGGTGGTCAGGGAAAATCCGGAGTTCGTCGAGTATTTCCGCCAGGCCACGCCCGAGCAGGAACTGGGTCGCCTGCCGTTGGGCAGCCGACCAGCCAAACGCCGCGAAGGCGGTGTGGAGAGTCTGCGCGCCATCCCGTGGATTTTCGCCTGGACCCAGACACGCCTGATGCTGCCCGCCTGGCTGGGCTGGGAAGCGGCGCTGACCAAGGCGCTGGAGCGTGGCGACGGCGACGTGCTGGCGCAGATGCGCGAGCGCTGGCCGTTCTTCAGAACCCGCATCGACATGCTGGAAATGGTACTGGCCAAGGCAGATTCAGATATTGCGCGACTATATGACGAACGTCTGGTCAGCGGAGAGCTGCAACATTTAGGCTCACATTTGCGCGACCTATTGTCGCAGGCGTGCGACGTGGTGCTGGGGCTGACCGGGCAGACGCAATTGCTGGCACACAGCCCCGAAACTCTCGAGTTCATCAGCCTGCGCAATACCTATCTGGATCCGTTGCATCTGCTTCAGGCTGAACTGCTGTCGCGCTCGCGCCACCGTGAGGCGCATCTGGACAGCCCTCTGGAACTGGCGTTGCTGGTGTCTGTGGCGGGAATTGCCGCCGGGCTGCGCAACACCGGCTGACGGCTTGGCCCGAGTGGCAGGCGCTGGGTTTGATCAGGATCACGGCAGGTGAAGCGTTTAAAGGCTAACCTGCCGGAGGGGCTGCAGCAGGTCGCAGCGTTTAGTGACCTCGGTCTGCACGCCAGTGCCCCTGCGGTTACTGCGACTTTTGGCGGCTTGTGCGGCTACGGTCTGCTGTGTATCTTGATCAGCCTTTTGGCCTATTGGCCTGATTCATTTTTTAGATTGGCCCCTGAGGCGAATCCGATGATTTCCATATAAAAAATTTGAGGAGCATGACGATGCGCGTGATTCTGCTGGGAGCTCCCGGGGCCGGTAAAGGTACTCAGGCAAAATTCATCACTGAAAAGTTCGGCATCCCGCAAATTTCGACAGGCGACATGCTGCGCGCAGCGGTCAAGGCCGGTACAGAACTGGGCATCAAGGCCAAGAGCGTCATGGATTCGGGCGGTCTGGTCTCCGATGATCTGATCATCGGTCTGATCAAGGACCGTCTGGCTGAGCCGGACTGCCAGAACGGCGTGCTGTTCGACGGCTTCCCGCGCACCATTCCACAGGCCGAGGCATTGCTGAAAGCCGGTCTGGAAATCGACCATGTGCTGGAAATCGCTGTTGATGACGAAGAAATCGTCCAGCGTATGTCCGGTCGCCGTGTCCACCCGGCATCCGGTCGCACCTATCATCTGGTTTACAACCCGCCCAAGGTTGAAGGCAAGGACGATGCGACTGGCGAAGATCTGGTTCAGCGCCCTGACGATGTGGCAGAGACCGTGCGTCATCGCCTTGCTGTCTACCACGAGCAGACCAAGCCGCTGGTGGAGTTCTACAGCAAACTGAGCGCTCAGAATGGCAAGCCAAAGTGCAGCCACATCCCTGGCGTCGGTACTGTCGAAGAGATCACCGCCAAAGTGCTGAATGCACTGAGCTGATTCGACATCGCTTCTCGACAATGGCCCGCTTGCGGGCCATTTGTCATTTATACTGCGCCACTTTTCAACGACGACGGACAAACCGATGACCACCTTGCTGGCCCTGGACACCGCCACTGAAGCCTGCTCGGTCGCTTTGCTGCATGACGGCAAGGTACTGAGCCACTACGAGGTGATTCCGCGCCTGCATGCCCAGCGCCTGTTGCCGATGATCAAGGACCTTCTGGCCGAGGCAGGTATTGCGATGTCGGCGCTGGATGCCATTGCGTTCGGCCGTGGTCCGGGTGCATTCACCGGCGTACGGATTGCTATTGGCGTGGTTCAGGGGCTGGCATTCGCGCTGGAGCGTCCGGTATTGCCGGTCTCCAATCTGGCGGTGCTGGCACAGCGAGCCTTTCGCGAGCGGGGCGTGTCGCAGGTGGCGGCCGCCATCGATGCGCGAATGGATGAAGTCTATTGGGGCTGTTATCGCGAAACAGCAGGCGAGATGCGTCTGGTCGGTGCCGAAGCGGTGATGGCGCCGGAGCTGGCCGCATTGCCCGCTGACATAACGGGTGAATGGTTCGGTGCCGGTACGGGGTGGGGCTACGCCGAGCGTATCCCGGTCGCGTTGGCCGGGCATGATGCAAGCCTGTTGCCTCACGCACAGGATCTGCTGACACTGGCCGCCTTTGCCTGGCAGCGCGGCGAAGCCGTTCAGGCCGATGATGCGCAGCCGGTGTATCTGCGTGACAAGGTTGCCACGCCGAAGGCGCGTTAGTACTCGCGCGGCAACTCGCAAGTTATGGCGATTGCAACGGTTGTATCAATTCGCCATCTACCGTTTATCGTTTTAGTGTGACTTAAAACGCTCGAGCTCAAACAATTTGCAATATGTGTGGTCTAGTTAACGTTAGGGAGTTTGCCAGTATCCGGACTGTAACGTTAAATTGCCACTACAGAAGCCGAGTAAATATTGATGCGCATCGACGGACCATCACAACGTTCTTACCCCATCAAGCGAAAGCCGCAGAAGCAGCCTTCGACGGTTGAGGGTTCTTTCGAAGAAGTCACCACCGACATTGATCTGCCGGTGCCTGCGCGCGCGTCCCGTCGCGACGCTGACCAGGGTCCGATCGGCAGTACTGGCAACGTACCTGCACGTCCTCAGGACATCATCTTTCCCCGCTCCATGAGCTCTCGTGTCGCCAATGCCTTGGCCAGTTACCTGACCACGGCCAGCTTTGTGGATTGGGACCTTGAAGTATCGGGGCTCGATCTTCACGTCTGATTGTGTCCGACCTGCCTTATTACCTCGGCTGTCCGTCCTGGAGCGAAAACGCCTGGCGCGATTCGCTGTATCCCGATGACGCCCGCCCGACTGATTTCCTGAGCCTGTACTCGCAGGTTTTCAATGTTGTCGAAGGCAATACCACTTTCTATGCCCGTCCCGCGGCCTCCACCGTGCAGCGTTGGGCTGAAGTGATGCCTGAAGACTTTCGCTTCACCGCTAAATTTCCCCGCGACATCAGCCACGACGGTGACCTGCGCGCCCAAGTAACCGCTGCTGAGATGTTCATTCAATTGATGGCTCCGCTGGGTCAGCGAGTTGCACCGTTCTGGTTGCAACTGTCGGCCAGTTTCACGCCGCAACGCCTGGCTGAACTGGTCGGTTTCATTGATGAACTGAATGTGCCGCTTGCTGTGGAAGTCCGCAACATGGCGTTTTTCATGAAGGGCGATGAGGAGCGCATGCTCAATCG
This sequence comes from Pseudomonas sp. fls2-241-TYG-175, assembly GCF_030209155.1. NCBI lineage: Bacteria > Pseudomonadati > Pseudomonadota > Gammaproteobacteria > Pseudomonadales > Pseudomonadaceae > Pseudomonas > Pseudomonas sp. fls2-241-TYG-175. Next base: position 227,888 of record NZ_JARVSO010000004.1, on the reverse strand, counting down.
TCTGCTGCTGGATCGCGGTATCGAGCGCATCTGTCTGGATTCGCGTGCCTTGTTCAGTTGCGTATCCAGCGACCTCGCGGTCCTGCACGCGCAGTCCAAGAAACCCAAGGTGCCTGCACGTCCGGCAGCGCTCACTCAGCATCCTCAGGTCCGATTCATTGGCCGCCCCGAGCTTGAGGCCAATGACCCGTTTCTGGTGCAGTGGGTGGAAAAAGTCGCGGTCTGGATCGAAGAAGGGCGGGTGCCTTACGTGTTCCTGCACACACCGGACAACCTGCGCGCGCCCGAGCTGGCGCGACGTTTTCATGAGCAATTGAGGGTGCGCCTGCCAGGGCTGCCACCGCTGCCTGAACTGGATCGAGGTCCGCAGGTGGAGCAGTTGGGCTTGCTCTGAGGTCGATAGGTGTGGGTTGATTGAAGCCCGTCACCCGGAGAGCACGCACATGGACTCGCAACAACTTCTCAAAGCGCAGACGTTCAAGGCCTTGCATGAACGCGGTGGCGCCTTCGTGATGCCCAATCCCTGGGATGCCGGTTCGGCAAAACTGCTGGCCTCGATGGGGTTCGAAGCGTTGGCGACGACCAGCGCGGGCCTCGCGTTTACCTTGGGTCGTCCGGACGCCGAGGGTGCGATAAGCCGTGATGACACGCTCGCCAACGTGGCGGATATCGTGGCGGCCACCTCGCTTCCTGTCGCTGCCGATCTGGAAAACTGCTTCGCCGACAGCCCCGAAGGCTGCGCGCAAACGCTGCTCAAGGCGGCAGCGGCGGGAATCGTGGGTGGCTCCATCGAAGATGCCAGCGGGCGGGCAGACCATCCGATTTACGACTTCGATCTGGCGGTAGAACGCGTCCGGGCTTCGGTCGCTGCGGTGCGCAGCCTGCCGTTCCCGTTCATGCTCACCGCGCGGGCCGAAAACCTGTTGAACGGTCGGATGGATTTCGCTGACACCCTTCGCAGGCTCGAGGCTTACGCCGAAGCCGGGGCGGATGTACTTTACGCTCCTGGCCTTCGTACCCGTGAAGAAGTCATCGCAGTGGTGCGTGCTGTAGCGCCCAGGCCTGTGAATATCCTGATGGGGCTGGGCGGCGTGACACTTTCCGTGGCGGATCTGAGCGAGTGTGGCGTCAAGCGCATCAGCGTCGGCTCCTCGCTTGCCCGTGCGGCATTTGGGGGCCTTTATCGCGCTGCCGAGGAAATCCGCAACTACGGCACCTTTAACTACGCAGGACAGGCGCTGCCCTTCGATCAACTGAACGATCTGTTCAAGGGCTGAGCATGCGTGTGTTTCTGTTGTTGCTGGTTCTGTGTGCGGTCGGAGTGGTTGCGGTTTGGCGTGGCTGGATCGACGTACCGCCGCAATGGAATCCCTGGGCACCGCTGGATGTGCGCGCCGAACCGAATCTGCTGACGCCGTTCAAGCTGTCACGCCTGCGGGATGATCCGGCGCTGTGTGATCAGGTGTTGAGTGCGTCGGGTCTGCGTTTCAGCCGGCAGGCGGACAGCCCGGCGTCGGCGCGATGTCCGCTGGAGAACACCTTGCGTGTGCAGGGCGGCGATGTGGCACTGAGCAGCAGCTTTCTGGCCAGTTGTCCGCTGGCGGTGGCCTACGTGCTGTTCGACATTCACACGCTGCAGCCGGCGGCCGAGACAGTGTTCGGTCAGCGCGTTGCACGTATTGATCACTTGGGCAGTTTTGCCTGCCGCAATATCTATAACCGCGCCAATAGCCGGCTCAGCCAGCATGCGACGGCCAATGCGCTGGACATCGCCGGTTTTCGTCTGGCGGATGGTCAGCGCATCAACCTGCTCAAGGACTGGAATGACGCAGGGGACAAGGGGCGTTTTCTGAGGCTGGTTCGCGACGGAGCCTGCAGGAGTTTCAGCACGGTGCTGGGGCCGGAATACAACGCGGCGCACCGGGATCATTTTCATGTGGACATGGGGCGTTGGCAGGTGTGTCGCTGATCAGGCTGCCATGCGCAGGTTTTGCAGAATCAGCGGACGAGCCCAGACGTTCTCGTAATCGAACTGGCGCTGTTGGGTGGCGATGGTCTTTTCGTCGAGGGGCAGGGCAGGCTTGTCAGCCAGGTCCCATTCGAGCTCTGCGATAGGCAGGTGCAGTGGACGGGTCTGTGGTGCCGGGCCAGGTGTCACATCGCTGTGAGCATTGAGGACGGTAGGGCGCACCCAGTTGCTTTCGAATTCCAGATGACGTTGTTGCTCGATCATGTCGGCAATGCTGAATGGCTCGGCTGGCGGTGGCAGCAGGTCGAGTTCGAATTCGGCGATTGGCAGGAACAGCGGCTCTGGCGGCTTGACCTCGGTGTCGGCCACCGGGCAGGCGCGCTGCTCGACGATCTTGCTCAGGGTCTTGGCGCCTGCGACGGGTTCGCCGGTCTCGACGTCCACTTCCACACTGCTTGGGTGGACGGGAATCGGTGTGCTGTCGGCAACCTGATCAGCCATCGCGCGTGCAAAAGCATCCGACCACAACTGCGTGACACCACCGAGGGTGCGGCTGTTACGGACGCTAAAGTCGCCTGAGTGCGACAAATAGCCAATGGATGTTTGAACAATGTCTGACATAGCGATCAGTACTGGCCTTGGGTCTGGCAAAATGCCGGATACTTGGTTATCGGCAGATTTTGCTGATCATTAACATTTTTTGAGTGTGTAGACGTAATGAGTGAACAGCAGGCAGGCAGTCGTATCCGGGTCGAAGCCCTGACAGCGGACGGGCAGGATCAGGCGACCACATGGGCCGAGCGTCTGGGCCTGCCCTTGCAGGACGAACAGGCTGATTTTGCGCTGCAGGTGACCGACGATGGCCTGCAATTGCAACAGCTGGGTGACGATGCGCCCGGCGCGGTGCGGGTCGATTTTGTCGAAGGAGCGGTGGCCCATCGCAGGCTGTTCGGCGGTGGCACCGGGCAGATGATTGCCAAGGCTGTCGGCATTCAGCCGGGTATCCGCCCCAGCGTGCTGGATGCCACGGCGGGGCTGGGCAAGGATGCGTTCGTACTGGCGAGCCTGGGCTGCGAGATGAGCCTGATCGAGCGGCAACCGATTATCGCTGCGTTGCTGGAAGACGGGCTGTCACGCGGGCGCCATGACCGCGACGTGGGTTCGATCATCGGTCAGATGCGTTTGCTGACCGGCAACTCGATTGAGCTGATTCGTGACTGGCAGGGCGAGGCGCCGCAGGTGATCTACCTCGATCCGATGTTCCCGCACCGGGAAAAAACCGCACTGGTCAAAAAAGAGATGCGCCTGTTCCGTCCGCTGGTAGGCGATGACATGGACGCGCCTGCCTTGCTGGAAGCCGCGCTGGCACTGGCCAGTCACCGTGTGGTCGTCAAGCGTCCGCGCAAGGCGCCCTGCATCGACGGGCCCAAGCCGGGTTATGCGCTGGATGGCAAATCCAGCCGTTATGACATCTATCCGAAGAAAGCCCTCAAGCCCAAGGCTGTGGATTAACCCGGTCGTGCCTGTCCGTCACTGTTCAGGCTGATAGGCCCGCATGAACAGTTTCACGACTTCCTGCACATGCCGCTCAGCGGTATCCGCGTCCGGCGGTGTGCTGCATCCCACCAGCAGCCGGAAGTTGTGAATGCCTTTGACCATGTTCAGAAAGTGCTCGGCAGCCCTGCGCGGGCTTTCGATGCGCAGGCTGCCGGTTGCGTCGATCTCGACCAGCACGCGTTCCATCTCGCTGACGAGCTTTTGCGGACCGGCCTCGAAGAAGATCATCGACAGCTGCGGGTCCTGAGTGCCCAGCGTCACCATCAAGCGATGCAGGTCGAGGGATTCCGGGCTGTTGACCAGACACTGAAAGGCACGGGCGATATTCAGCAGCGCTGTCTCGACCGTCGCGCCTTCTGCCAGATGAAACAGCGCGGCAGGCATCTGCTCTTCGCAACGCGCCACCACGGCGGCTGAAAACAGCGTTTCCTTGTCGGTGAAATGGCTGTAGACCGTGAGTTTGGAGACGCCGGCTTCGCTGGCGATCGCATCCATGCTGGTGTTCACGTAGCCATTGCTGACAAACAGATTCTTCGCGGATTCGAGAATGGCCTTGCGCTTCTCGAGGTCCTTGGGACGGCCGGGGCCGCTGTTGGATGGGGTATCAGGCATAAGGTTCAAATAATGTACTGGTGAGTTTGATAATTTTTAATATACTCGCCAGTACAATTATTCCAAGCCTGTTTTGATGAAGGTTTACATCATGCTCCGCGATGTCATGCCGCTTCTCGTGCCACTGTGTCTGGTCTCGCTGCTGACAGCGTGCGGTCAGGAAACCACCGCCCCGGTTTTCGTGCGCCCCGCGATGGTGGTGCAGCCGCTGCCTTCCGCTCAATCCATGGACAGCTACCCTGGCGAAGTGCGTGCCCGCTTTGAGCCTGAGCTGGCGTTTCGTATTGCCGGCAAGGTCAGCAAGCGGCTGGTCGAGGAGGGGCAGCGGGTCAAGGCCAACCAGCCCCTTGCCGAACTGGATGCGCAGGACGTACGCCTGCAACTGGACGCCACTCGTGCACAGGTCGCTGCCGCCGAAGCCAACCTGCAACTGGTGCGTTCCGAGCGGGATCGGTACAAGACCCTGCTTGATCGGCAGATGGTCAGCCGCTCGCAATACGACAACGCCGAAAACCTCTATCGCGCAGGCGAAGCCCGACTCAAGCAGATCAAGGCCGAGCTGACGGTGGCTGACAATCAGACGGCTTACGCCGTGCTGCGTGCGTCTCAGGACGGCGTGATCGCCAGGCGCTCGGTCGAGGTCGGGCAGGTGGTTGCTGCAGGGCAGACGGTCTTCACCCTGGCCACCGACGGTGAGCGAGAAGTGCTGATCAGCCTTCCGGAACAGAATTTTGCCCGCTTCAAGGTCGGTCAGCCGGTCTCTGTCGAACTCTGGACACTGCGTGATCAGCGCTTCCCAGGCCGTATTCGTGAGCTGTCACCGTCCGCTGATCCCCGTTCGCGCACCTTTGCGGCGCGGGTGGCGTTTGCCAGCGGGCAGGTTCCCGCAGAGCTTGGCCAGAGCGCGCGGGTATTCATTGCGGCCGAGCATGCCGTGCCGCTGGCGGTGCCGCTCTCGGCAGTCACCGCCGAGAACGGAGCGACGTATGTCTGGCGTGTCAGCCCTGACAGCACTGTGACGCGAGTCCCGGTCCAGGTTGGCCCGTACGGTCAGGAGTCGGTGCCAATCGTTCAGGGTGTTCAGGAAACCGACTGGATCGTGGCCGCGGGTGGGCATGTATTGCGTGAGGGTGAGCGTGTCCGTCCGGTGGATCGCAGCAATCGGGCCGTGAAACTGGCTGCCAAGGAGTAGGCCCGATGCACTTCAATCTTTCCGAATGGGCACTGCGTCACCGCCAGGTTGTGCTGTACCTGATGATCGTTCTGGCCATCGTCGGTGCGCTGTCTTACACCAAACTGGGACAGAGCGAAGACCCGCCCTTCACCTTCAAGGCCATGGTGATCCGCACTTTGTGGCCGGGCGCCAGCGCCGAAGAAGTGGCGCGGCAGGTCACGGATCGCATCGAAAAGAAACTGATGGAAACCGGTGAGTACGAGCGCATTGCGTCGTTCTCGCGGCCGGGAGAATCCACCGTCACCTTCGTGGCGCGTGACTCGATCTTTTCCGCCTACCTGCCTGATCTCTGGTATCAGATCCGCAAGAAGGTCGGTGATATTCGCCAGAGCCTGCCGCCCGACGTTCAGGGGCCGTTTTTCAACGATGAGTTTGGTACGACCTTCGGCAATATCTATGCGCTGACCGGCCAGGGTTTTGATTACGCGGTACTCAAGGATTACGCCGACCGGATTCAGATTCAGCTGCAACGGGTCAAGGATGTCGGCAAGGTCGAGCTGATCGGCCTGCAGGACGAGAAGATCTGGATCGAGCTGTCCAACGTCAAGCTGGCCACGCTGGGCTTGCCGTTGCAGCAGGTGCAACAGGCACTGCAGGCGCAGAACGCGGTGTCCTCGGCAAGCTTCTTCGAGACTTCCAGCGAACGCATCCAGCTGCGGGTCAGCGGGCAGTTTCAAAGCGTGGACGAGATCCGTAACTTCCCGATCCGCGTGGGCGACCGCACGTTTCGAATCAGCGATCTGGCGGATGTACACCGTGGCTTCAACGACCCGCCTGCGCCGCGCATGCGCTTCATGGACGAGGATGCGATTGGTCTGGCAGTGGCCATGAAGGACGGCGGCGACATTCTGGTGCTGGGACGAGCGCTGGAAACCGAGTTCGCCCGGTTACAGAAAAACCTTCCGGTCGGCATGCAGTTGCGCAAGGTGTCCGATCAGCCAGCTGCGGTGAAGACCGGTGTCGGCGAGTTCGTTCAGGTACTGGCCGAAGCGTTGATCATCGTGTTGCTTGTGAGCTTCTTCTCGCTGGGTGTCCGCACCGGCATGGTCGTCGCGCTGGCCATTCCGCTGGTGCTGGCGATGACCTTTGCGACCATGTATTACCTGGGCATCGGCCTGCACAAGATTTCGCTGGGGGCGCTGGTGCTTGCCCTGGGTCTGTTGGTGGACGACGCGATCATTGCCGTGGAAATGATGGCGATCAAAATGGAGCAGGGCTACGACCGGCTCAAGGCCGCCAGCTTCGCCTGGACCAGTACGGCATTCCCGATGCTGACCGGCACGCTGATCACGGCAGCGGGCTTCTTGCCGATTGCCACCGCGCAATCGAGTACCGGTGAGTACACACGTTCGATCTTTCAGGTGGTGACCATCGCGCTCATCGCCTCGTGGATCGCGGCAGTCATGTTCGTGCCTTATCTGGGCGACCGCCTGTTGCCGGATCTCGCCAAGCGGCATGCAGCCAAGCATGGCAGCCATGCCCCCGATCCCTATGCGACGCCGTTCTACAAACGTGTCCGCGCACTGGTGGGCTGGTGCGTACGGCGCCGCAAGACCGTTATTGTCGCCACGGTCGGTTTGTTCGTCCTGTCGGTGGTGATGTTCAAGTTTGTCCCGCAGCAGTTCTTCCCGGCTTCCGGGCGTCTGGAACTGATGGTGGACCTGAAGCTGGCCGAAGGCTCGTCGCTGGTCAATACCGGCGAGCAGGTCAAGCGTCTGGAACAGATGCTCAAGGGCCACGAAGGCATCGACAATTACGTCGCTTACGTGGGCACCGGCTCGCCGCGTTTCTACCTGCCACTGGACCAGCAACTGCCTGCGCCCAGCTTCGCCCAGTTCGTGGTGCTCACCCGCAGCATCGAAGATCGCGAGGCGCTGCGCAGCTGGTTGATCACTCATCTCAATGAGCAGTTTCCGACCCTGCGCTCCAGGGTGACGCGTCTGGAAAACGGCCCGCCTGTGGGCTATCCGGTGCAGTTTCGCGTCACTGGCGAGCACATCGAAGTGGTCAGGGCGCTGGCGCGCAAGGTGCAGGACAAGGTTCGCGAGAATCCTCATGTGTCCAATGTCCACCTGGACTGGGAGGAGCCGAGCAAAGTCGTGCACCTGAACATCGATCAGGATCGCGCACGGGCGCTGGGCGTGACCACCGCCGACCTCTCGGCCTTCCTGCGCAACTCGCTCACCGGTTCAACCGTCAGTCAGTATCGCGAAGACGACGAACTGGTAGACATCATGGTGCGCGGCACACGCAATGAGCGCGAGCAGCTGGAAGCGCTGTCCAGTCTGGCCGTTCCGACGCAAAACGGCGCCAGCGTCGCGCTGTCTCAGGTGGCGACGCTGGAGTACGGATTTGAAGAAGGCGTGATCTGGCACCGCAACCGCCTGCCCAGTGTGACCGTGCGTGCTGACATCTATGGCAAGGATCAACCGGCGACGCTGGTGAAGCAGATCATGCCGACCCTGGATGGGGTACGCGCCGAGTTGCCGGACGGTTATCTGCTGGAGGTTGGCGGTACGGTGGAGGATTCCGCACGCGGACAGAACTCGGTGAACGCAGGCGTTCCCTTGTTCATCGTGGTCGTGTTGACCCTGCTGATGATCCAGTTGCGCAGCTTCTCACGCATGCTCATGGTGTTCGTGACCGCACCGCTTGGCCTGATCGGGGTGACGCTGTTCCTGCTGATCTTCAATCAACCGTTCGGCTTCGTGGCCATGCTGGGCACCATTGCGCTGTCGGGGATGATCATGCGCAACTCGGTGATTCTGGTGGATCAGATCGAGCAGGACATCGCCGCAGGCCTGGATCAGTGGTACGCGATCATCGAAGCCACAGTGCGTCGCTTCCGGCCCATTGTATTGACGGCTCTTGCGGCCGTACTGGCAATGATCCCGCTGTCGCGCAGCCTGTTCTTCGGCCCGATGGCCGTGGCCATCATGGGCGGCCTGATCGTCGCCACTGCGCTGACGTTGCTGTTTCTGCCCGCGCTGTATGCGGCGTGGTTCAGGGTGAAGAAGGTTGAGGGCATGTAAGTCGGCTGACATCGAGGCGAGTATCGGGCCGTGGGAGGCGTCACTACGTCTTCGACGTAGCGCTGCCGCGCAGCAAACACCGGACTGTGGGCGCGGACTTGTCCGCGAAGAGGTGGTACAGCCGATGAAAGTTCAGCGACTGAAATGCAGCATTCGCGGACAAACGGAACGCCGCCCGGTCCGCTCCCACAAAATCCAGTTTCTTCAGTGGCTTACAGGTTGTTCGATAAGAGGCGGCTTGCCGGCGATGAACGATGACGCGTTTTTTCTGGCATACCGCGTCGACCTCATCGCCGGCAACCCGCCTCCCACGAGTTCATGACGACGTACTTACAACGCGCCAAACACTTTCTTCGCCAGTCCTGTTGCGGCGGCGGCCGGGTTGGCGCGGATGCTTTCTTCCTGCTTGGCGATCATCTCGAACAGGCCATTGAGCGCCTGCTCTGTCACGTAGCTTTCGATGTTCGCGCTTTTGGTGTCCAGCAGGCCCAGTGATGACGCCTTGCCTGCGAACGCGTTGTACTTCTGCGCCAGACCGACCTGATCGGTGGCTTTCTTGACGATGGGCAGGAATTTGGTACGGATCTGCTCGCGGCTGCTACTGCTCAAGTATTGCGTTGCCGAATCCTTGCCACCGCTGAGAATCGACTTGGCGTCGGTCACGCTCATCTTCTTCACCGCATCCACCAGCAGCGCCTGGGCTTGTGGGACGGCAGCTTCTGCTGCCTGGTTCATGCTGGTTTCCAGCTGATCGACCTGAGTGCCCATGCCGAGCATTTTCATTTTCTTGGCGACCTGACCCAGTTTGCCTGGTAGTTCGATACGCACTTCCTCGTTCTTGCTGAAACCACCCGGCACGCCCAGTTGCTTGACCGCAACCTGTGCGCCCTGGGTCAGGGCATCCTTGAGGCCGCCCGTAGCATCGGATTGCGACAGATCACCCAGCGACAGGGCGAAGACGTTGGCCGACAGCAGCAGGCCTGCACAGAGGCCGGCAAAGGAAAACGTGGGGCGAAGCATGGCAGCATCCTTTTTGGTGAGGTCTTGGAAGCAGCGTCGAGGCAGATATCGGCGCTGTATGCATTGAGCGTATCAGGAAGTCGGTGCGGGTGTTTGACACCGGGAAAATGAGCGAGGCTCAAACGAGCATCAGGCGGACCCTATATGGGGCGAGCGAGGGGGCACGGCTGCTGGACGGACAGCGGGGCACGAAAATGCCCCGCTGACACAGGCTTCTTCAAGTGAGAACTACGCCGCTCCTTCCTCGGCGCTGATGTTTTGCTCATCTTCACCGCTATGCAATGCCACCTGACGGATCGACAACCTGATTTCGGCTGGCAATACGCGTTTCGCGGCGCCTTCAGCCAGTTCACCCAGCAGCGGGTGGTAACTCAGCTTGCCCGCTGTGTCCTTGCGCAATACGCCCAGGTCGAGCAGGGTCTGGATGAAGTGGCGGAACAGGCTCTTGTCGAAGAATTCCGGCGCGTTGAGGCCGTGCAGAATCGACAGTCGCTGGGCCATGACCGTACACAGGTCTTCCAGCTCTTCGGGAGTCAGGCTTTTCTGACCGCTGTTGAGCAGCAGAGCGATGGCCATGTAAAAGCGCTGCAGGGTCTGGGCGATGGCGCGGGACAGCAGGGTCAACAGCACGAACTCGCGCGAGCTTGGCTCCGGGCGGATGTACACGTCGTCCTTGCGACGCAGCAGGCCCTGCTCGACAAAGGCGGCCAGCCACTGATCCACGACCTCATCCAGCTCGTTGAGCGGCCAGCGGATGAACAGCTCGGATTGAAGGTATGGATACAGCGCCCGTGTGTAGCGCAGGACCAGCTCCCGGCTCATGCGCGAAGAACTCTGGAAGAAACTGGCCAGCAACGACGGCAGCGCAAAAATGTGCAGCACGTTGTTGCGGTAGTAGGTCATCAGCACCGCGTTCTGTTCGTTCAGGTACAGGATCTTGCCCAGCGCATCCTTCTGTTCGGCCAGCAGGTCCATGCCTTTCACGTGCTCGATCAACGCACGGCCGTCGCCTTCCGGCAGCGTGGTGTGAGGGGAATACGGGACTGCGCGCAGCAGCGTCAGGTACAGGTCGAGCACCCGTTCCATGGCCTGGTCATCCAGCGCCAGACGATGCGTCGACAGCAACGCCACGGCTACCAGATTCATCGGGTTGACGGCAGCCGCTTCGTTCAAGTGCTGAGCCACGCGCTCACCCAGACGATGGGTGGTGCCGCTCAGCCAGTCCGGTTTGAATTGCGGGGCCAGCTCCTGTTCACGCCAGTCCGGCTGTTCGGAGTCGAGAAACTCTGCCAGCTTGATCGGTTCGCCGAAGTTCACCGACACCTGACCGAAGCGCTGCTTGAGCGCGCCGATGACTTTGAAGATGTCGAAGATCGATTCTTTCTTTTTGGTCGCACCGCGCAGTTCGCCCAGGTACGTACGGCCTTCAAGTACGCGCTCGTAACCGATGTACACCGGGATGAACACGATGGGCATGCGCGAATTGCGCAAGAAGCTGCGCATCGTGATGGCCAGCATGCCAGTCTTGGGTTGCAGCATGCGCCCGGTACGCGAGCGGCCGCCTTCCACGAAATACTCGACCGGGAAACCCTTGGTGAACAGGGTGTGCAGGTATTCATTGAACACTGCGGTGTACAGCGGGTTGCCCTTGAACGTGCGACGCATGAAAAACGCGCCGCCGCGCCGCAACAGACTGCCGATGACCGGCATGTTGAGGTTGATGCCCGCAGCAATGTGCGGGGGCGTCAGACCATTGCGAAACAGCAGGTAGGAGAGCAGCAGGTAATCGATATGGCTGCGATGGCAAGGCACATAAATCACTTCATGACCCGGCGCGACTTCCTGCACGCCTTCGATGTGGCTGACCTTGATGCCGTCGTAAATCTTGTTCCAGAACCAGCTCAGCACCACTTCCAGAAAACGGATCGCCGAATAGGTGTAGTCCGAAGCGATCTCGTTGCCGTAACGCAGTGCCAGCTCGCGAGCCTTTTCCTGGGAAATCTTTTCGCGCTGGGCTTCCTCAAGAATTGCCTGCTTGACCAGCGGCTCGTCCAGCAGCCCCTTGACCACGTTGCGCCGGTGCGACACGTCGGGTCCGATCACTGCGCTCTTCAGGTTGCGAAAGTGCACGCGCAGCAGACGTTGGGTCATGCGCAGGGTCAGCTCGTAGCCCTTGTTCTCGTCGACCAGCTCACGCAGGTGGATGGGGGCGGAAAACTGCACACGGGTCTTGCGGCCCAGAATCAGAATGCTCACCAGACGACGCAGGCGTCCTGTGACCGCCCAGCTGTCGGCGAACAGCAGCTTCCAGGCGCTCGACTCGCGATCAGGCGACTGGCCCCAGAACACGCTGACTGGAATGATCTGCGCATCCTCGGTCGGGTTCTGACCGACCGCAGCCACCAGCCGCTCCAGCGTCGGTGGCGCACCGCGCTTGTCGTGACGGCCTAGCCAGTCGGGAGAGGGCGTCAGGTAGAAGAACGCAGCAGGCTCCATCAGATCGCCGACCGACACCGACAACACCGGGCGAGGCAGACCGGCCTTGCGGCATTCGGTGTCGAGCACGGCCAGATCGCTGATCGACGGCGATTGCAGGGCGTAGAACACCGGCCGGCTGCGATCCAGATTGAGCGTGAAAGACGATTGATTGATGGTTTCCGAGCGAACCCAGAGGTACAGCAAACGGCGCAGCGTGCCGAATACAAGACGGCGGAACGGAGAGCGGGTCATACGGCTTCTGCTGAATAAAGGGCGACTGCCCGAGATGGCGTCAGTGTGACGCATCCGGAGACTATGGGCAAAAGCGGTGAAGTGATGCAGAGCTTCACGGGCTAAATGCCCACGCGATGGGCACGATCAGTGTGCTTGATATCCCTGATCGTTCCCACGCTCCAGCGTGGTAACGCCTCTCAGGACGCTCCGCGTCCGGGCTGCAGGTCAACGCTATGCGTCGGCATGATCAGTTCGGCAGGGTTTGTGACTGTTGTTGAGTCCGCTGCAATCCTGTCGCTTACGACGTCTTCCAGGTGATCTCCTCTTCACCGTCGGCGCTGATGCGCATCCAGCGATCGGCGGTATCGTCGCTTTCCTCTTCCACCCATGTCCCGGGTGCGCAGCGCACTTCCACGTTCAGCGCAGCAAACGCGGCGCGGGCGCAGGCGATGTCGTCGTCCCATGGCGTCTGGTCGCTTTCCAGGTACAGGCTGTTCCACTTGCCCACGGCCTTCGGCAGCCAGGTCACAGGCACGTTGCCTGCCTTGCACTTCCAGGTCTGGCCTTTCTGTGCCCACTCGCTGCAGGGGCCAATGGCGTCGCCGAGCCACTGGGCGATGGCCTTGTGGTCGACGTCTTCGTCTTTCAGATAAATCTCGATATCGGGTTGGCGCATGGGTGCCTCTTTTTGAATGCTTATTGCAGCACGAAATAATCGTAGCGCATGGAAACGGTGACCTTGAATGGTCCGGGCTGTTCGATGACAGCGGTGCGACGTTCGGCACTGGCGCGCCAGCCATGAGGCGTCATGGCCAGCAGATCGGCGCGTGACTGACCGTCGATCAGCTTCAGGGTATAGCGCAACGTTTCGCTGTGCTGGAGTTGCATGCCTTCGGGGACCAGCGCCAAGTGTTTGTCATCCGCGTAATCGCGCACTTCGTCATACAGACGCTGGCGCAGCTCCATCAGGTGGTCGTTGGTCGGCCCGACGCGCATCAGCCCGCCACCGGGTGTCAACAGGCGCTTGGCTTCTGTCCAGTCCAGCGGGCTGAAGACGCTGGCCAGAAACTGACAACTGGCGTCCGGCAACGGCACGCGGGCCATGCTCGCCACCATCCACGTCACTTTCGGATCGCGACGGCAGGCGCGCTTCACGGCTTCGCGGGAGATATCCAGCGCATACCCGTCGGACCTTGGCAGGGCTTCGGCAATTTGCGCGGTGTAATAACCCTCGCCACAGCCGATGTCCAGCCAGTGAGCGGGCATACGTTCAGCCGCGAGTTCAGCGAGCCTGCGGGCTACCGGTGCGTAATGGCCCGCGTTGAGAAAATCACGCCGCGCCTCGACCATCGCCTGATTGTCGCCAGGGTCGCGGCTGTTCTTGTGCTGCACCGGCAACAGGTTCAGATAACCCTGCCGCGCACGGTCAAAGCGATGATTGGCGGGACAGACCACGCCATTGTCGGCCGAAGCGAGCGGCCCTGAGCAGATAGGACAAGTCAGCATCTGGCGAGCAACTTGACCAGTGTCTGGTAGTAGATCTCGGTCAATACATCAAGATCGCTGGCCAGAATGCGCTCGTTGACCTGATGGATCGTCGCGTTGACCGGGCCCAGTTCGACGACCTGAGTGCCCAGCGTCGCGATGAAGCGCCCATCGGAGGTACCGCCACTGGTCGAAGCCTTGGTGTCGCGGCCGGTCACGCTCTTGATGCTCGCAGACACAGCGTCCAGCAGGGCACCCGGTTCGGTCAGGAATGGCAGGCCGGACAGCGCCCAATCGATGTGCCAGTCCAGTTCATGCTTGTCGAGAATGTCGGCTACCCGTTGCTGCAGTCCTTCGACGGTCGACTCGGTGGAGAAGCGGAAATTGAACACCGCCACCAGATCGCCCGGAATCACGTTGGTCGCGCCGGTGCCAGAATTGAGGTTGGAAATCTGGAAGCTGGTCGGTGGAAAGAAGTCGTTGCCGTTATCCCAGTGCTCGGCAGCCAGCTCGGCCAGCGCGCCTGCAGTCAGGTGAATCGGGTTCTTCGCCAGATGCGGATAGGCAACATGACCCTGCTTGCCACGCACCGTGAGTTTGGCGCCCAGCGAACCGCGACGACCGTTCTTGACCACATCGCCCACCAGCGTGGTGCTCGACGGCTCGCCGACGATGCACCAGTCCAGACGCTCCTTGCGCGCCGCCAGACGCTCGACGACCGCCTTGGTGCCGTGATGCGCCGGACCCTCTTCATCGCTGGTGATCAGAAATGCAACCGAACCACGGTGGTCCGGATGGTCAGCCACGAAACGCTCGGCCGCCACTAGCATGGCCGCCAGACTGCCCTTCATGTCCGCTGCGCCACGTCCGCACAGCATGCCGTGCTCGTCGATCAACGCATCGAACGGGTCGTTCTCCCAGGCCGTGACCGGGCCGGTCGGCACCACATCGGTGTGACCGGCAAAACACAGCACCGGACCTTCGTGGTTGCCATGGGTCGCCCAGAAATTGTCCACGTCTTCGATACGCATCGGCTCAAGCTTGAAACCGGCATCGCCCAGGCGCTGCATCATCACGGTCTGGCAGTCGGCATCGACTGGTGTGACCGACGGTCGACGGATCAGGTCGCAGGCAAGCTGCAGGGTAGGCGAAAGATCGGAAGGGGCCGTCATGTACAGAACTCCGGTAGCAAGACTGGGGGCGCGAAAAGGCCGTTATCTTATATCAAACGACGGTGTGAGGCCGTCGTTTATCAATGCATATCGAAGATGTCACGTTGCGGCGTGTGTTGTGCGACGCGCGTGAGCAGATAGCGCTGCCATCACTACCGCCGCCAGATACGGCAGCGATTTCACCGCCAGTATTGCGATCCATGCCAACAGGTCGGCATCACCAGGTACATCGCTGAAACAAAGCCCGATTGCCGTCATCCAGAACAGCAATAGTATTCCGAGGTCGCTACCCGCCTCGGACAGTGCCTGCGTGTAATGACTGCCAGCGATCTGTTTGGGGGTTCGAAAAAACGGTAGTCGTGAGGTGAAAATGCCTGAGATAACCGCTTTTCCAATAGTTGGATGCAGCGCCATACCAGCCAGAGCTGATGCCAGTGCCTCCTGGATATCGCAGCCGATCACTCGCAGATAGAGCAATATGATCTTGAAGCTTCGTAAAATGAAAATCAGCAGCAGTGTAGAAGTAAAGATCCATGGCAAAGGACCGAACAGCTCGGGTGCGAGAATCATCGCCATCGTCCATGGTAAGACGATCAACGTCAGCACGAAGTTGATACCCTCCGCAGCCCATGGAGCCCACCCCGCAAGATAGTAATAACGCTGTGTGGCATTCAGTGAGCTGCAGTTGCCTGTGATCAGGCTGTTGGCGTGGTGTTTGAGTATCTGAACCGCACCGTAGGCCCAGCGATAACGCTGCTTCTTGAAGTGAATGAACGTATCAGGAATAAGTCCTTTGCCGTAGCTGGTAGCGTTGTAGCCGGTGGAGAAGTCATTTTCAATGATCCGCAGACCCAGTTCGGCATCCTCGCTGATTGACCAATGTGCCCAACGCAGTCGTTGCAGTAGCGAACGCCTGATCATTGTCATAGTGCCGTGCTGAATGATTGCGTCGTGGTCGTTGCGAATTACCATGCCGATATTGAAGAAACCCCGATACTCGGCCTTGCAGCAGCGTTTGAAAAAACTCTCATCACCGTCGCGATAATCCTGTGGTGACTGAATCACGCCAATCCGTGGGTCTGCGAAGTGCGGCACCATGTGCCTTAGCCATAGGCGATTGACGCAGTAGTCCGCGTCAATCACGGCGATTATTTCGGCGTCTGCGGCGGTACGGTCCAGCAGGTAATTCAAGGCCCCCGCCTTGAACCCTGATAGTGGGTCAACGTGAAAGAATCTGAAATGAGTACCCAGTTTATGGCAGTGTCGCTCGACAGGTTTCCAGACCCCAGGATCCTGGGTGTTGTTGTCGATGACCAGCACTTCAAAGTCTGGATAGTCCAGGCGCTGTAACGCATCAAGCGTCAGGATGACCATGTCTGAAGGTTCGTTGTAGCAGGGAACGTGCAGCGAAACCTTTGGCGAGTAACTGTCCTGCATGAGCCTGGAAGGAAATACCCGGTTGTGCTCCGAACCCCAGCACGCCTCCATCCATTCATGCACCTCCAGCGCGACACTGATCAGCAGTGAGCAAGCCCAGCTCAGGCTCAACGGTAGCGCGACCCATGAGGGCAGTGATGTGCTGCCTGCCATGCCTGCCGCTACCAGAATGCAGTAAATCGGCGCAATCACTGCGATGGCGCAGTGCCGAGATCGGGGCCGCAGAGCGGCTATCAGGCGGTGATATTCCAATCGCCAGTCGAGCGACTCTTGCACCGGCCCATTGAGCTGGATCTTCAGCTTGCGTTGGGTATCAAATAGGCCCCAATGAGGTCCTGGTGGTCCCTCGTGTGTTTTCCAGGGTTGATCGAATGCTTCAACCACAAAATAGTCGTATCCGTGATGATTGAGCGCGTGCAGTTGGCTGCGCACGCAAGCGGATTGTTCGGCCCGAGAGCTGAACGTCCTTCTGGTGGCGCTGCCTCTGCTGGGCCAGCCGACCTCGGACAGCAATATCGGTTTGTCCGGGAATAGCTGGTGCAATTGTTCTGCCCGCGCCATGACCTCGGAGGTTGCGTACTCTGCCGTAATCGTTTGCCAGAACGGTAAGACATGGGCAGCTATGAAATCCGACTGGCGTGCCAGTTCCGGTATATATACCCATGTACTCCAGGCTTCGGAGGTGGAAACTGGCACGCTGACCTGCCGCCTGGCTAACGTCATGTAGTCCACCAAACGGGCGAGCGTAGTATCTTCGCGATAGAGGGCCTCGTTTCCAATCAACAGTCGATCAATATTGGTATAACGCCTGACCAGCTCAATGGCCGTGTTCAGCTCTGCATCGTTGTGTTTCTCATCCTGGGATATCCATGCGCCCAACGTGACGGTCATCCCCAGCGTCTGAGCCACTTCGGGAATCCAGGCCAGCGAGCCCTCGACTGAGTAAGTGCGTACGTTTCGAGTGAAAGGCCTGATGAGTAAAAGGTCTTCCTCAATCTGGACGCGTGACGGATAGCGCTTTCTGGAAGGGCTTTGTCCGGGGCGAAAAGGCGCATATGTAAAGCCGGAAACCTTCGTTGGCCAGTCGGGTATGCCCTGTAAGTTCTTTTTAAGCAGGTGGGCTGAAAAAAGAGCCGCCATGCTTTTGGTAGGGCGCGATGGGTTGCGATCCATGCAGCAATGTCCTTATTGATGCGGCGTTTCCATGTCCTTGGGTTAACTTTAGCGGTTTACAGGTGAAGTCGTTTTTCGCATTCAGAAGATTTTGTTGAGGCGGCGTAACTTTTTAGTCTGTTTGATTCAGGCAGCTTTTTGCTGATCACCGTCCGGGATGTTGAAGGTGGCGCCAGGCCCGCAAACCCCTATAATGCGCGCCGGTTTTTGAGGTATTGGTCATGAGCGCAGAAGATCCACGTTTCGCAGGCATCGCCCGGTTGTACGGCATCGAGGGGCTGGAGCGTCTGCGTGCCGCGCACGTGGCGGTGGTCGGTATCGGCGGCGTGGGGTCGTGGGCGGCGGAAGCGCTGGCGCGCAGCGGTGTGGGCGAGATTTCGCTGTTCGACATGGACGATGTCTGCGTGAGCAACACCAATCGCCAGTTGCATGCGCTGGACAGCACCGTGGGTCGTGCGAAGGTCGAGGTGATGGCCGAGCGTATTCGATCCATCAACCCAGACTGCGTGGTGCATGCGGTGGCTGACTTCGTGACCCGCGATACCATGGCCGAGTGCATCACGCCGGAGCTGGATTTCGTCATCGATTGCATCGACAGCGTCAACGCCAAGGCGGCGCTGATCTCCTGGTGCAAACGGCGCAAGATCCAGATGGTCACCACCGGTGGCGCAGGCGGGCAGATCGATCCGACGCTGATCCAGATCGCCGACCTGAACCGTACCTTCAATGATCCGCTGGCTTCCAAGGTGCGTTCGACCCTGCGCCGCGACTATGGCTTTTCGCGAACCCCGAACCGCCACTACAGCGTTCCGTGCGTGTTCTCCACCGAGCAACTGCGTTATCCGAAGCCGGATGGCAGCATTTGCCTTGAGAAGAAGTTTGTCGGCGAAGGGGTCAAGCTGGACTGCGCGGGCGGCTTTGGCGCAGTGATGATGGTCACCGCATCGTTCGGCATGATTGCCGCCACGCGCGCGGTCGACAAGCTGGTGGCGGGCACACGACGCCCTTCAGAGCGGGTCAAACCTGCCGCGGCAGTTTCCGATCAGGCTTGAGTAAGCGTTCGCATCTTCTGCAGTACGGCGTTCAGGCCGTTGCTGCGCGAGGGTGACAGCTGGCGGCTCAACCCCAACTGACTGAACCAGTCCGGCAAGTCAACAGCCTGCAGTTGCTCTGCCGAAAGGCCGTTCACTCTTGCCAGCAGCAGAGCAACCAGACCGCGTATCAGGCGCGCATCGCTGCTGGCGCGGAACTGCCAGTGTCCTGCGTCGACATCGCCGTTCAACCAGACCCTGCTTTCACAGCCATGCACCAGATGCTCATCCGATTTTTCGTCATCGCTCAACGGCGGCAGTTGGTCGCCCCACTGCATCAGCAGGCGCGCGCGTTGCTCCCAGCCTTGCTGCTGGCTGAAGATATCGAGTGCGGTCCGGGCAAGCGGAGGAAGACTCATCTGAGCAGCTCCAGTGCCTGATCCAGTGCATTGAAAAAATGAACAAGGTCATCGGAGTCGTTGTACAGCGCCAGCGAAGCCCGGATGGCGCCCGGCAGCCCCAGGCTCTTGAGCAACGGCATGGCGCAGTGATGACCAGCACGCACGGCAATGCCCTGTTCGGTCAGCAGGTGCGCCAGATCGGCATTGTGCACGCCTTCGACCACGAAGCTGACCAGCGCCAGGTCCGGGGAACCGAGCACTTGAATGCCGTCACGTTGTTGCAGACCTTCGAGCAGGCGGCGATGCAGTTTGAGTTCATGTTCTGCCACCGCCTGATGGTCCAGGCTGTCGAGGTAGTCCAGCGTCGCACCGAGGCCGATCACACTGGCGATAGGCGGCGTACCGGCTTCGAAACCCAGCGGGGCAGGGCGAAACTTCGAATGATGATAATCGGCGGTCAACACCATCTCGCCGCCGTACTGCCAGTGCGCGAGGCTGGGCAGCGCGTCGTTGCGGCCGAACAGCACGCCGAGGCCTTCGGGGCCGTACAACTTGTGGCTCGAAAACACATAGAAGTCGCAGCCCAGCGCCTGAACGTCATGGCTTCCATGGACCACGCCTTGTGAACCGTCCACGACCGTCAGGGCGCCCTGTGCCTTGGCTAGTGTAATGAGCCGCTGCAGTGGCTGCCAGGTGCCGAGCACATTGGACAGCTGACTGATCGCCAGCAGCCGCGTGCGGGACCCGATCAGGTGAGCGGCGGCCACGCAGTCGATGACCCCGTTGGTGTCCAGCGGCAGAACCACCAGCTTGAGGTCCAGGCGTTGCGTCAGTTGCTGCCAGGGCAGCAGGTTGGCGTGATGTTCCAGCGCACTGATGACAATTTCGTCACCCGCCGCGAACTCGTGTGCCAGACCGTAAGCGAGCAGGTTCAGCGCCGAGGTCGCGCCGTGGGTAAAAATGATCTGTCCCGAGTCGCCCGCATTGAGCCAGTGGGCCGTCTTGCTGCGGCTGTCTTCGAATGCCTGGGTGGCGTGTGCGCCGGGCAGATGCTGCGCACGATGCACATTGGCGGCACCGTTGGCGTAGTAATGAGTCAGGGCATCGATCAATGCCTGGGGTTTTTGCGTGGTGGCGGCATTGTCCAGATAGGTCTGGCCTTGCCGTTGCAGGGCGGCGATGGCAGGAAAGTCAGCGCGCCAGGGGGAAAGGAGGGGCATGATTCATCCGGCTGGGTGAAGCGGGTTCGGAACGCGGCGTTCCGAACCCGCACACGGCATCAGTTGTGAGCGTGCAGGGCTTCGTTCAGCTCAATGGCCGACTTGTGGGTCTTGCATTCCACAGCGCCGGTCTGCGAGTTGCGACGAAACAGCAGGTCGTTCTGACCGGCCAGCTCACGCGCCTTGACGATTTTGACCAGCTCGTTGTTCTCGTCGAGCAGGGCAACCTTGGTACCGGCCGTCACGTACAGACCCGATTCCACGGTGTTGCGATCGCCCAACGGAATACCGATACCTGCGTTGGCGCCGATCAGGCAGCCTTCGCCGACCTTGATGACAATGTTGCCGCCGCCGGACAGGGTGCCCATGGTGGAGCAGCCGCCGCCCAGGTCGGAACCCTTGCCGACGAAGACGCCAGCCGACACACGACCTTCGATCATGCCCGGACCTTCGGTGCCGCCGTTGAAGTTGACGAAACCTTCATGCATCACGGTAGTGCCTTCGCCGACGTAGGCGCCCAGGCGTACACGTGCGCTGTCAGCGATACGAACGCCGCTCGGCACGACGTAGTCGGTCATTTTCGGGAACTTGTCCACCGAGAACACTTCCAGCAGTTCGCCTTTCAGGCGGGCTTCCAACTGACGCTCGGCCAGTTCGCTCAGGTCCACAGCGCCCTGGCTGGTCCAGGCCACGTTCGGCAACAACGGGAAAATGCCGGTCAGGTTCAGGCCGTGCGGCTTGACCAGACGGTGGGACAGCAGGTGCAGCTTGAGGTACGCCTCAGGGGTCGACGTCAGCGGCGCATCTTCAGCCAGCAGCGTGGCAACCAGCGGCTTGTGGCTCTCGGCCAGACGGTTGAGCAATGCAGCCTGGGTGGCGTCGATCGATTTGACGGCATCGGCCAGCTTGTAGGACTGATCAACATTGAACGTGATCGCCTGATTGCCGCCGGTGTAGCCCAGCGCCGGCGCGATGGCCGCAATCAGCTCGGCCGAAGGGTTGATCACAGGCTGTGCGTAGAACACTTCCAGCCAGGCGCCTTCGCGATTTTGAGTGCCAACGCCGAAGGCCAGGCTGAACAGGGTAGTGGACATGCGAATACCTCGTAACTTATCTAAGGGCTGTCAGTAGCGTCCCGGCTTACTGAACGGCCGCTGCATACAAATCGGGTTTGAAGCCAATCAGGGTCTTGTCGCCCAGATCAAGCACAGGGCGCTTGATCATGGACGGCTGGGCGAGCATCAATTCAATGGCCTTGGGCTGGTCGATATCGGCTTTCTGCGCATCGTCGAGCTTGCGGAAAGTCGTGCCCGCCCGGTTCAGCACCACTTGCCAGCCATGCTCATTGCACCACTGGGTCAGGTGCTCGCGGTCGATGCCTTGCGTCTTGTAATCATGAAAATCGTAGCTGACGGAATGCTCGTCGAGCCAGGTACGTGCTTTTTTCATGGTGTCGCAGGCTTTGATGCCGAACAGGGTGTAAGTCATTGAATTGTGCAGGGAGACGGGCGTTGCCGGATGTTCCCTGTTGCCTCCCGTGAATTTTGGCCGGTGATTATGCCACGTCAGCGCATTTAGCGCTTTGGCTGTCTGGCACAGGCGCCCTGACCACTTTAGGTGAAGAACATTTCACCCGTCTTACTCTTGAGCGATGGGCGGTGAAGAGTAATGATGATGTACCACATGTAAGATCGGGTGCGTTATGTCTGAACAGGAAAAGAAGAGGGAAGCGGCGCTTATCCGACAACGTTATTACAGGGAACGTCAACGCGCGGAAGGCTTCAAGCAGAACACAATCTGGATACACAGCCAGGCCGAGATAGAAGGGCGGATGGCAGCGCGGGAAGGAAAACCGCTGTTGCCGATGCGGTCTCATGATCCTGTCAGTTGGGCTGTGGGATGGATTGCTGAAACGTTGAGGGTTCGGGATTAGGCGTTCTCTTAAAGGCGCGTCACGTAAGCCTTGGGCAAGCGGCGACGCGCCAATCAGCTCAGAGTCAGGCTGTGTTACGGCTTTTCAAATTTCGAATTGCTGCGGTCAGGGTAGATCGACTGCATGAACTCGATGTCTTTTGCACTCAGTGTCTTGCCGGTATTGATGATTTCGAAATCGCCCAGTGTCAGGCCGTTCGGAACATCGAAGTGCATGATCGAATCCTTGTCATAGGCTGAATAGTGAAAGTCAGCCGCTTCGTATTGATCGAGAAAATTTCTGGCCACCAGTTCATCGCTGTAGCCTGCCTGTGCCAGCAGGCGACGCAACACCGGTTCGTTCCACGGAATCCTCGCATCCGGATGCTGATGCTCATGAACGGCGCCCAGCGCATGTCCGAACTCGTGCAGGACGATGCGTTCCAGTTCGGCTTTTGGCCGTAGATCGCTTTCGAATATTTCCCCGACATTGAATTCCATCGTGGCCTTGTCCTGCGCGACCAGCAGGGCGTCGGTGCCCAGCTCGCTCCAGTTCAGGTGGGTGTTGAGACCGATACGAATGTCGCTGGGGCCGCTGGTGACGAATTCGAACTTCAGGTTCACGTGCGGCAGCCACTTGCGAGCTGCATCGATGATTGGCTGAGTCAGCGGGGCGGGTGGATTCTTGAGGAATTCGATCTTCAGGGTTCTGCCACGCGCCCAGTACTTGTTGAAAGCAACCAGAATGCGTGGTTCGCGCTCGGTGACGTCCGAGGCGTAACCCGTTTCCGATTCGTAGGTCGGTGTGATGGAAGCGTTGGCCGGGTTTTCGCGAATGGCTGTCTCGTAGGACGCCTGATAGTCCTCTGCGTCGCGCATCGAACAGAGCAGTGGCAGGTTTTCTCGGGTCTGTGATTCGATCATGTGGGTCATCTTCGTGTGAGGCGCATCCGTGTCGGGATGCGTAATAAATGGACCACGAAGATAAACAGCTGAAAGGCGGTACAGGTATTAGGTAAATACTGCGCCGCGCATTGCGCGCGACGCAGTGGCTGGCTTATTTGCGCACGAAATCACGAATGCGTTCGGCGGCCTCGATGCATTCGGCCAGCGGCGCAACCAGCGCCAGACGAACCCTGCCGGCGCCCGGATTGACGCCGTCGACTTCACGCGAGAGGTACGAGCCGGGCACAACGGTCACATGCTGGTCGACGAACAGGTCGCGGCAAAAGGCAGCGTCGTCGGTGCCGACGTTCGGCCACAGATAGAAGCCGCCGTCCGGGCGCTGTACATCCAGCACGGGTGCGAGGATGTCCAGCACGGCATCGAACTTCTCACGGTACAGGTCGCGGTTCGCACGAACATGCGCTTCGTCGTTCCAGGCTGCGATGCTGGCCAGTTGGGTTTGAACCGGCATGGCGCAGCCGTGGTAGGTGCGATACAGCAGAAATGCCTTGAGAATGTCCGCATCGCCCGCCACGAAGCCCGAGCGCAGGCCTGGCAGGTTGGAGCGCTTGGACAGGCTGTGGAACACCACACAGCGTTTGAAATCCTTGCGACCCAGTTCCACGCAGGCGCTGAGCAGACCGGGTGGCGGCGTCTGCTCGTCGAAGTACAGTTCGCTGTAGCATTCGTCGGCGGCGATCACGAAGTCGTGTTCGTCAGCCAGGGCGATCAGCTTCTTAAGGGTGTCCACCGGAATCAATGCACCGGTCGGGTTGCCCGGCGAGCACAGAAACAGAATCTGGCAGCGCTTCCATATATCCGGCGTCACCGCATCGAAATCCGGGTTGAAACCGTTTTCGCTCAGGCACGGCAGGTAGTAAGGCTGTGCGCCCGCCAGAAAGGCTGCGCCTTCGTAAATCTGATAGAACGGGTTTGGGCTGATGACCAGTCCATCGTCGCTGCGGTTGACCACGGTCTGAGTGAAGGCAAACAGCGCCTCGCGAGTGCCGTTGACCGGCAGAACGTTGCGCGCCGGGTCCATCCAGCCTTCAGGCAGGTCGAACCTGCGCGTGCACCAGCCCGCAATCGCCTCGCGCAGTGCCGGAATGCCGAGCGTGGTCGGATAGACCGCCATCTGGTCCAGGTTGTCGGCCAGGGTTTTGGCGACAAAATCGGGAGAGCGATGCTTGGGCTCACCAATGGACAGCGCAACCGGACGCTTTTCCGGGTTGGGCGTCACGCCGCCGAGCAGGGCACGGAGCTTCTCGAACGGGTAAGGTTGAAGCAGTTGCATGGCGTTGTTCATGAGGTAAAGGCTCTCAAGGACTGCGTCGAAGGTTAAATACTGAGCCGCATCTCGCCGCTGGGCTGCGAATTGACACTCAGTTGCTTGATGATCGCCTCCTGCAATCGGCTGCACAGTTGCGGATCGGACAGCGGATGATTGTCGGCATCCGTGATAAAGAACACGTCCTCCACCCGCTCACCCAGTGTCGCAATCTTGGCATTCTGTAGCGACAGGTCGAACTCCAGGAAAATCTTGCCGATGCGCGCCAGCAGGCCCGGACGATCCGGGGCCAGCAGTTCGAGCACGGTGACCGGACGCTGTGCATCGTTGTGAATCGTGACCTGCGGTGCAAAGGCGAAATGCTTGAGCTGCCTGGGCACACGCCGCTTGATGATGGTCGGGTAGTCATCCGGATTGCGCAGTGCTTCGGTCAGGCCCTCACGGATTTCCTGAACGCGTACCGGATTGTCGCCGATCGAACCGCCTTCGTTGTCCAGCACAATGTAGGTGTCGAGTGTGAACTTGCTGCTGGAGGTAATAATGCGTGCGTCGTGAATGTTCAGGTTCAACTGATCCATCGCTGCCACGGTCACGGCGAAGAAGTCATGCTGGTCCGGTGCGTAGATGAAGATCTGCGTGCCGCCTTCGAATTCCCGCTGCGTGGTTTCCTTGATCAGCACCAGCGGGCCGCCATCGGCGGGTTGCTGCAGGATGGCATCGCTGTGCCAGGCCACGTCGCCTGCGGTATGGCGCAGGAAGTAGTCATCACCCAGTGCCGACCAGAGTTGCTCGACGTCATCGGGGTCAGTGCCGTTGCGCACCAGAATGTCCAGTGCTGCAATCTGCGTGCGACGGATCTGTTCCTCGCGATCGACCGGGTTCTCGAGGCCACGGCGCAGCGCACGTTTGGTCTCGGTGTACAGCTGGCGCAGCAGGCTGGCACGCCACGAGTTCCAGAGTGTGGGATTGGTCGCATTGATATCGGCGACAGTCAGCACGTACAGATAGTCCAGATGTACTTCGTCGCCTACGAACTGGGCAAAATCGTGGATGACCTGCGGGTCGGACAAGTCCTTGCGCTGCGCGGTGGTCGACATCACCAGGTGATGGCTCACCAGCCAGACGATCAGGCGGGTGTCCCAGTTCGGCAAGTGGTGACGCACGCCGAAGGCTTCGGCATCCACCGCGCCCAGTTCGGAGTGATCGCCGCCACGGCCCTTGCCGATGTCGTGATACAGCCCGGCCAGGTAGATCAGTTCGGGTTTTGGCAGGCGGCCCATGATCTTGCTGGCCAGCGGAAATTTCTCCGACACCTCGGTGTACTGCAGTTTGCGCAGGTGCTTGATCAGGTTCAGCGTGTGCGCATCGACGGTATAGATGTGGAACAGGTCGTGCTGCATCTGGCCGACAATGTGGCCGAACTCCGGCAGGTACAGGCCCAGAATGCCGTAGCGGTTCATGCGACGCAGATTGCGGTGAATGCCGATTTCGCACTTGAACAGCTCGATGAACAGGCTGGTGTTGCGAATATCGTTGCGGAAGTCGTCGTTGATCAGGTGCCGGTGTTCGCGCAGCAGGCGAATGGTGTCGGCGCGCACGCCCTTGATCTCCGGATGCTGGGCCATCAGCACGAAAATCTCGATCATGGCGAACGGGGTGCGCTTGAATACGTTTGGGTGTGTCGCTTCTATATAACCGTCGTGCAGCTGGAAGCGGGAATTGAGTGGCTGCGGCGTACCGCTGTCGTCGTCCGACAGGATGACTTCTTCGAAGTGCTGGATGATAAGGTCGCTCAATTCGGCGATGCTCATGACCACGCGGTAGTACTTCTGCATGAAGCGTTCGATGGCGAGCTTGGCGTCGCTGTCTTCATAACCCAGCAGGCTGGCAATGCTGCGCTGGTAGTCGAACAGCAGGCGGTCTTCGGAGCGTCCGGCCAGCATGTGCAGGGCATAGCGGACCTTCCACAGGAATTCCTGGGAAGAGGCCAGCAGGTTGTTCTCGCTCTCCAGCAGAAAGCCTTCGCCTGCCAGGGCATGCAGGTTCAGGGTGCCGTATTGGCGTCGGGCCACCCAGAGGATGGTCTGGATATCGCGCAGGCCACCGGGCGAGCCTTTGACGTTCGGCTCAAGGTTGTATTCGGTGTCGTTGTATTTGTGGTGACGGCTTTTCTGCTCGGCACGTTTGGCCAGAAAGAAATCCTTGCTGGGCCACATGTGGCGCGGGCTGGTGACTTCCAGCATGCGCTGGCGCAGGCGCTCGGGGCCGGCAATGGTCCGGCTTTCCATCAGGTTGGTGATGACGGTCAGGTCGGCCAGACCTTCCTGTGCGCATTCGTCCACCGAACGCACGCTTTGTCCGACTTCCAGGCCGATGTCCCACAGCAGGGTCAGAAACCGCTCGATGGGCTCGCGAAAGATTTCGTGGTCGGCGCTGTCCAGCAGGATGAGCAGGTCGATATCGGAATAGGGGTGCAACTCACCCCGCCCATAACCGCCGACCGCCAGCAGCGCGATGTCGGCGTCTTCGCTCCAGTCGAACTGGTCCCATGCCTGGCACAGGATGTTGTCCACGAACCAGGCGCGATCCTCGATCAGGCGACGAATGTCGCGTCCCGACCTGAAGCGCGCGTCCAGCACGTCGCGCGCGTTGCGGATGACTTTCTTGAAGGCAGCGATGGGGCTTGCCTTCAGTGCCAGTTCGGCCTGGAACTGGCCGCGGTCGAACAAATCAGGATCTACCTGCGGCATGGAGCGGGTTTCCTCGTGTCGGACGGTTGGGCGGGTCTATCGATCACTCATGGCGATTTGTGCGCGATGGTGTCGTCGCTGCGCAGGGTGAAAATCTCGTATCCATCGGCAGTCACCAGAATCGTGTGCTCCCACTGGGCAGAGAGCTTGCGGTCCTTGGTGATCGCCGTCCAGCCATCGCCGAGAATTTTTGTGTCGGCCTTGCCCTGATTGATCATCGGCTCGATGGTGAAGGTCATGCCTTCAAGCAACTCGATGCCGGTGCCCGCTTCGCCGAAGTGCATGACCTGCGGCTCTTCATGAAACACCTTGCCGATGCCGTGGCCGCAGAACTCGCGAACCACCGAAAAGCCGTTCTTTTCCGCGTGTTTCTGAATGACTGCGCCGATGTCACCCAGTTTGGTGCCCGGGCGCACGATCTCGATGGCCTTGTACAGGCACTCCTGAGTGACCTGCGAGAGGCGCTCGGCCCATACCGGTACGGTGCCTACATGAAACATCTTGCTGGTGTCGCCGTGATAGCCATCCTTGATGACCGTGACGTCGATGTTCAGGGTGTCGCCGTTCTTGAGCGGCTTTTCACCGGGAATACCGTGGCAGACCACCTGATTGATCGAGGTGCAGATCGACTTGGGGAAGCCCTTGTAGTTCAGCGGGGCGGGGATGGCCTGTTGCTCGTTGACGATATAGTCGTGGCAGAGGCGATCCAGCTCTTCAGTAGTGACACCGGGCTTGACGTGAGGGCCGATCATTTCCAGGACCTCGGCGGCCAGACGGCCGGCAATGCGCATCTTTTCGATGTCTTCCGGGGTTTTGAGGGTAATAGTCATACAGGGTCTCTCGGCATGTCGTGTGCGCGTTCTGTGCGCAAAGGCGCGATTCTACCAGACCGCCGCGCGGCGAGTGATCATCGCTTCCTTTATATGCACGCGAGACGGCGGCAAAGACGTGGCGAAACAAGCACTTGATTGGAGTTCCGTTCTCTTTCCTTTTGTGATATAAAATGCGCCGCTTTCCAAGGTCCGTCCTGAAAGCTTAAACCCACACACGTGTCGACACGATGACCTGGGTGCCTTTGGCTCATGCCACTGGTTGGTCATTGGGATACGTGGAGGCCTAACCCGACTTATCAAGGAACTATCATGTCCCAAGTCACCATGCGCGATATGCTGAAGTGCGGCGTCCACTTCGGTCACCAAACCCGTTACTGGAACCCGAAAATGGGTAAATACATTTTCGGTGCGCGTAACAAGATTCACATCATCAACCTTGAAAAAACCCTGCCGATGTTCAACGAAGCTCTGACTTTCGTTGAGCGCCTGGCGTCGGGCAAAAACAAGATTCTATTCGTCGGCACCAAGCGTTCCGCTGGCAAGATCGTCGCTGAAGAAGCAGCACGTTGCGGTTCGCCGTACGTCGACCATCGCTGGTTGGGCGGCATGCTGACCAACTTCAAGACCATCCGTCAGTCGATCAAGCGTCTGCGCGAGCTGGAAGTACAGGCAGAAGACGGTACTTTCGCCAAGCTGACCAAGAAAGAAGCCCTGATGCGCACCCGTGATCTGGAAAAACTGGATCGCAGCCTGGGTGGTATCAAGGACATGGGCGGTCTGCCAGACGCTCTGTTCGTTATCGACGTTGATCACGAGCGCATCGCGATCACCGAAGCCAACAAGCTGGGCATCCCGGTCATCGGCGTTGTCGATACCAACAGCAGCCCTGAAGGCGTTGACTACATCATCCCGGGCAACGATGACGCAATCCGCGCCATCCAGCTGTACATGGGTTCGATGGCTGACGCTGTAATCCGTGGTCGTAACAATGTTGCTGGCGGCACCGACGTATTCGTCGAAGAAGCTCCAGCTGCAGCAGCTGTAGAAGGCTGAGTAAAAACGCCTGGCGTTTACTCAGTACGCGAAAAGGGGGCTTAGCCCCCTTTTTGCCACCTAGGAAATGATTTGTTGGTGGGCGAGCATGGATTTAGTGTCATGTGCCGCTGCCACCCTGAATTTTCAAGAATTGCACGCCCGTTCAGTCGGGTGGAATGGTTGAAGACCTATCCAAGAGGATTTTGAAATGGCAGAGATTACTGCAGCGTTGGTCAAAGAACTGCGCGAGCGTACCGGCGAAGGCATGATGGATTGCAAAAAGGCCTTGACCAAGGCTGGCGGCGACATCGAAAAGGCAATCGACGACATGCGTGCTTCCGGCGCGATCAAGGCCGCCAAGAAAGCAGGCAACGTTGCTGCTGAAGGCGCCATTGCTGTCAAGGTTGCTGAAGACAACAAGTCCGCTGTCATCATCGAAGTGAACTCGCAGACCGACTTCCTGGCTCTGCAGGACGACTTCAAGAACTTCGTGACCAGCAGCATCGAGAAGGCATTCGCTGACAAACTGACCGACGCAGCTCCGCTGATCGAAGCTCAGGAAGTCGAGCGTACCGCTCTGGTTGCCAAGGTTGGTGAGAACGTCAACATCCGTCGTCTGGCGCGTATCGAAGGCGACGTGGTCAATGCTTACCTGCACGGTAACAAGATCGGCGTTGTGGTTGTCCTGAAAGGCGGCGACGCTGAACTGGCCAAAGACATCGCGATGCACGTTGCTGCCAGCAACCCTGAATTCCTGCTGCCTTCGGAAGTTTCGGCCGAAGCGATCGAGCGCGAGAAGGGCGTCTTCCTGCAACTGAACGAAGACAAGATCAAAGGCAAGCCTGATGAAATCGTCGAGAAGATGGTTGCCGGTCGTATCTCCAAGTTCCTGGCTGAAGCAAGCCTGGTAGAGCAGGCGTTCGTCAAGAACCCTGAGCTGACCGTGGGTGCTCTGGCGAAGAAAGCTGGCGCTGAAATCGTATCGTTCACCTACTACAAGGTAGGCGAAGGCATCGAGAAGCCAGTCGACAACTTCGCTGAAGAAGTAGCTGCCCAGGTAGCTGCAAGCAAGAAGTAAGACGGTTTTCCATACGTCGCCCCAAAGAGGCTGCCCGCTCACGCGTGCGGCCTCTTTGTCGAAAGAGAAAAGGAATAATTTCCTTTGAGAATCGGCTCACAAGGCTGCATTCTCCCGACGCTCACGGAGCGTCAGGCTAGAGTAAGCGCAGGCTCTATATAGCCCGCACAGATTTTTTTCAGAAAACGCCGCAGGAGAGATTCGCAATGGCTCAGCAGGGCAGTGGTTATCAGGCTCGCTATAAACGCATTCTACTCAAGCTCAGCGGCGAGGCCCTGATGGGGTCGGAAGAGTTCGGCATCGACCCCAAGGTGCTGGATCGCATGGCGCTGGAAGTCGGCCAGCTGGTCGGTATTGGCGTTCAGGTCGGGCTGGTCATTGGCGGGGGCAACCTGTTCCGTGGCGCGGCACTGAGTGCTGCCGGCATGGACCGCGTCACTGGCGATCACATGGGCATGCTGGCCACTGTGATGAACGCGCTGGCCATGCGCGACGCGCTGGAGCGGGCTAACATTACTGCTATCGTGATGTCCGCCATCTCGATGGTCGGTGTGACGGATCATTACGATCGCCGCAAGGCCATGCGTCACCTGAGCGCCAAGGAAGTGGTGATCTTCGCTGCGGGTACGGGTAATCCGTTCTTCACGACAGATTCGGCCGCTTGTCTGCGTGCTATCGAAATCGACGCTGACGTGGTGCTCAAGGCAACCAAGGTTGACGGCGTATATACCGCAGATCCGTTCAAAGACCCCAATGCCGAGAAGTTCGATCGTCTCTCTTATGATGAAGTGCTGGATCGAAAGCTGGGCGTCATGGATCTCACCGCAATCTGCCTGTGCCGCGACCACAAGATGCCGTTGCGCGTTTTCAATATGAACAAACCCGGTGCCCTCCTGAATATTGTCCACGGTGGCGCCGAAGGAACCCTGATCGAGGAAGTTCAACAATGATCAACGAAATCAAGAAAGATGCTCAGGCGCGCATGCAGAAATCGCTCGAATCCCTGAGCCATGCCTTTGGCCAGATTCGTACCGGCAAGGCCCACCCGAGTATCCTGGGTAGCGTGATGGTGCCTTACTACGGCGCCGACACCCCGTTGAGTGGTGTGGCCAACGTTACTGTGAAAGACTCTCGTACCCTGCAGGTCGTGGCTTTCGAGCGCAACATGCTGGCAGCCGTCGACAAGGCGATCCAGAGCGCGGGTCTGAATCTCAATCCGACCAACCTCGGTGAGATGCTGCTGATCTCCATGCCGGCCCTGACCGAGGAGACCCGCAAGGGCTTCACCAAGCAGGCGCGCAGCGCTGCTGAAGATGCTCGCGTTGCCGTGCGCAACATTCGCCGCGATGCGCTGGGTGATCTGAAAAAGCTGGTCAAGGATAAGGAAATCAGCGAAGACGAAGAGCGTCGTGCCGCTGCCGATATCCAGAAGCTGACCGACAAGGCTGAAGCGGATATCGATGCTGCAACCAAGACAAAAGAAGCAGACCTGATGGCCGTATAAGGTTCGGGGCGCTTTAATGGAAAAGACAAAACCGACCGGGCCGTCATCGGTGCCGCGCCACGTTGCGATCATCATGGATGGCAATAATCGCTGGGCCAAGAAACGCCTGTTGCCGGGTGTTGCCGGTCACAAGGCGGGCGTTGATGCCGTGCGTGCCGTTATCGAGGTCTGTGCGGAAGCCAAGGTCGAGGTGCTGACACTGTTCGCGTTCTCCAGTGAAAACTGGCAGCGTCCGGCCGATGAGGTTGGGGCGCTGATGGAGCTGTTCTTCACGGCGTTACGCCGTGAGACCAAGCGCCTGAACGAAAACGAGATCAGTCTGCGAATCATCGGCGATCGCTCGCGCTTTCATCCCGAGCTTCAGGCAGCAATGCGTGAGGCGGAGTTGCGGACGGCCGGTAACAGCCGCTTTGTTCTTCAGATCGCCGCCAACTATGGCGGACAGTGGGATATAGCTCAGGCCGCTCAACGTCTGGCGCGTGAAGTTCAGGCTGGTCACCTGCAGCCGGAAGACATCACGCCGGATTTGTTGCAGACCTGCCTGGCGACAGGCGATCTGCCTTTGCCGGACCTGTGTATTCGCACGGGCGGCGAACACCGCATCAGCAATTTTCTGCTTTGGCAGCTGGCGTATGCCGAGCTGTATTTCTCCGACCTGTTCTGGCCGGACTTCAAACACGATGCCATGCGCGCTGCGCTGGCTGATTTCGCTTCCCGCCAACGTCGCTTCGGTAAAACGAGCGAACAGGTAGAAGCTGGAGCCCGGGCTTAATGCTGAAACAACGAATCATCACGGCACTCATTCTGTTGCCGATCGCCCTTTGCGGCTTTTTTCTGCTGACCGGTGCGTACTTCGCGCTGTTCATCGGTTTCGTGGTCGTGCTGGGCGCATGGGAATGGGCTCGACTTGCAGGCTTTGCCGCTCAGTCGATGCGCGTCGGCTACGCCGCCGTGGTGGCTGTGCTGCTTTTTCTCATGTACCTGCTGCCTGGGCTTGAGCCCTGGGTTCTGGTTGCTGCTGTCATCTGGTGGGCGTTAGCCACATTCCTGGTGCTGACCTACCCTGACTCCAGCGAGCACTGGGCCAGTGCCGCCTGCAAGCTGGTAATCGGTCTTCTCATCCTGCTGCCTGCTTGGCAGGGGTTGGTCTTGATCAAACAGTGGCCGCTGGGCAATTGGTTGATTCTTGCAGTAATGGTTCTGGTATGGGCGGCCGATATCGGCGCCTATTTCTCGGGCAAGGCATTCGGCAAGCGCAAGCTGGCACCCAAGGTGAGTCCGGGTAAAAGCTGGGAAGGCGTATACGGTGGCCTGGCAGTCAGTCTTGGTATCACAGCGGCAGTAGGCATTTCCCGCGACTGGACGGTCGCTCAGTTCGTTGGCGGTCTGCTGGGCGCTGCCGTTGTGGTGTTCATTTCGGTGATCGGTGATCTGACCGAGAGCATGTTCAAGCGTCAGTCGGGCGTGAAGGACAGCAGCAACCTGCTTCCGGGTCACGGCGGCGTGCTGGACCGTATCGACAGTCTGACCGCGGCCATCCCGGTGTTTGCAGTGCTGCTCTGGGCTGCTGACTGGGGTGTCATGTGAGTCGTGTGCAACAGATCACTGTTCTGGGTGCGACCGGCTCCATCGGGTTGAGTACGCTGGATGTGGTTGCTCGTCATCCTTCGCTTTATCAGGTGTTTGCCCTGACGGGTTTCACGCGTCTGAGCGAGCTGCTGGCGTTGTGCATCAGGCATACGCCGCAATTTGCCGTGGTGCCCGAGCAGGCTGCTGCGCGCAAGCTGCAGGATGATCTCGCTGCTGCCGGGCTCGATACCCGTGTGCTGGTGGGCGAGGAGGGGCTTTGCCAGGTGTCGGCTCACCCTCAGGTCGATGCGGTCATGGCAGCCATTGTCGGTGCAGCAGGTCTGCGCCCGACACTGGCGGCTGTCGAGGCGGGCAAGAAGGTGCTGCTGGCCAACAAGGAGGCGCTGGTCATGTCCGGCGCGCTGTTCATGCAGGCGGTCCGTCACAGCGGAGCGGTCCTGCTGCCCATCGACAGCGAACACAATGCGATCTTTCAGTGCCTGCCTGCGGACTTTGCACGCGGTCTGGGTGCGGTCGGTGTCAGGCGCATCATGCTGACTGCCTCGGGCGGCCCGTTTCGTCAGACGCCTCTGGATCAACTGCACCATGTGACACCCGATCAGGCGTGCGCCCATCCGGTGTGGTCCATGGGACGCAAGATTTCCGTCGACTCCGCCACCATGATGAACAAGGGGCTTGAGCTCATCGAGGCCTGCTGGCTGTTCGATGCTCGTCCTTCTCAGGTGGAAGTCGTGATTCATCCGCAGAGTGTGATCCACTCGCTGGTGGACTACGTGGACGGCTCGGTGCTCGCCCAGCTTGGCAATCCTGACATGCGTACGCCAATCGCCAATGCGCTGGCCTGGCCTGCGCGTGTAGAATCGGGTGTGGCGCCGCTGGATCTGTTTCGCATCGGCCAACTGGACTTTCAGGAGCCCGATGAAGAGCGTTTTCCGTGCCTGCGACTGGCTCGTCAGGCGGCGGAGGCGGGCGGCAGTGCTCCCGCGATGCTCAATGCGGCGAACGAAGTTGCGGTGGCTGCGTTTCTGGACGGGCGTATTCGTTATCTGGAGATCGCCGCTATCATCGAGGATGTGTTGAATCTCGAGCCGGCCATTCAGGTCGAAGACCTCGAAGCGGTATTCGCAGCAGATGGCCGGGCTCGAATGCTTGCCACTCAGTGGCTGGAACGACACGGTCGTTGAAGCTGCAGGAATCAGTGAAGGGATTGATGTGGTGCGTCACGTGCAGGTCCCAAGGTCTGCGATGATAAACACACTTGCCGATGAGTCGGTACCCGGAGAAAGTCGATGAGTGCGTTATACATGATTGTCGGCACCCTGGTTGCGCTGGGCGTGCTGGTCACTTTTCACGAGTTCGGTCACTTCTGGGTGGCGCGGCGCTGTGGCGTGAAGGTTCTGCGGTTTTCCGTAGGCTTCGGCACGCCGCTGGTGCGCTGGCACGACCGTCAGGGCACCGAGTACGTCGTTGCGGCCATTCCTCTGGGCGGCTATGTGAAGATGCTCGATGAGCGCGAAGGCAATGTTCCGCCCGAGCTCGCCGACCAGTCCTTCAACCGCAAGACGGTGTATCAGCGTTTCGCCATCGTCGCGGCAGGTCCTGTTGCCAATTTCCTTCTGGCCATTGCGTTCTTCTGGGTCCTGGCGATGCTGGGCACCCAGCAGGTTCGTCCTGTGATCGGCGCAGTTGAAGCCGGAAGTATCGCCCAGCACGCCGGTCTGGCAGCAGGGCAGGAAATCATGTCCATCGACGGCGAGCCTGTTTCGGGTTGGTCCGCGGTCAATCTGCAGCTGGTACGTCGGCTGGGCGAAAGCGGCACGATCGCTGTCACTCTTCGGGAGCCTGGCTCCACGGCCGATACTTCCCGCGAGCTGGTTCTGGATAACTGGTTGAAAGGTGCGGAAGAGCCCGATCCGATCAAGTCCCTGGGTATTCGCCCATGGCGACCTGCCTTGCCGCCGGTGCTGGAAGAGCTTGATCCGAAGGGACCCGCTCAGGCAGCGGGTCTCAGAATGGGAGATCGTCTGATCTCGGTGGATGGTCAGCCGCTCAATGAGTGGCAGCAGGTCGTCGACTGGGTGCGTGAGCGTCCGGGGGCAAAGGTTTCGTTGCGTATCGAGCGTGATGGTGCGCAACTCGATATTCCTGTCACTCTGGCTGCGCGTGGCGAAGGTCAGGCGGCAGCCGGTTACCTGGGTGCAGGCGTCAAAGGTGTAGACTGGCCAGCCGAAATGGTCCGCGAGGTCAGCTACGGTCCTTTCGCCGCCATGGCGGAGGGCGTGAAGCGTACCTGGACCATGAGCGTGCTGACGCTGGATTCACTCAAGAAAATGTTGTTCGGTGAGCTCTCGGTAAAAAACTTGAGTGGACCGATAACCATTGCTAAAGTGGCGGGCGCTTCGGCCCAGTCGGGTATCGGAGACTTTCTGAACTTCCTCGCTTATCTGAGCATAAGCCTCGGGGTTCTGAATTTGCTGCCCATTCCCGTCCTGGACGGGGGGCATTTGCTGTTTTATCTGATCGAGTGGGCGCGTGGTCGTCCCCTTTCGGAAAAGGTTCAAGGTTGGGGGGCGCAGATCGGTATCAGTCTGGTTGTGGGCGTTATGTTGCTCGCGCTGGTCAACGATCTGGGTCGACTGTAAAGCGTTGCCGAGTTGCGAATCTGCCGCATTTTGCGGCAGTTTGTTTATTGCCAGTTGGAATAAGAAAGGACTTCATGAAACGTCTGCTGCTAACTGCGGTTCTTGCCGCACTGATGATCGCTGAAGTTCACGCCGAGTCCTTCACCATCTCCGATATCCGTGTCAACGGCCTCCAGCGGGTTTCCGCCGGCAGTGTCTTTGGCGCACTGCCGCTCAACGTGGGCGAGCAGGCGGACGACGGTCGTCTGGTCGATGCCACTCGTGCGTTGTTCAAGACCGGCTTCTTTCAAGATATCCAGCTGGGTCGCGATGGCAACGTACTCGTCATCTCCGTTGTCGAGCGTCCTTCTGTTGCCAGCATCGAGATCGAAGGCAACAAGGCGATCTCCACCGAAGACCTCATGAAAGGCCTCAAACAATCGGGTCTGGCTGAAGGTGAAATTTTCCAGCGCGCCACGCTCGAGGGCGTGCGTAACGAACTGCAGCGTCAGTACGTGGCCCAGGGTCGATACTCTGCCGAGGTTGCCGCCGAAGTCGTGCCGCAACCTCGCAACCGTGTCGGCCTCAAGATCAACATCAATGAAGGCACCGTCGCCTCCATTCAGCACATCAACGTCGTGGGCAACACCGTGTTCCCCGACGAGGATCTGATCGACCTGTTCGAACTCAAGACCTCCAACTGGCTGTCCTTCTTCAAGAACGACGACAAGTACGCCCGTGAGAAGCTCTCCGGCGACCTGGAACGTCTGCGTTCGTACTACCTCGACCGTGGCTATATCAACATGGATATCGCCTCGACCCAGGTCTCGATCACGCCTGACAAGAAAAACGTCTACATCACTGTGAACGTCAACGAAGGCGAGAAATACAGCGTCAAGTCGGTCAAGCTCAGCGGTGACCTGAAAGTCCCTGAAGATCAGGTCAAGTCCCTGATGCTGGTTCAGCCAGGTCAGGTGTTCTCGCGCAAGGTCATGACCACGACCTCCGAGCTGATTACCCGTCGTCTGGGTAACGAAGGCTACACCTTCGCCAACGTGAACGGCGTGCCGACGCCGAATAACGAAGATCACACGGTCGATATCACTTTCGTGGTCGATCCCGGCAAGCGCGCCTATGTGAACCGTATTAACTTCCGCGGCAACACCAAGTCTGCGGACGAAGTGCTGCGTCGTGAAATGCGTCAGATGGAAGGCGGTTGGGCTTCCACTTACCTGATCGATCAGTCCAAGACCCGTCTGGATCGTCTGGGCTTCTTCAAGGAAGTCAACGTCGAAACGCCGGCCGTGCCGGGCACCGACGATCAGGTGGACGTGAACTACGCGGTCGAGGAGCAGGCGTCCGGTTCGATCACCGCCAGCGTCGGCTTTGCACAGAGTGCCGGTCTGATTCTGGGTGGTTCGATCAGCCAGAACAACTTCCTGGGTACCGGCAACAAGGTCAGCATCGGTCTGACCCGTTCCGAGTACCAGAGCCGTTACAACTTCAGCTACGTCGATCCGTACTACACGCCGGACGGTGTCAGCTTGGGTTACAACGCCTTCTATCGCACCACCGACTACGACGATCTCGACGTGGACGTTGCGAGCTATGCGGTCGACAGCCTTGGCGCCGGTGTGAGCCTGGGTTATCCGATCAGCGAAACTTCCCGTCTGACCTACGGCCTGACCGTACAGCAGGACGAGATCAAGACCGGTACGTACACCGTTGACGAAATCTTCGATTTCACTAACCGCGAAGGCGACAAGTTCCTGAACTTCAAGGCGTCCGCCGGCTGGTCCGAGTCCACCCTGAACAAGGGCGTACTGCCGACCCGTGGTCATTCCCAGAGTCTGGTGTTCGAAACCACGCTGCCGGGAAGCGACCTGTCGTTCTACAAGCTTGACTACCGTGCCCAGTATTTCCACCCGATCACCGACAACTACACACTGCGCCTGCACACCGAACTGGGTTATGGCGACGGTTACGGTTCGACCTCGGGCCTGCCATTCTATGAAAACTACTACGCCGGTGGCTTCAACTCGGTCCGTGGTTTCAAGGACAGCACGCTGGGTCCTCGCAGTACGCCGAGTTCGGGTCGCAATCCTGGCACGCAACCTGACCCGGATCAGGATCCACTGCCGTTCGGCGGCAACATACTGGTTCAGGGCGGCGTAGAGGTCATGTTCCCGCTGCCGTTCGTCAAGGATCAGCGTTCGTTGCGCACTTCGGTTTTCTGGGACGTGGGTAACGTTTTCGACAGCAATTGCGATTCCAGCAGAACGCGCAATGGTCAGCGTGTCGAATGCAACAACGTCGATTTGTCCGGCATGGCCAGTTCGGTCGGTGTTGGCGTGACCTGGATCACCGCTCTTGGTCCTTTGAGCTTCGCCCTGGCGATGCCGATCAAGAAGCCGGACGACGATTCCGAAACACAGGTTTTCCAATTCTCCCTGGGTCAGACCTTCTAAGCGCCTGATCTTTGATAACGCAACGAATTCTGTAGGAGTTGTATTGTGCGTAAGTTGACTCAATTGGTACTGCTGGCCACCGTTCTGGTTGCAAGCCCTGCTTTTGCTGACATGAAGATCGCTGTACTGAACTATCAGATGGCGCTGCTGGAGTCTGACGCCGCCAAGAAATACGCGGTTGATGCCGAGAAGAAATTCGGTCCGCAACTGACCAAGCTGAAGAGCCTGGAAAGCAGCGCCAAGGGCATCCAGGATCGTCTGGTAAGCGGCGGCGACAAGATGGCTCAGCCTGAGCGCGAGCGTCTGGAGCTTGAATTCAAGCAGAAAGCACGTGATTTCCAGTTCCAGTCCAAGGAGCTGAACGAAGCCAAGGCCGTTGCTGACCGTGAAATGCTGAAGCAGCTCAAGCCGAAGCTGGATCAGGCCGTTGAAGAAGTCATCAAGAAAGGTGGTTTCGACCTGGTATTCGAGCGCGGTGCGGTGATTGACGTCAAACCTCAGTATGACGTTACTCGCCAGGTCATCGAGCGCATGAATCAGCTGAAGTAATATGAGCGCGACCATCAAGCTCGGCCAGTTGGCCGAGTTCCTGGGCGCCACGCTACGTGGCGACAAGGACAAGGACATCAATGGGCTGGCCACTTTACAAGAGGCCGGCCCTGATCAGATCAGCTTCTTGGCAAATCCCCAATACCGTAAATTCCTGATCGACACTCAGGCCGCTGCCGTGCTGCTCAAGCCCGCAGATGCCGACAGTTTCGCCGGGGACGCGCTGTTGGTGCCCGATCCTTATCTGGCGTATGCCCGAATCTCCCATCTGTTCGATCCCAAGCCGAAGGCTGCAGCCGGTATCCACCCGACAGCGGTCATCGCTGACGATGCTGTCGTCGATCCTGCGGCCAGCATCGGTGCTTTCGCCATCGTCGAAAGCGGCGCACGGATTGCTGCGCAGGTCACCGTGGGTGCTCATTGCTTCATCGGTGCCCGTTGCGAGATCGGCGAAGGTGGCTGGCTGGCGCCCCGTGTGACGCTTTACCACGACGTTCGCATTGGCAAGCGTGTGGTCATTCAGTCCGGGGCCGTGCTGGGCGGAGAAGGTTTCGGCTTTGCCAATGAGAAAGGTGTCTGGCAGAAGATTGCCCAGATCGGCGGTGTTTCCATTGGCGACGACGTGGAGATCGGCGTGAATACCGCCATCGACCGTGGTGCGCTGGCAGACACCCGGATCGGTAACGGGGTCAAGCTGGACAACCAGATTCAGATCGCTCACAACGTTCAGATCGGTGATCACACGGCCATGGCGGCCTGCGTAGGGATCTCCGGAAGCACGAAGATCGGCAAGCACTGCATGCTGGCCGGCGGCGTGGGGCTGGTGGGGCATATCGAGATCTGTGATGGTGTTTTCATCACGGGCATGACGATGGTGACCCATTCCATCACCGAACCAGGCTCCTATTCTTCGGGCACTGCAATGCAGCCGGCCGCCGAGTGGCGCAAAAGTGCGGCACGTCTGCGCAAGATCGATGACATGGCCCGGCGTCTGCAAAAACTGGAAAAGATGGTCGAGACCGTGACCAGCGCCGGTAATCCTCCATCTGATGGCTGATACCTTTTTAATATCAAGCGTGCACAGTCGATAAACTGCCCCCTTGATGTAGAGGGGTGCTGCGCCATCGCGAAGCACCCCTAATCTTTACTACAGGCTTCCCCTCGAAATGATGGACATCAAAGAAATTCGCGAATACCTGCCTCATCGTTATCCGTTCCTGTTGGTGGATCGCGTCACGGAACTGGATATCGAGAACAAGACCATTCGCGCTTACAAGAATGTCAGCGTCAACGAGCCTTTTTTCAATGGCCACTTTCCTCAGCATCCGATCATGCCGGGCGTGCTGATCATTGAGGCCATGGCCCAGGCGGCAGGCATTCTGGCGTTCAAGATGTTGAACGCGAAGCCTTCCGACGGCACCCTTTATTACTTTGTGGGTTCGGACAAGCTGCGCTTCCGTCAGCCTGTGCTGCCGGGTGACAAACTGGTTCTGGAAGCCAACTTTCTGAGCTCCAAGCGCCAGATCTGGAAGTTCGAATGCAAGGCCACTGTTGACGGTAAAGCGGTATGCTCCGCTGAAATCATCTGTGCGGAACGCAAGCTATGAGTTTGATTGACCCTCGCGCAATCATCGATCCGACGGCCGTTCTGGCCGACAACGTGGAGGTCGGCCCCTGGTCGATCATCGGACCCGGTGTGGAAATTGGCGAGGGTACAGTGGTCGGTCCTCATGTCGTCCTCAAGGGACCGACCCGGATCGGCAAGCACAATCGCATCTACCAGTTCTCATCGGTAGGCGAAGATACACCCGAC
Source organism: Pseudomonas sp. fls2-241-TYG-175 (assembly GCF_030209155.1). Lineage (NCBI taxonomy): Bacteria > Pseudomonadati > Pseudomonadota > Gammaproteobacteria > Pseudomonadales > Pseudomonadaceae > Pseudomonas > Pseudomonas sp. fls2-241-TYG-175. Next base: position 187,448 of record NZ_JARVSO010000004.1, on the reverse strand, counting down.
CTCAAGTACAAGGGCGAGGAGACTCGCCTTGTGATCGGGGATCACAATGTGATCCGTGAAGGCGTGACGATTCACCGCGGTACGGTCCAGGATCGCGCCGAGACCACGCTGGGCGATCACAATCTGATCATGGCGTACGCGCACATCGGTCACGACAGCGTGATCGGCAATCATGTGATTCTGGTCAACAACACCGCGCTGGCCGGTCATGTGCATGTTGATGACTGGGCGATTCTTTCGGGATTCACCCTGGTGCATCAGTTCTGCCATATCGGCGCGCACAGCTTTTCCGGCATGGGCACCGCCATCGGCAAGGACGTTCCGGCGTTCGTGACCGTGTTCGGCAACCCTGCCGAAGCGCGCAGCATGAACTTCGAAGGCATGCGCCGCCGGGGTTTCTCCGAAGAGGCGATTCATGCGCTGCGCCGGGCCTACAAGACTGTCTACCGCCAGGGGCTGACCATTGATCAGGCCGTTGCCGATCTGGCCGAGCCTGCCGCGCTCTTCCCTGAAGTGGCAGTGTTCCTCGAGTCGATCCAGGCGTCGACCCGCGGCATTACCCGCTGACCATGGCGAACCCATTGCGTATCGCGCTGGTGGCCGGTGAGGCCTCCGGCGATATCCTCGGGTCAGGCCTGATGCGTGCCATCAAGGCGCGACATCCCGATGCCGAGTTCATCGGTGTAGGCGGCCCGCTCATGGAAGCGCAGGGCATGCAGTCGTACTTTCCCATGGAGCGCCTGTCGGTCATGGGGCTGGTCGAAGTGCTCGGCCGATTGCGCGAGTTGCTCGCCAGACGCAAGCTGCTGGTTCAGACGCTGATCAATGAAAAGCCCGATGTCTTCATCGGTATCGATGCCCCGGATTTCACCCTCAATATCGAACTTCAACTGCGCCGTGCCGGGATCAAGACGGTCCACTACGTCAGTCCTTCGGTCTGGGCGTGGCGTCAGAAGCGTGTCCTGAAGATTCGCGAAGGTTGCGATCTGATGCTGACCCTTCTGCCGTTCGAAGCCCGATTCTATGAAGAGAAAGGCGTGCCGGTCCGCTTTGTCGGGCATCCACTTGCTGACACGATTCCTCTTGAGTCTGACCGTGCAGTTGCTCGTGGCGAGCTTGGTCTGGCGGGTGATGTGCCAGTTGTTGCCCTCATGCCAGGCAGCCGCGGTGGCGAAGTAGGGCGTCTGGGAGGCTTGTTCTTCGATGCCGCCGAGCGCCTTCTCGCCCAGCGTCCGACCCTGCGTTTCGTGCTCCCCTGTGCCAGCCCCCAGCGTCGGACCCAGATTGAAGAACTGCTGAAGGGGCGCGACCTGCCGATCACGCTGCTCGACGGTCGGTCGCATACGGCCCTCGCTGCGTGCAATGCGGTCTTGATAGCCTCCGGCACGGCGACGCTTGAAGCGCTGCTTTACAAACGACCGATGGTGGTTGCCTATCGTATGGCGCCGGTTACTTTCTGGATTCTCAAGCGACTGGTCAAAAGCCCCTATGTGTCGTTGCCCAACCTGCTGGCTCAGCGCCTGCTGGTGCCGGAACTGCTGCAGGATGCGGCCACGCCCGAAGCGCTGGCAGAAACGCTGCTGCCGCTGATCGATGAAGGTCAGGAGCAGACTCAGGGCTTCGACGAGATTCACCGGACGTTGCGCCGCGATGCCTCGAATCAGGCTGCCGATGCGGTTCTGAGTCTGCTTGGGCAAACGTCTTCACTGTGAGTAAACCGATGATACAGACAGGTCTGGATTTCACGCTGGTCGAGGACCTTGTCGCAGGCGTCGATGAAGTGGGGCGTGGCCCCCTGTGCGGCGCTGTGGTCACCGCTGCCGTGATTCTGGACCCGACGAGGCCTATCCTGGGGCTCAACGACTCCAAGAAACTGACCGAAGCCCGCCGGGAGAAACTGTTCGACGAAATTCAGGAAAAGGCCCTGTGCTGGTTCATCGCCCGGGCTGAAGTCGAGGAAATCGACGAGCTGAATATTCTGCACGCCACGATGCTTGCCATGAAACGGGCTGTCGAAGGCCTGAGCATCATCCCGAAACTGGCCTTGATTGACGGTAATCGTTGCCCGCAGTTGTCAGTGCCTTCGGCGCCCGTGGTGCAGGGCGACGCAAAAGTGCCTGCGATTGCAGCAGCCTCGATCCTTGCCAAGGTCAGCCGCGACCGGGAAATGGCCGCGTTCGAGCTCATTTATCCGGGGTATGGCATGGGCGGTCACAAGGGCTATCCGACGCCGGTACACCTCGAAGCTCTGGCTCGTCTGGGGCCAACCCCCATTCATCGGCGCTCCTTCGCGCCGGTCCGTGCCGCTCATGAGGCGCGAGCGGCCATCATGATGGCGCAGGTTTCATCGTCGATCGGGTTGTTGCAGGACTGACGTTTCAGTCAGGTCTCGCTACAATCGCGCCCTCGTTTTCAGTTTTCGCGCTATAGGATCACCATGCCGGCTTCTTTCGTTCATCTACGCCTGCACACCGAATACTCTCTGGTCGACGGTCTGGTCCGGGTCAAGCCGCTGATCAAGGCGCTGACCGGCATGAACATGCCTGCCGTCGCGGTGACCGATCAGAACAACATGTGCTCGCTGGTCAAGTTCTACAAGGCAGCTCAGGGCGCAGGCATCAAGCCGATCTGTGGCGCCGACCTTTGGCTGGCGGGCCGAGACCAGGACGCAGCACTCAGCCGTATCAGTCTGCTGGTCATGAATGCCCAGGGCTATCGCAACCTGACAGAGCTTATCTCGCGCGGCTTCATCGAAGGGCAGCGCAACGGCCAGATCGTGATCCAGCGTGAATGGGTCGCTCAGGCCAGTGATGGTCTGATCGCTCTGTCGGCAGCGAAAGAAGGCGAGATTGGCATGGCGTTGCTCGGCGGTAATCCGGGCGAGGCGGACGAGCTGCTGCGTGAGTGGATGACGGTCTTTCCGGATCGTTTCTACATCGAAGTGCAGCGCACCAACCGCGCCAACGATGAAGAACATCTGCACGCCGCTGTTGCCCTGGCTGACCGCCACGGCGCGCCGCTGGTCGCGACCAACGATGTGCGTTTCATCAAGCAGACCGATTTCGAGGCGCATGAAACCCGCGTCTGCATTGGTGAAGGTCGCGCACTGGATGACCCTCGGCGTTCGCACAACTACAGCGATCAGCAGTACCTGAAAAGTCCGGAAGAAATGGCCGAGCTGTTCAGCGACCTGCCCGAGGCGCTGACCAACAGCGTCGAAATCGCCAAGCGCTGCAACATCGACGTGAAGCTGGGCACGCACTTTCTGCCCAACTTCCCGATCCCCGATGGCATGACCATCGATGAATATTTCCGCAAGGTATCCTTCGACGGTCTGGAGGAGCGCCTGTCGGTCCTGCTGCCCAAGGACACCACCGAAGATTACGAAGCCAGGCGCCAGGTCTATGTCGACCGGCTGAATTTCGAGCTGGATATCATCATCCAGATGGGGTTCCCCGGTTACTTCCTGATCGTGATGGACTTTATCCAGTGGGCCAAGAGCAACGGCGTGCCGGTAGGTCCCGGCCGTGGATCGGGTGCCGGTTCGCTGGTGGCGTACGTACAGAAGATTACTGACCTCGATCCGCTTGAATACGACCTGCTGTTCGAACGCTTCCTGAACCCGGAGCGGGTTTCGATGCCCGACTTCGACGTCGACTTCTGCATGGACGGTCGTGATCGGGTTATCGACTATGTGGCCGAGAAATACGGCCGCAACGCAGTGAGCCAGATCATCACCTTCGGTTCCATGGCCGCCAAGGCGGTGGTGCGGGACGTGGCGCGGGTCCAGGGCAAGTCCTACGGGCTTGCGGATCGCCTGTCGAAAATGATCCCGTTCGAAGTCGGCATGACACTCGAGAAGGCCTACGAGCAGGAAGAGATCCTGCGCGACTTCCTAAAGGTCGATGAAGAGGCGGCTGAAATCTGGGAGATGGCCCTCAAGCTCGAGGGCGTCGTGCGTAACGTGGGCAAGCACGCCGGGGGCGTGGTGATTGCGCCCACCAAGCTGACGGATTTCTCGCCGATCTATTGCGACGAAGCCGGTGACGGTCTGGTAACCCAGTTCGACAAGGATGACGTCGAGGCGGCAGGTCTGGTGAAGTTCGACTTCCTCGGTCTGCGAACCCTGACCATCATCGACTGGGCGCTGAAAACCATCAACCGCGACCGCGCCAAGGTCAACGAAGCGCCGCTGGACATCGCGTTCATCCCGCTGGATGACATGCCGACCTATCAGCTGTTGCAGCGCGCCGAGACCACGGCCGTGTTCCAGCTCGAGTCGCGGGGCATGAAAGAGCTGATCAAAAAGCTCAAGCCCGACTGCCTGGAAGACCTCATCGCACTGGTGGCCCTGTTCCGTCCGGGGCCGCTGCAATCGGGCATGGTGGACGACTTCATCAACCGTAAGCACGGTCGCGCCGAGCTGTCCTATCCGCACGTCGACTATCAGTACGAAGGCTTGAAGCCTGTACTGGCACCGACCTACGGCATCATTCTGTATCAGGAACAGGTGATGCAGATTGCGCAGGTCATGGCCGGCTATACCCTCGGCGGTGCAGACATGCTGCGTCGTGCGATGGGTAAGAAAAAGCCCGAGGAAATGGCCAAGCAGCGCGGCGGTTTCATCGATGGCTGCAAGACCAACAATATCGACCCGGATCTGGCGGGTAACATTTTCGACCTGGTGGAAAAATTCGCCGGTTACGGCTTCAACAAGTCCCACTCCGCCGCGTACGGTCTGGTGTCGTATCAGACCGCCTGGCTGAAGACCCACTACCCGGCGCCGTTCATGGCCGCCGTGTTGTCGGCGGACATGCACAACACCGACAAGGTCGTGACCTTGATCGAAGAAGTGCGCACCATGAAGCTGCGCCTCGACGCGCCGGACGTGAACACGTCCGAGTTCAAGTTCACCGTCAGCGACGATGGCCGGATTCTGTATGGTCTGGGCGCGATCAAGGGCGTGGGCGAGGGGCCGGTCGAGGCAATCACCGAGGCGCGTTCGAAAGGGCCTTTCAAGGACCTGTTCGATTTCTGCGCCCGTGTCGATCTCAAGCGTGTGAACAAGCGGACCCTTGATGGTCTGATCCGCAGTGGTGCGCTGGATCGTCTCGGCCCGTACTTCGAACTGGAGCCCAAGGCCTATCAGGCCAACATCGACCGTAACCGTTCGGTGTTGCTTGCGGCCCTCGAAGAAGCCATTCAGGCCGCCGAGCAGACTGCGCGCAGCCGCGACAGCGGTCACTCGGACCTGTTTGGTGGCCTGTTCGTCGAAGAAGACGCAGACGTCTACGCCAATCATCGCAAGACCCGCGAGCTGAGCCTCAAGGATCGTTTGCGTGGCGAGAAGGAAACCCTCGGTCTCTACCTGACCGGGCACCCGATTGATGAATACGAAGGCGAGATTCGTCGTTTCGCCCGGCAGCGCATCATCGACCTGAAACCGGCGAGGGACACGCAGACGGTGGCAGGTCTGATCATTGCCCTGCGGGTGATGAAGAACAAGAAGGGCGACAAGATGGGGTTCATTACCCTGGATGACCGCTCGGCGCGCATCGAAGCGTCACTGTTTGCCGAAGCCTTCCATTCGGCTCAGTCACTGTTGCAGACCGATGCTATGGTGGTGGTTGAAGGCGAAGTAAGTAATGATGACTTCTCCGGCGGCTTGAGGCTGCGTGCCAAGCGCGTCATGAGCATCGAGGATGCGCGGACCAATCTGGCCGAAAGCCTGCGAGTGACGGTGCATGCCGATGCACTCAAGGGTGACCGGCTGCGCTGGCTCGGCGATCTGTGCAAGCGCCATCGTGGCGCCTGTCCGATCACGGTGGATTACACCGGTAAGGATGCCAAAGCGTTGCTGCAGTTCGGAGAAGCATGGCGAATCGATCCCGCAGACAGCTTGATTCAAGCGCTGCGTGACCAGTTCGGACGTGAGAACGTCTTTCTCCAGTATCGCTGAAGGCCGCAGGCTAGATCTGCGCTCAGCCCTGAATTTTAATTTCGACCTGACCGCGCCTGTTCCCTGAGGGAAAGGCGCAGACGGATCAACCGGCCGGCCTCTTGGCCGTCGACCCAAGACGGATGCCTATGAACCCGAATTTTCTGGATTTCGAACAGCCTATCGCTGACTTGCAAGCCAAAATCGAAGAACTGCGCCTGGTGGGCAACGATAACTCGCTGAACATCGGTGACGAGATCTCCCGGTTGCAGGACAAGAGCAGGACTCTGACCGAAAGTATCTTCGGCAACCTGACCAGCTGGCAGATTGCGCGCATGGCGCGTCATCCCCGTCGCCCGTACACACTGGATTACATCCAGAACATTTTCACCGAGTTCGATGAGCTGCACGGTGATCGTCACTTCTCCGACGACGCGGCTATCGTGGGCGGCGTTGCGCGTCTGGAAGGTCAGCCTGTGATGGTGATCGGTCATCAGAAAGGTCGTGAAGTGCGCGAAAAGGTACGTCGTAACTTCGGCATGCCGCGTCCTGAAGGCTATCGCAAGGCCTGCCGTCTGATGGAGATGGCCGAGCGTTTCAAAATGCCGATCCTGACCTTCATCGACACACCGGGCGCCTACCCTGGCATTGACGCTGAAGAGCGCAACCAGAGTGAAGCGATTGCCTGGAACCTGCGTGTCATGGCGCGTCTGAAAACCCCGATCATCGCCACGGTCATCGGCGAAGGCGGCTCGGGCGGCGCATTGGCCATCGGCGTGTGCGACCAGTTGAACATGCTGCAATACTCGACTTACGCGGTGATCTCGCCGGAAGGTTGCGCATCGATTCTGTGGAAAACCGCCGAGAAAGCGCCGGATGCCGCCGAAGCCATGGGTATTACCGCCGAGCGCCTGAAAGGCCTGGGCATCGTCGACAAGGTGATCACCGAGCCATTGGGCGGCGCGCACCGTGACCCGGTTGCGGCCTCGGCTTCGATTCGTGAAGAGCTGAGCAGCCAGTTGGCAATGCTCAAGAAGTTCGACAACGACGCGCTGCTGGCCCGTCGTTACGATCGTCTGATGAGCTACGGCTTGTAAGGTGATCGTGGAGAGGGCGCTGTGTTGCTGATGCCGCACCCCTCTAGGCAAACGCAAAACTGTGGGAGGCGCCTCCCACAGTTTTGTCGCTTCAGGGATTTGGCGTTGGCCTTGGTAGCGCAACCTGTCTCCTGTTTGTAGCAACACTTGTCTAATGGCCTTATCAATGACCCATTCAAGCCATAGCGGTCATGATCTCCCCGCCAGGCTGCTCCAAGCCCTGGCGCCCTGGCGCGATGCGCCTGTCTGGCACGTCGGTTTCTCCGGCGGTCTCGATTCCACTGTTCTGTTGCATCTTCTGGCTGAGCTGGCCAGGCGCGAACGTTTGCCCGCTCTTAAAGCGATTCATGTTCATCACGGTCTGCAGGCTGCTGCCGATGACTGGCCTGAGCATTGTCGGCAGGTCTGTCAGGCGCTCGATATGCCGCTGCAGATGATCAGGGTGAATGTGGAGTCAGGCGCCAGCCTCGAGCAGGCAGCACGCGAGGCTCGGTATGCAGCGTTCTCGGCGCAGGTGGGCGAGGGTGAGGTGTTGCTGACGGGGCAGCACCGCGACGATCAGGCTGAAACATTGCTGTTTCGTCTGATGCGCGGTGCAGGTGTTCGAGGGCTTGCGGCGATGCCGGAGTCTCGTGCGCTCGGAAAAGGGCATCTGGTCAGGCCATTGCTTGACTGTTCGCGTGGCGAACTCGAAGGCTACGCCCGCGAGCACGGCCTTGGCTGGATCGAAGACCCCAGCAACGACGATGTCCGCTTTTCCCGTAATTTCCTGCGCGCACAGGTCATGCCGTTGCTGAACTCCAGGTGGCCGCAGGCTGTTTCCAGCATGGCGCGCACGGCCCGTCATCTCGGTGAAGCCCAGGAACTCCTTGGCGAGCTTGCCGAGCAGGATCTGGCCGCCTCTCAAGCCACTACGCCTTTTGCCTGGCTCGGCCTTCCCGTGTTGGCTATCGGGGCTCTCGCGGGATTGTCTGTCACTCGGCAACGCAACGCGCTGCGTCACTGGCTTGCGCCCCTGACACGCTTGCCTGATACCGATCACTGGGCGGGCTGGGACACCTTGCGGGATGCGGTGGAGGGTGCGCAGCCGGTCTGGCGATTGGCCGATGGAGAACTGCATCGTACTCAGGGGCATATCTGGTGGCTGCCCGGGCCCTGGCTTCGCCCCGTCGAAGGCGTATTCACCTGGCCTGATCCTCACCAGCCGTTGAGCCTTCCCGGTAACGGGCGTATCTCGATACAGGGCGACGCGCCGCAAGGGCCGCTCGAGGTGCGTTATCGTCAGGGATCCGAAGTCATGCAAGTGGCACGGCGAGGTCATCGCGATCTCAAGCGCCTGTTCAACGAGCACGGTGTGCCTACGTTCGTCCGCGGCAGATTGCCGCTGCTGTACTGCGATGACCAGCTGCTGGCAGTCGCCGGGCTGGCTGGACTGGACGCTTCACCCAATGGAAGCTGGCAATTGCGCTGGGCAGCACCGACCAGCGACCAAAGTTTGAGCTGAAAGGGCCTTTCAGGTAGACTACGCTCCCTTCTTGATACAGCTTCTGTTGGTTCTTTTGAAACAACACAAGTTGCCGGTTACCAACCCGTATTTACGGGGCGATTTCTTAAAATGTAGCGCGTAATAGGCAGGCTTTCGGCCGGTCGGTTTCAACGCAGCAGTTTCGGGAGTGCACCGTGAATTTTGTCGGTAATCGGGGGCTTCGGCCTTCCTTCGCTTTCCCCGGCGGCTCTGACCGCTTTAACGCAGACTTCTAGGGTTTTTCATGACGCGCTACATCTTCGTCACGGGCGGTGTTGTTTCTTCATTGGGGAAAGGCATTGCCTCGGCTTCATTGGCGGCCATCCTGGAGGCGAGGGGGCTTAAAGTCACCATGCTCAAACTGGATCCCTACATTAACGTGGACCCAGGCACCATGAGCCCGTTCCAGCACGGTGAAGTGTTCGTCACCCACGACGGCGCTGAAACCGACCTGGACCTGGGTCACTACGAGCGGTTCATCCGCACCACCATGACCCAGAACAACAACTTCACCACTGGCCGTGTGTACGAACACGTCCTGCGCAAAGAGCGCCGTGGTGATTATCTGGGCGCGACCATCCAGGTCATTCCGCACATCACCGACGAGATCAAGCGCCGCATCATCAAGGGTGCAGGCGATGCCGACGTGGCATTGGTCGAAATCGGCGGCACGGTCGGCGACATCGAGTCGCAACCGTTCCTCGAAGCCATTCGCCAGCTGCGCTTCGAAGTCGGCGCACGCCGCGCGATGTTGATGCACCTGACACTGGTGCCGTACATCGCCACCGCCGGTGAAACCAAGACCAAGCCGACCCAGCACTCCGTCAAGGAACTGCGTTCCATCGGCCTGCAGCCTGATGTCCTGGTCTGCCGCTCCGATCACCCGATCGACACCTCGTCGCGTCGCAAGATTGCCCAGTTCACCAACGTTGAAGAGCGCGCAGTCATTGCGCTGGAAGACGCCGACACCATCTACAAGATCCCTGGCATCCTGCATTCGCAGGGTCTGGACGATTTCGTCGTCGAGCGTTTCGGTCTTCAGTGTGGCGGCGCCGATCTGTCCGAGTGGGACAAGGTCGTCGATGCCAAGCTCAACCCTGAACACGAAGTCACCATCGCGATGGTCGGCAAGTACATGGAACTGCTCGACGCCTATAAGTCGTTGATCGAAGCCATGAGTCACGCTGGTATCACCAACCGCACCAAGGTCAACCTGCGCTATATCGATTCCGAAGACATCGAGAATCAGGGCACTGGCCTGCTCGAAGGCGTGGACGCGATTCTGGTTCCGGGCGGTTTCGGCCTGCGCGGCGTTGAAGGCAAGATCACGGCTGTTCAGTTCGCTCGTGAAAACAAGGTTCCGTACCTGGGTATCTGCCTGGGCATGCAAGTGGCGGTCATCGAGTTCGCCCGTAACGTGCTGGGCTGGAAAGACGCCAACTCCACCGAGTTCGATCGCACCAGCGCGCACGCTGTCGTGGGCCTGATCACCGAGTGGGAAGACGCGACCGGCGCTGTGGAAACCCGCACCGAGAGCTCCGATCTGGGTGGCACCATGCGTCTCGGCGCACAGGAATGCCAACTGGAATCGGGCTCGCTGGTTCACGATTGCTACCAGAATGACGTGATTGTCGAGCGTCATCGCCATCGCTACGAAGTGAACAACAACCTGCTGCCGCAGTTGATCGAAGCCGGTCTCAAGATTTCCGGCCGCTCCGGCGACGGTGCGCTGGTCGAAGTGGTCGAAGCGCCTGATCATCCATGGTTCGTGGCTTGCCAGTTCCACCCGGAGTTCACTTCGACGCCGCGCGACGGTCACCCGCTGTTCAGCGGTTTCGTGAAAGCCGCACTGGCTCAACGCCAAAAGAACGCCTGACAGGGAAGATAAGCACATGGCTCAGAAAATCATCCGCGTCGGCTCCATCGAGATCGCCAACGACAAACCAATGGTTCTGTTCGGTGGCATGAACGTGCTGGAGTCCCGCGACATGGCCATGCAGGTCTGCGAAGAATATGTGCGGGTTACCGAAAAGCTTGGTATCCCTTACGTGTTCAAGGCCAGCTTCGACAAGGCCAACCGTTCCTCGGTGACTTCCTACCGTGGTCCCGGACTGGAAGAGGGCATGCGCATTTTCGAAGAGATCAAGCGCACCTTCAACGTGCCGTTGATCACTGATGTGCATGAGCCCGAGCAGGCTGCTGTGGTTGCCGAAGTGTGCGACATCATCCAGCTGCCGGCTTTCCTGTCGCGCCAGACCGACCTGGTGGTCGCGATGGCGAAGACCGGTGCTGTCATCAACATCAAGAAGGCCCAGTTTCTCGCGCCTCAGGAGATGAAACACATCCTGACCAAGTGCGAAGAAGCCGGGAACGATCAGTTGATCCTGTGCGAGCGCGGTTCCAGCTTCGGTTACAACAACCTGGTGGTGGACATGCTCGGCTTCGGCATCATGAAGCAGTTCGAGTACCCGATCCTTTTCGACGTGACCCACGCGTTGCAAATGCCGGGTGGTCGCTCCGATTCCGCCGGCGGTCGCCGCGCTCAAGTGCTTGACCTGGCCAAGGCCGGTATCAGCCAGAATCTGGCCGGTCTGTTCCTCGAGGCCCACCCGGATCCTGACAACGCCAAATGCGACGGTCCCTGCGCATTGCGCCTGGACAAGCTGGAGCCCTTCCTGGCTCAGCTCAAGTCGCTGGATGAACTTGTGAAAAGTTTTCCGATCGTAGAGACCGCTTGAGCAGGGTTCTCCGGTAAAGTGCCGTTCCCCGTCATTCGTGACGGGGTTGTCGCATTCAGGCCTGCCGTTTTTTGCGTCTGATTGCGAATATCGTTTCCCAGCTGCGTCGTTTTCGTCAATCTTGGAGTGTTTACAACAATGGCAAAAATCGTCGACATCAAAGGTCGTGAAGTTCTCGACTCCCGTGGCAATCCCACCGTGGAAGCAGATGTGCTCCTCGATAACGGCATCATTGGCAGCGCCTGCGCGCCGTCCGGTGCTTCAACCGGCTCGCGCGAAGCGCTGGAGCTGCGTGATGGCGACAAGAGCCGTTACATGGGCAAGGGCGTTCTGAAGGCAGTCGCCAACATCAACGGTCCGATCCGCGACCTGCTGCTGGGCAAGGACCCGGTAGACCAGAAGGCGCTGGACCACGCGATGATCGCGCTGGACGCGACCGAGAACAAGGCAAGCCTGGGCGCCAACGCGATCCTCGCTGTATCCCTGGCTGCCGCCAAGGCCGCTGCCCAGGATCAGGATCTGCCGCTGTACGCGCACATCGCCAATCTGAACGGCACGCCGGGCGTCTACTCGATGCCAGTCCCGATGATGAACATCATCAACGGTGGCGAGCACGCCGATAACAACATCGACATTCAGGAATTCATGGTTCAGCCGGTGGGCGCCAAGTCGTTCGCTGAAGGCCTGCGTTGGGGGACCGAGATTTTTCACCACCTCAAGGCTGTACTGAAGGCCCGTGGCCTGAACACCGCCGTGGGTGACGAAGGTGGTTTTGCGCCTAACCTGGCCTCCAACGAAGAAGCGCTCAGCGCCATCGCCGAAGCCGTTTCCAACGCCGGTTACAAGCTGGGCACCGATGTGACCCTGGCCCTGGATTGCGCGGCCAGCGAGTTCTACAAGGACGGCAAGTACAAGCTCAGCGAAGAAGGCGAATACGATTCTGCCGGTTTCGCCGACTATCTGGCTGATCTGGTCAGCAAGCACCCGATCATCTCTATCGAAGACGGTCTGGACGAATCCGACTGGGCAGGCTGGAAGATTCTCACCGACAAGATCGGCGACAAGATCCAGCTGGTGGGTGACGACCTGTTCGTGACCAACACCAAGATCCTGAAGGAAGGCATCGACAAGAAGATCGCCAACTCGATCCTGATCAAGTTCAACCAGATCGGTACACTGACCGAAACGCTGGAAGCCATTCAGATGGCCAAGGCTGCCGGTTACACTGCCGTGATCTCGCACCGTTCCGGTGAAACCGAAGATTCGACCATTGCCGATCTGGCCGTGGGCACGTCTGCCGGCCAGATCAAGACCGGTTCGCTGTGCCGTTCCGATCGTGTATCCAAGTACAACCAGCTGCTGCGTATCGAAGAGCAACTGGGTTCCAAAGCCGTTTATAACGGCCGCGCCGAGTTTCGCGGTTGATCCATAGATGGTAAAAGACGCAGGGCGTTGCGGGAAAAACGGTTCATCCGGTTTCGCCCGCCCTGCCGATGCTGACGCTCCGCTGTAACCTGGAGTGATTGAGCCTGGCTTATGTCAGGCTCAATGCCCTCAGTCATTTGTTTGTTGTGTTGGCTCTGCCGTCTTTTCTACTGGGTACCTGATATTTCAATGCGCAGTCCTAACTGGTTGTTCCTCATCCTGCTTTTGTTGCTTGCCGGTCTGCAATATCGCCTGTGGGTGGGTAATGGCAGCCTTGCGCAAGTGGCCAGCCTGAACCAGCAGATCGCGGATCAGCATGCCGAGAATCAGGTGTTGCTGGAGCGCAATCGCGTGCTGGATGCTGAAGTCATGGAATTGAAGAAAGGGCTTGAAACCGTCGAGGAACGTGCACGCCATGAGCTGGGCATGGTCAAGGACGGCGAAACCCTTTATCAGCTCGCGCAATAATAAAAAGTAGGTGTCATGAAAGACTTTCTCCCTGCCTTCTGGGCGGTGATACCTGCAGCGGGCATTGGCGCCCGCATGGCAGCAGATCGGCCCAAGCAGTACCTGCAACTGGGCAGCCTGACCATTCTCGAACACAGCCTGTTAAGTTTTCTGGATCACCCCCGTCTCAAGGGTCTGGTGATCAGCCTTGCCGTGGACGACCCTTACTGGCCCGCTTTGCCCTGTGCGCTGGATTCCCGGATCCAGCGCGTGGACGGTGGCAAGGAGCGCTCAGGTTCGGTACTCAACGCTTTGCTGCATCTGCATGCGCAGGGCGCCAGTGATGATGACTGGGTGCTGGTTCACGACGCGGCGCGTCCGAATCTGGCCCGTAGCGACCTGGACAACCTGCTCAGCGAACTGGCGGATGACCCGGTCGGAGGCCTGCTGGCCGTTCCGGCGCGAGACACGCTCAAACGCGCTGACAGCCATGGTCGCGTAACTGAAACCGTTGATCGCAGCATGATATGGCAGGCCTATACGCCGCAGATGTTCCGCCTTGGAGCGCTCCATCGCGCGCTGGCGGACAGCCTGGTCTCTGATGTCAGCATCACGGATGAGGCTTCAGCCATCGAGTGGGCGGGTCAGTCGCCGCGTCTGATCGAAGGACGATCCGACAACATCAAGGTCACCCGACCTGAAGACCTCGAATGGCTGCGTTTGCGTCGGGGTGAGTTCGGTCGCTGAGAGGCTCACCGGCTACTGCCGGTATTCGTCTCGCATCAACAAACCTTCCTTCAAATAGTCCACCAGCTTGCGCACCTTGGGCGAAAGGTGGCGTTGCTGTGGATACAGCGCCCAGACAGCCGTGTTGGGCGGCTGATGCATCTCCAGCAACGAAATCAGCGCGCCGCTCTTAAGGTGTTTCTGCACGTAATAATCCGGAAGCTGGCACAGACCCACGCCGTGCAACGCCGCATCGAGTACAGCCTGGCCGCTGTTGCACCGCCAATTGCCCTGCACGCGCTGAGAGAACTCCCGGCCGTTCTGTTGCAGCAACCAGGTATCGCTGCCGCCGATCAGGCAGTTGTGGCGACTCAGTTCCGACAGGCTGTGAGGACGGCCGTAGCGTGCGATGTAGGACGGTGCTGCGCACAGGTACATCTGGCGGGGTGCAAGGCGCGTGGCCACCATGCGTGAGTCCTGCAGGCGTCCCAGCCGTATCGCCAGGTCCATGCCTTCGTGGACCAGATCGAGTGTGTCGTTGCTCAACTCGATGTCGACCCGCAGATGCGGATAAACGTCCATGAAGCGAGTCACCAGTGGCGTGATGAAACGCTCGCCGTAAGCCACGGCGCAGGTCATGCGCAACAGTCCCTTGGGTTCACTGGTGAGGTCGCCCACCGCGCGCAGTGCTTCTTCGCGTCCATCCTGCAGACGCTGGCAATGATGCAGGAACGTCTGACCGGCTTCAGTCAACGCCACCTTGCGTGTGCTGCGGTACAGCAGGCGAGTCTGCAGTCGTTCTTCAAGCCGGACGATCTGACGGCTGACGTGTGAAGAGGACACCCCCAGACGCTGCGCTGCCGCAGTGAACTGGCCACATTCGGCCACCGCAACGAACTCATCGAGGCCTTCCCAGCGATTGGTGTACATCGATTATCCCTGTACAGCATTAATGTTTTGCTTTTGGCTCTATTACTCGCCTTTTGGCACTGTACTACACTGCACACCTTGTTTTAGTTCGCCGGAGAAGATTGATGATCAAGTCACGTGCTGCTGTCGCCTTTGAGGCCAAGAAACCACTGGAAATCGTGGAAGTGGATGTCGCCATGCCCAAGGCGGGCGAGGTGCTGCTGCGTGTCGTGGCGTCCGGCGTTTGCCATACCGACGCCTACACGCTATCCGGTGCTGATCCTGAAGGGATCTTCCCTTCGATTCTGGGGCATGAAGGCGGGGCTATCGTCGAAGCGGTGGGTGAGGGTGTCACCTCTGTCGTGGTCGGTGATCACGTCATCCCGCTTTACACCCCAGAATGCCGCCAGTGCAAATTCTGCCGCTCGGGCAAGACCAACCTGTGTCAGGCAATCCGCTCCACGCAGGGCAAGGGTTTGATGCCGGATGGCACTACTCGCTTCTCCTACAAGGGTGAGCCGATTTTCCATTACATGGGCACTTCGACCTTCTCCGAATACACCGTGCTGCCGGAAATCTCGGTCGCCAAAATCGACAAGCAGGCACCGCTGGAAAAGGTCTGCCTGCTCGGTTGCGGCGTCACCACCGGTATCGGCGCAGTGCTCAATACCGCCAAGGTCAAGCCAGGCGACACCGTGGCCATCTTCGGCCTGGGCGGCATTGGTCTGTCGGCTGTGATCGGTGCGGTGAAAGCCAAGGCTTCCCGGATCATCGCCATCGATATCAATCCGGCCAAGTTCGAGATCGCCAAACAGTTGGGCGCCACCGAATGCGTGAACCCGAAGGACTTTGATCGTCCGATCCAGGAAGTCATCGTCGACATGACCGACGGCGGCGTGGATTTTTCGTTCGAGTGCATTGGCAACGTGCAGCTGATGCGTGCAGCACTCGAGTGCTGCCACAAGGGCTGGGGCGAGTCGGTCGTCATCGGCGTGGCCGGCGCCGGTCAGGAAATCTCCACCCGTCCTTTCCAGCTGGTGACCGGTCGCGTCTGGCGCGGTTCGGCGTTCGGCGGCGTGCGGGGTCGTACCGAGTTGCCGAGCTATGTCGACATGGCTCAGACCGGTGAGATCCCGCTGGACACCTTCATCACTCACACCATGGGTCTGGAAGACATCAACAAGGCGTTTGACCTGATGCACGAAGGCAAAAGCATTCGTACTGTCATCCACTTCTAAACAGTGACGATGGGCAGCGTGCGCCAATCAGGGCTGCTGCCCGTCGTTGGGAGTCGACCATGAGCCTGGAAAACATTTCCTGTCAGAAAAGCTTCGGCGGCTGGCACAAGCGATACAAGCATCACTCTCAAGTACTGGGCTGCGACATGGTGTTTGCCGTCTACCTGCCGCCGCAGGCAGAGCAGGGCAGCAAACTGCCGGTGCTTTACTGGCTGTCCGGCCTGACCTGTACCGACGAGAATTTCATGCAGAAGGCAGCGGCCCAGCGAGTGGCCGCCGAACTGGGCATCATCATCGTCGCGCCGGACACCAGTCCGCGTGGCCCCGACGTGCCGGGCGATCCGGACGGTGCGTGGGATTTCGGTCTGGGCGCAGGCTTCTATCTCAACGCCACCGAACAGCCCTACGCCCGTCATTACCAGATGCATGATTACGTGGTTACCGAACTGCCTGCGCTGATCGAAGCGCATTTCCCGGCTTCGCAGGCACGCAGCATCAGCGGTCATTCGATGGGCGGGCACGGCGCGCTGGTGTGTGCCTTGCGCAATCCGGGTCGCTACAAATCGATCTCGGCGTTCTCGCCGATCAGCAACCCGATGGATTGCCCCTGGGGGCAGAAAGCGTTTTCCCGTTTTCTGGGCGAAGACCGTTCACGCTGGCGCGAGTGGGATGCCAGTGTGCTGATGGCCGAGGCGACGGAAAAACTGCCGATTCTGGTGGACCAGGGCGACCGGGATGATTTTCTCGTCAATCAGCTCAAGCCCGAGACACTAGTTCAGGCCGCCAAATCGGCACAGCAGTCTCTGACACTGAGGATGCAGCCCGGTTATGACCACAGTTATTTCTTCATCGCCAGCTTCATCGAAGACCACCTTCGCCATCATGCCCGCGCGTTGTTCGATAGCTGAGCGGGTTTGACTGGCCGTCCTGTTGATGTGCGGCGTCTCTGACAAACCCAAGCCGTGCCAAAGCAGGTAGAATCACGCCCTGACTTTTTTCAGGGCGTTTTTTTATGCGTATTGGCCACGGCTATGATGTGCACCGTTTCGCTGAAGGCGACTTCATCACCTTGGGCGGTGTGCGGATTGCGCACGGTTTCGGTCTTCTGGCCCACTCCGATGGCGACGTTTTGCTGCACGCTCTGAGCGACGCATTGCTGGGCGCTGCGGCGCTGGGCGACATCGGCAAGCATTTTCCGGACACGGATCCGCAGTTCAAGGGCGCGGACAGCCGCGTGCTGCTGCGTCACGTGCTCAAGCAAGTGCAGGCCAAGGGCTGGAAGGTCGGTAACGTCGATGCCACCATCGTCGCCCAGGCACCTAAAATGGCGCCTCATATCGATGCCATGCGCGCGCTCATTGCCGAAGACCTGCAGGTCGAACTGGATCAGGTCAACGTCAAGGCCACCACCACTGAAAAACTCGGCTTCACCGGCCGCGAAGAAGGCATCGCTGTGCATGCCGTCGCGTTGTTGCTGCGCGCATGACCGAACTTGAATTATTGGGCCCGACGGCCTGGGGCAAGGCACTGGGAAGCGCTGTTCTCAAGGCAACTGCCGAAGATTTTCAGGTCGATGAAGTGCTCGATATTCCGCTTTCGGGCGATGGCGAGCATCTATGGCTATGGGTCGAGAAACGTGGCCTCAATACCGAAGAAGCCGCACGCCGTCTGGCCCGGGCTGCCGGTGTTCAATTGCGTACGGTCAGCTATGCCGGTTTGAAAGACCGTCAGGCGCTCACCCGTCAATGGTTCAGTATTCAGTTGCCCGGCAAGGCCGACCCCGATCTGTCCGCCGCGCAGGACGAGACGCTGCAGATCCTCAAGATGAGCCGCCACAAGCGCAAACTGCAGCGTGGCGCGCACGCAGCCAATGGTTTCACCTTGCGCCTGACTCAATTGGCGGCTGACAAGGACGCGCTGAATCAGCGGCTCGAGTCGATCGCCCGGCTCGGGATTCCCAACTACTTCGGCGCTCAGCGCTTCGGCTATCAGGGTGGCAATCTGGGCGAGGCTCGCGACTACGCGTCCCGTCAGGCGCTGCCCGAGCAGCGCGCGGTCCGCTCGCGTCTGCTGTCAACGGCCCGCAGCTACCTGTTCAATCAGGTTCTCGCCGCACGCGTTGCCGATGGCAACTGGCAGCACGCTCAGGTCGGTGATCTGCTGGCGTTCACCGACAGCCGCAGCTTTTTCCCGGCGGGTGTCGAGGAGTGCAGCGATCCGCGGCTGGCCATTCTGGACCTGCACCCGACCGGCCCGCAGTGGGGCGCAGGTCCTTCTCCGGCGCTGGGCAAGACTGCAGAGCTTGAAAACGCTATCGCAGCTGAGCATCCGGCGCTTCGCGACTGGTTGATCAGGGCGGGAATGGAACACGAACGTCGCATCCTGCGGCTGCCCATTGGGCGGCTGACGTGGCATTATCCCGAGCCTGACATTCTGCAACTGGAATTCGTCCTTCCGCCTGGATGCTTTGCCACCGTATTGGTGCGCGAGCTTGTCGATCTGGTGCCGGTTGGGCAGACGGACAGCCCATGCGTATTCTGATTTCAAACGATGACGGGGTCAGCGCGCCCGGCCTTGCGGCGCTCTATGGCGCGCTGGCGGACTACACTGAATGCGTGGTGATTGCCCCCGATCAAGACAAGAGTGGTGCCAGCAGTTCGCTGACACTCGACCGGCCTCTGCATCCGCAGACGCTGGCCAATGGTTTTATCAGTCTGAACGGTACGCCGACCGACTGCGTGCATCTGGGGCTCAACGGCCTGTTGGAGCGTGAACCGGACATGGTGGTTTCAGGGATCAATCTGGGCGCCAACCTGGGCGATGATGTGCTGTACTCAGGTACGGTCGCCGCGGCACTGGAAGGCCGTTTTCTGCAACGGCCGTCGTTCGCCTTCTCGTTTCTGTCGCGCCAGCCGGACAACCTCGCCACGGCCGCGCATTACGCACGCCTGCTGGTCGAGGCCCACGAGCAACTCGATCTTCCGCCGCGTACGGTGTTGAACGTGAACATCCCGAATCTGCCGCTGGAGCACATCCGCGGCATTCAATTGACCAGGCTGGGCCATCGCGCCAGAGCCGCAGCGCCGATCAGGGTCGTTGATCCCCGCGGACGTGCCGGTTACTGGATAGCGGCCGCAGGCGATGCCGAGGATGGCGGCGCCGGGACTGACTTTCATGCGGTCATGCAGGGCTACGTATCGATTACGCCGTTGCAACTGGACCGTACCTATCAGGATGGTTTCAGCAGCCTGAACACCTGGCTGGAGGGACTGCGCTGATGTCACGCGAGCAAGATGATCTGTTACGTCGCGGGATCGGGATGACCTCGCAACGTACTCGCGAGCGCTTGATTCAACGCCTGTACGAAGAAGGTGTGTCGAACAATCATGTGCTGGATGTGATCCGCAAGACGCCACGTCACCTGTTCGTCGACGAAGCGCTGGCGCATCGCGCCTATGAAGACACTGCATTGCCCATCGGACATAACCAGACGATTTCCCAGCCTTACATGGTGGCTCGCATGAGCGAGCTTCTGCTGGCGGCGGGGCCGCTGGACAAGGTGATGGAGATTGGTACCGGCTCGGGCTACCAGACTGCCGTACTGGCGCAACTGGTGGAGAGGGTGTTCTCGGTCGAGCGCATCAAGGTCCTGCAGGACCGTGCCAAGGAGCGTCTGGTGGAACTCAACCTGCGCAACGTGGTTTTCCGCTGGGGTGATGGCTGGGAAGGATGGCCGGCGCTGGCTCCATACAATGGCATCATCGTCACGGCAGTGGCCACCGACGTGCCGCAGGCATTGCTTGATCAACTGGCACCCGGTGGACGGCTGGTCATTCCGGTCGGCGCGGGCGAGGTCCAGCAATTGATGCTGATCATTCGAGAGGAAAACGGCTTTTCCCGACACGTATTGGGAGCCGTGCGGTTCGTGCCGCTGTTGAACGGCCCTCTTGCCTGAAAAACGCCAGAGGTCACGAGTGAATTCTGGCGCCTGTCATCGGTCTACAACCGTCTGTTCATGAGAACGATGGCAAAATTGCATCGAATCATGAGGCGGATCTTCCATTACACCGTTTTTGATGCGTTTTAAGCACTGGCTGCCCGCCGTTCTTGCGGCACAATGGGCATCTTTGAATTCAGTCACCAGTAAAGGGAGTGGCGGGTGAGTCACACAGTCATTCAGCAGCTCAGGTCTTCGAGAAGTTATCAGCGTCTGTTGATTGGCATTGCGCTCAGTGTCCTCTTGGTCGGCTGCTCAAGTTCGCCTTCAGGCGGTGTTCGCGTGGTCGACCGCAACGGCAACGCTGTGGCCCAGCGTCCTACGGTCACGACCGGTCAGTACGTCGTCAAACGCGGCGATACGCTGTTTTCCATTGCGTTCCGCTATGGCTGGGACTGGAAAGCGCTGGCTGCCCGCAACCAGATCCCCGAACCGTTCACCATCAAACCTGGTCAGACGATTCGCTTTGACGGGCGCTCCTCTTCAACGCAGAGCGTAGCGTCGGCACCTGCATCGGGTCGTCCGGTGACCAGTACTTCAACGACGACCAGCAATTCGGGATCGGTGAAAACGACTGTGATGTCCAAGCCGGTCGCGGTTGTACCGGTTGTCATACCGCCGTCTGCAACTACTGCAACGGGGCCTGCAGGCAAGTCTCCCAGCGGTTGGACCTGGCCTTCGAGTGGCATATTGATAGGAAAATTTTCTTCAAACGGTAGTTTGAATAAAGGAATTGATATCGCCGGTGATTTGGGACAGCCTGTTTTGGCAGCGTCTGATGGTTCAGTTGTTTACGCCGGAAGTGGATTACGGGGCTACGGCGAATTGATCATCATCAAACACAGCGATACCTACGTCAGCGCCTACGGTCACAACCGCAGGCTTTTGGTACGGGAAGGACAGCAGGTCAAGGCTGGGCAGACGATTGCCGAAATGGGGTCAACAGGAACTGACCGGGTGAAACTGCATTTTGAGATTCGCCGACAAGGTAAACCTGTAGACCCACTGGAATTTTTGCCACGTCGTTGATTGTTGCCGCCTGTTCCTGACGCAGAAGGAACAGGCTCAAGCGTTGCCACGGATATAGGCGTCGCTGGAGCTTGAGGTCGAACTCACCAAAGGACTATAACAATGGCTCTTAGCAACGAAGCGCCGGAGTTTGACATCGATGATGACGTGCTTCTCATGGAAGCTGGCATTGTCCTGGAGCAATCGCCGAACGAGAAGCAGCCGTCTACTGCCGCCTCGGGTCGCGCGAAGGCCAAGCCGTCGTCATCGCTCAAACAACACAAATATATTGATTACACTCGGGCGCTCGACGCTACCCAGTTGTATCTCAATGAAATAGGGTTCTCTCCGCTGTTGTCTCCGGAAGAAGAAGTTCACTTTGCGCGTTTGTCGCAACGTGGGGATCCGGCTGGGCGCAAACGCATGATTGAAAGCAATCTGCGGCTGGTGGTGAAAATCGCCCGACGCTACGTCAATCGTGGTCTGTCATTGCTTGATCTGATCGAAGAGGGCAACCTGGGCCTGATCCGGGCTGTCGAAAAATTCGATCCTGAACGCGGTTTCCGTTTTTCTACCTACGCCACGTGGTGGATTCGCCAGACCATTGAACGAGCCATCATGAATCAGACCCGGACCATCCGGTTGCCGATTCATGTCGTCAAGGAACTGAACGTCTACTTGCGTGCGGCCAGAGAGCTGACTCAGAAGCTCGACCACGAACCGTCTCCTGAAGAGATCGCCAACCTGCTGGAAAAACCGGTAGGCGAGGTCAAGCGCATGCTGGGTCTCAACGAGCGGGTATCTTCGGTTGATGTATCGCTTGGGCCGGATTCGGACAAGACGTTGCTCGATACGCTCACGGACGATCGTCCTACAGACCCTTGTGAGCTTCTGCAGGATGTCGATCTTTCGCAAAGTATTGATCAGTGGCTGTGCGAACTGACCGAAAAGCAGCGCGAAGTTGTCATACGCCGTTTCGGACTGCGGGGACATGAAAGCAGCACGCTTGAAGATGTAGGTCTGGAAATCGGACTCACGCGTGAGCGTGTTCGACAGATCCAGGTCGAGGGCCTCAAGCGTCTTCGTGAAATCCTCGAGAAAAACGGTCTTTCGAGCGAATCGCTCTTCCAGTAAAAAACTCCAGCCGCGTTACAAGAGCCGACCTGAGCAACCTGTTCATGTCGGCTTTTTATATGGTCGTCATCATTCAAAGACTGCTCGAAAGTCTGGAGCCCCGTTCCCGAAAGCGTCCCCATGAGACACATGCCATGTACGTCATTGCGTACACAACCTGTAAGTTATCCAGGCTTTGTAAGTGAGATTTACCAAACATTCGATTGATATGCCTCTTAACCCCTTGATCCCTATGAGTTTATAAAATCATTAAGGTAGAAGCGGAAATATTTTGGCGCGCTTGGCGGGTTGCTGTGCTGCGCCAAATCTCTACTATCAGGGCTGTACCAACGGACCGGTACAGGCTTTCAAGGATGAAAGTCAGGGACATCGCATGAGGCGATTCATCAGGATGATGAAAAGGGATTACAGGGATCAGGAAAAAATGTGGGCGGGTCATACCGCCCCTTTTTTATCGAGACTTCATCAGCTCAGTAGCTTCATCTCATTCAGAATGAAAAAAGGCCCTCAAGAGGGCCTTTTTTTTGAGTCTGGATTCTAGCGTTCCAGATCTGCAATCTTGTCTTTCTTGCCGTCCCACTCTGCCG
Source organism: Pseudomonas sp. fls2-241-TYG-175 (assembly GCF_030209155.1). NCBI lineage: Bacteria > Pseudomonadati > Pseudomonadota > Gammaproteobacteria > Pseudomonadales > Pseudomonadaceae > Pseudomonas > Pseudomonas sp. fls2-241-TYG-175. Next base: position 164,679 of record NZ_JARVSO010000004.1, on the reverse strand, counting down.
CATCCGGCAGTGCGTCTTTTTTCTCTGTGATATTCGGCCATACCTCGGCAAGCTCTGCGTTGAGCTCGATGAAGTTTTCCATGCCGGCCGGAATCTCGTCTTCGGAGAAAATGGCCTGTGCAGGGCACTCAGGCTCGCACAGTGCGCAGTCGATGCACTCGTCCGGGTGAATCACCAGGAAGTTCGGGCCCTCGTAGAAGCAGTCCACCGGACAGACTTCCACACAGTCGGTGTACTTGCACTTGATGCAGTTGTCGGTGACGACGAAGGTCATTTCTAATTCTCTCCTCAGGCGGCTGCGGCAGAGCCCTTCCAGACAGGGTTGCCAGGTTCGGGACGGTTCCCGGCCCTATGAAAACACGTGCTTTTGATGAAGGCCTTGAAGCAGTTTGACTGCATCGCCTGCCACTCACCCTTGGTTCGCTGCGTCTTCACGCGGCTCGAACGGCTGCTCAGCCAGGCTAAAAGCTGAGCGCATCCCAGACCGCGCGGGATTCTAACAGCATGTAACGGCTTACGTCACAGTCGAGTTTGCAATGTGTATAGCAAATCCAGTGCCTGACGCGGTGTGAGATCGTCGACCTTGACCTTCGACAGTTCATCAAGCACCGGGTGCGGCAAGCTGGCAAACAGATCGCTCTGCATCGGCGCTGCCTGTTTGCCCGGTTTGGTGCGCGGCTGCTCGTGGGGCAGGCTGGTGGTCTCCAGGCGCTGCAAATGCTCTTTGGCACGCGTAATGACCTTGCCCGGAACCCCCGCCAACTGGGCGACCGCCAGGCCGTAGCTCTGGCTGGCAGGCCCTGGCAGGACACGGTGCAGGAATACGATCCGCTCGTTGTGCTCGGTAGCGTTCAGATGCACGTTGCTGACCAGAGGTTCGCTTTCTGGCAGAACGGTCAGCTCGAAATAGTGCGTGGCGAACAGGGTGTAGGCGCGCAGTTGGGCGAGGCATTCTGCCGCAGCCCAGGCGAGGGACAGACCATCGAAGGTGCTGGTCCCGCGGCCGACTTCGTCCATCAGCACCAGGCTGCGGTCGGTCGCGTTGTGCAGAATATTGGCTGTTTCGCTCATTTCCACCATGAACGTCGAGCGCCCACCCGCCAGGTCATCGCTGGAGCCGATCCGGGTGAATATCCGGTCGACAAGCGACAGTTCGCATTGAGCGGCGGGCACGAAGCTACCGATGTGCGCCAGCAGGACAATCAGCGCCGTCTGGCGCATGTAAGTCGATTTACCGCCCATGTTCGGACCGGTGATGACCAGCATGCGGGTGCTGTCGTCCAGTGCCAGATCGTTGGCCACGAACGGTGTCGACAACACCTGCTCGACCACCGGGTGACGACCCTGCTCGATGCGCATGCAGGGCTCTGCCACAAAGCGCGGGCAATTGAGGTCCAGATTCAGTGCACGTTCGGCAAGGTTGCTCAGCACGTCCAGCTCGGCCAGCGCAGCCGCCGTATCCTGCAGTGGGGCAAGATGGCCGATCAGGTCTTCGAGCAATGCCTCGTAAAGCATTTTCTCCCGAGCCAGTGCGCGACTTTTGGCCGACAACGCCTTGTCTTCGAACTCCTTGAGTTCCGGTGTGATGAAGCGCTCGGCGCCCTTTAGGGTCTGGCGGCGGATGTAATCGGCGGGCGCCTGTTCAGCCTGTTTGCTGGGCAGCTCGATGAAGTAGCCATGAACCCGGTTGTAGCCAACTTTCAGGTTGGCCAGGCCGGTTCGGGATTTCTCGCGTGCTTCCAGATCAATCAGGAACTGGCCGGCGTTCTCGCTCAGCGATTGCAGCTCGTCCAACTCCGCGTCGTAACCGGTCTTGAGTACGCCGCCATCACGAATCACCGCAGGCGGGTTATCGATGATTGCCCGCTGCAGCAGTTCAGCCAGCTCAGGGTAAGTGCTGGCGGTGCGCGCCAGTTGTTGCAGGTGTGGCGCTTCCAGCTCGCTCATCGCCTGTTGCAATTCGGGCAGTGCGCTCAAGGCGTCGCGCAGGCGTGCCAGGTCACGAGGACGCGCATTGCGCAGGCCGATACGGGCCAGGATCCGCTCGATGTCACCGATTTCTTTCAGTTGCGGCTGCAGGTTTTCGAAACGGTAGCGTTCCAGAAAGCAGGTAATCGATGTCTGACGCGCCTGCAGAATGGTCAGGTCGCGCAGCGGGCGATTCAGCCAGCGGGTCAGCAGGCGCGTGCCCATGGCTGTCTGGCAGCGGTCCATGACCGATTGCAGCGTGTTGTCGCGCCCGCCCGACAGGTTGGTGTCCAGTTCCAGGTTGCGGCGGCTCGCGCCGTCCAGAATCACGGTATCGTCCAGACGCTCGTGACGCAGGCTGCGCAGGTGCGGCAAGGCGGTGCGCTGGGTTTCCTTGGCATAGCTCAACAGGCAGCCCGCCGCGCCGATCGCCAGGGTCAGCATTTCACAGCCAAAGCCCTTTAGGTCCTGAGTCGCGAACTGCTGACACAGACTTTTGTGCGCCGAGTCGCGCTCGAAATCCCAAGGGGCGCGACGACGTGAGCCGCGACGTTTTTCAGCCGGCAGGCCCTGAGGCCAGTCATCCGGGATGAGCAGTTCGACCGGATTGATGCGTTCGAGCTCGGCCAGCAGGTTCTCCCAGCCCTTGATCTCCAGCACGCTGAAGTTGCCGCTGGTGATGTCAAGCACGGCAAGACCGAACAGACGTTCGTCGCCGAGCACGGCGGCGATCAGGTTGTCGCGCCGCTCGTCGAGCAGGGCTTCGTCGCTGATGGTGCCCGGCGTAATGATGCGCACGACTTGACGATCAACCGGCCCCTTGCTGGTCGCCGGATCACCGATCTGCTCGCAGATCACCACCGACTCGCCCAGCTTCACCAGCTTCGCCAGGTAGCCTTCCGCCGCATGGTAGGGGATGCCGCACATGGGAATGCTCTGGCCCGCCGACTGACCGCGTGCCGTCAGCGTAATATCCAGCAACTTGGCGGCTTTTTTGGCGTCTTCATAGAAGATCTCGTAAAAGTCGCCCATGCGATAGAACATCAACTGATCCAGATGCTGGTTCTTCAGCTTCCAGTACTGCTGCATCATGGGAGTGTGCGAAGAGAGGTCGGAAATTGCTTTATTCATCAGTGGTTTGGGCAAGTTCTTGAGAAGAGTGAGTAAACCTCGGGGTGCGACGTGTGATCCCTCCGTTTACCGAGGGATGTCTGCCGAGTGTTTGCGATGGGCGCAAGGTTATCACGCACGTTGCGCGGCTGCAGTCCCGGGTTTGGTGAAGGCTCAATCGTGACCCCGGGTTTCCGCAGGCCCACAGCTTCGTGATTGCTGTATAGACTCCTGGAACCACCACCGTCTGTGAGTGGTGGCTATGAAAAAGGACTTTTATATGGCACTTAAACGAGCAAGGGATTCGGTCACCGGGCGCTTCATTCCCTTGGATGAGGCGAAACGCAGGCCAAGGGAAACGACGGTCGAAACGGTCAGAAAGCCTGTTTCGAAAAAGAAGCAACGTACATGATCGGGCAAGCGGCTTTCCATAAAGCCGTTTGTTTCAGCAGGTCGGATTTCAAGGATCAGCAGATTTGAAGGGGAATATACTGTGGATGACTTAACCCGGCTTGCCGCCTCGCTTGGCGAGCTTCTGCAAACGATAGGTGCGCAGGTCACGACTGCCGAGTCCTGCACGGGCGGCGGCATCGCCGAAGCGATCACGCGTATAGGCGGCAGCTCTGGCTGGTTCGAGGCTGGCTACGTCACTTATTCCAATAATCAGAAAACGCGACAGCTGGATGTCCCGCAAGGCTTGTTCGACAGCGTTGGCGCGGTCAGCCAGGCTGTCGTCGAAGCCATGACCCGCGGCGCTCAGCGCAACAGCGGTGCAAGGTTCGGCGTCGCGGTCAGCGGCGTGGCGGGACCTGGCGGCGGTTCGGTCGAAAAGCCGGTCGGTACGGTCTGGATCTGCTGGGGTGACGGCGACAGGCTCATCGCTCAGCGCCGCTGGTTCGCTGGCGACCGCGAGCAGGTGCGCCGACAAACGGTAAAAGCCGCGCTGGAGGGGCTCATCGCGCTCGCATGCGGAGAAATGCCAAAACAGGGGTAGGCGAGCGTCGATCCCTGTGGAATAATACTGTCTACTTATACAGGTGTTGTGGCCATCAAGGCCCTAATTGAATTTGATTACGTGAGGACTTCAATGGACGACAACAAGAAGAAAGCCTTGGCTGCGGCCTTGGGTCAGATCGAGCGTCAGTTCGGTAAAGGTGCCGTGATGCGCATGGGCGACCATGACCGTCAGGCGATTCCTGCCATTTCCACCGGTTCGCTCGGTCTGGATATCGCACTCGGTATTGGTGGTCTGCCAAAAGGCCGGATCGTTGAAATCTACGGTCCCGAGTCTTCCGGTAAAACCACGCTGACACTGTCTGTCATCGCTCAGGCCCAGAAAATGGGCGCGACCTGTGCATTCGTCGATGCCGAACACGCACTTGATCCCGAGTACGCAGGCAAGCTGGGCGTCAACGTCGACGACCTGTTGGTCTCGCAGCCGGACACCGGTGAACAGGCTCTGGAAATCACCGACATGCTGGTGCGCTCCAACGCCATCGACGTGATCGTGGTCGACTCCGTTGCCGCTCTGGTTCCGAAGGCCGAGATCGAAGGCGAGATGGGTGACATGCACGTGGGTCTGCAGGCACGTCTGATGTCTCAGGCGCTGCGCAAGATCACCGGTAACATCAAGAACGCCAACTGCCTGGTGATTTTCATCAACCAGATCCGCATGAAGATCGGTGTGATGTTCGGTAGCCCGGAAACCACCACCGGTGGTAACGCACTGAAATTCTACGCCTCGGTACGTCTGGACATCCGTCGTACTGGTGCTGTGAAAGAAGGCGACGAAGTGGTCGGCAGCGAGACCCGCGTCAAGGTCGTCAAGAACAAGGTGGCTCCGCCGTTCCGTCAGGCCGAGTTCCAGATCCTTTACGGCAAGGGCATCTACCTCAACGGCGAAATCATCGATCTGGCCGTACTGCACGGTTTCCTCGAGAAGTCCGGTGCCTGGTACAGCTATCAGGGCAGCAAGATCGGTCAGGGCAAGGCCAACTCGGCCAAGTTCCTGGCAGATAACCCGGAAATCGGTAACGCCCTCGAGAAGCAGATTCGCGACAAGCTGCTGACGCCTGGCGTTGATACCAAAGCCGTTGGTTCCCGCGAGCCTGCAGTGGCTGACGACATGGCTGAAGCAGACGCCGATAGCTGATATCCATGTCTGCCGTGCTTGATACGCCCGTCGCCGTCAGGCGAACTGCAATGGACCTGCTCGCGCGACGCGAGCATGGTCGAGTCGAGCTGACGCGAAAGCTGCGTCAGCGCGGCGCCTCCCCTGAGCATATCGAAGCCGCTCTTGATCGTCTGATCGAGGAAGGCCTGCTCTCTGAATCCCGTTATCTTGAAAGCTTTGTTTCCTATCGGTCTCGTTCGGGCTACGGGCCTGTGCGTATCCGTGAAGAGCTGAGCCAACGCGGCTTGCAGCGTGCCGATATCGAGCAGGCGCTGAAAGAGTGCGGCGTGGACTGGCAGGAAAAGCTTCAGGAAACCTGGCAGCGCAAGTTTGCCGGGCGCATGCCTGTTGACGCGCGTGAACGTGCTCAGCAGGGTCGCTTCCTGAGTTACCGAGGCTATCCGCTGGACATGATCGGCCGCCTGTTGAGCGGCCGAGGCATGGACGATTGATATCAGACGTTCAGCGGTTCGCGTTGATGCGCTGACTGTTGTTCGCCTGAGGGTTTCGACCAGTTCTCCGGCGAGTTGATGTAGTCCACCAGCTCTCGAAGCCGACCCTGATTACGTCCGGTAAAGGTGAAAGCCAGCCGCGTGAGATGGCTGAATTGAGCCTCATCGTGTTCCTCACCCTGATAACCGTGCTGGTGAAATCCCTCGTTGACACACAAGTCGGCAAATGTCTCCTGCATGTGCGCAAGCGCCTGCTCGCTGAGCGCATGGTGCATGCGAATCACGAACTTGCTCTTCAGCCAGCGGCTGGAGTGGTAGTTGCTGTAGAACCGTTTGATTTCATCCACAGCTTCGTCGGTGCTATACACCAGGCGCATCAGCTTCATGTCGGCGGGAAGAATGTAGTGATTGTCTTCCAGTTGCGTCTTGATGAAGTCCAGCGCGCTTTGCCAGAAGCTGCCGCCCGGCGTATCCAGCAATACGATAGGCACCAGCGGGCTTTTCCCGGTTTGAACCAGCGTGAGCACTTCCAGTGCTTCATCCAGCGTGCCGAAACCGCCCGGGCACAGCACCAGCGCGTCGGCTTCCTTGACGAAGAACAGCTTGCGGGTAAAGAAGAAGTGGAAGGGCAGCAGGTTTTCCGTGCCCTCTACCGTTGCGTTGGCATGTTGCTCGAAGGGCAGGGTGATGTTGAAGCCCAGGCTGTGCTTGAGGCCTGCTCCCGCATGAGCCGCAGCCATGATGCCGCCGCCTGCTCCGGTGATCACCATCATGTCGGACTGCGCCAGTTTAGCGCCCAGGTCCGTGGCCTGCGCATACAGAGGATGTTCCAGTGGCGTTCGGGCCGAGCCGAACACTGTTACCTTGCGCCGACCCTTGAATCGCTCAAGCACTCGGAAGGCGTTGTCCAGCTCGCGCAGGGTCTGCAGGGTTATCTTGGCATTCCAGCGATTGCGATCATCCTGAGCCATGCGCAGCACGGTCAGCATCATGTCTCGGTAAAGCGCAAGATTGGGGCTGCCTGGGGCGACCTGATGAATGTGTTCTTCAATCTTGCCGGTCAGGTCCAGGCCATTGCTTTGAAAGTGTCTGGACAGAAGATCGTTAGGTACATACGGCATTCAAGATGTCTCCTCCTGCAGTTTCCTTGATCCGCTCCAGCCTGATCGTCAAAAAGATGAGCTGAGCGATACCGGATCGTATGGATTCTGTCTGTTTCACTGGTTCACAAGAAACGATGGGTGCACATGAACGTGTCGCTCCTGTTGTCCACGTGCCTGAAAGTACCGGTTGGCTGTCAGAAGTTTATAGCGCCAGTCTGGCTTGTGTGTCGAATCGATGATGTGCCGAAGCCTTCAAAAAGGCCATCGGTTCTCGGTTCGTCTTCAGGTTGGAGGCGTTGCAGGATGTCTCGAAACGAGAACAGTGTGCGCCTGAGGGGCAGGCGCACTGGAAGGGCAGAGCGGCTTATTTCTTGGGTTTGACCGTGCAGTCCGAGGCCTGGAAGGTCTGGGTCGCGATCGCTTTGTTAGTCTTGTACTCGGTGAACTGATACTTGAGCACGGCACCTTTGGTCATCAACTGACGGTAGCCATTGTTATGGCAGACGCTGTTGCCCAGTTGGTTGCGCATGGCGTCCGGGTTGGCGCGCATTTGCTGCGCCTGGCCTTCACGTACGCTCAGGTGGTTGATCAGTGCGTTACCATCGACGGTGTAGCCCTGATCCAGAATGTCTTCGTTGATCGCTCGAGGCGTACCGACGCTGCTTTCCTTCGCGACTTTTTCCAGCATCTTGCTGAGTTCGAACTCCTGCTTCGACGCCGCCTGGGCGCACAGCGGAGCAACGAGCAAAAGCGTAAGGGTAGGGGCGATGAGGCGCAGCATTAAACTCTCCTGATTAAGTAGCTGGCCGTTGGACCAGCGACTTCAAAGTGCGTTCCGGGATAACCTGCCGACTGCGGGTCTGGATGGCGCAGCAGTATAAGACAGGACTCTTCACACAGCCTAGGGTTGAACGGTCAGTGCTCTGATAAACTGCGCACACTTTATTCCTGCCGAGTTCTCGTGGTGTCGATGTATTCCCTCAGTTGGTGCGTGCTGCAATGAGCCACGCTGTCTCCCGCCTGCGCGATGAGCGACTGGCACGCAGTACCAAACCGTTCATCGCCCGAGGCTCGCGTGCGCCACGTTGCCCGGATTGCCGGGTCATCTCCAGCTACTGTTTATGTGCATGGCGACCCAAGGTCGCGGCTGATTCGGGCATGTGCCTGCTGATGTACGACACCGAGCCGTTGAAGCCGACCAATACCGGCTGGCTGATTGCCGATGTCATCGAAGACACGCACGCGTTCGGCTGGTCGCGCATCGAGGTCGACGAACAACTGCTGGCGTTGCTGGATGATCCGCAGTGGCAACCGTACATCGTGTTCCCGGGTGAGTTCGTCGCCAGGGAACGGGTAGTGACCCAGGTGTCACGCGAAGACGGCAAGCGGCCGTTGTTCATTCTGCTGGACGCCACCTGGACCGAAGCACGCAAGATGTTTCGCAAAAGCCCGTATCTGGAGAAGTTTCCGGTGCTGAGCCTGGAGCCCGAGCAGATATCCCGCTACCGACTGCGGCGGTCCAGGCGTGATGACCATTTCTGTACGGCAGAAGTGGCTGCGCTGTGCCTGGAATTGGCCGACGATGTCAGCGCCAGTGGCGTGCTTGATGCTTATCTGGATGTGTTCAGCGCTCATTATCTGGGGGCCAAGTACCAGCGACCGATTGATCCGGACGACGCAGCGCATAACCATTTGAAGGCTTTTATATAGCCTGCCCGGCGTTTACTGCTTCGGTGGTTGGCTGATTGCCATCTTATCCTCGGCTCCGGGGCGCTTCATGCTTGACCGTCATGGTGTTGCTGGGCATGCTTGGCGCCGCTTGGACGCCGATTCACCGGGTTTGGCGCTGCACCTGCCCGGTCGGGCAACGTGAATTTGCCGGCATTTCCGGATGCCCTGGCGAGCGGCCTGCGTTGCTGGCCCTCACTATGAAAACAGGATCAACACATGACCTACGACATCCTGATCGCCGACGATCATCCTCTGTTTCGCAGTGCGCTGCGGCAGGCGTTGAGCATCGGTCTGGGGCCTGATGCACGGCTGGTCGAGGCAGAAAGCATCGCGCAACTGGAATCACATCTGGAGCAGAAGACAGACTGGGACCTGGTGTTGCTTGATCTGAACATGCCCGGTGCCTATGGCTTTTCCGGTCTTGTGCTGTTGCGGGGGCAATACCCGCAGATCCCTGTCGTCATGGTGTCGGCGCAGGAAGAGGCGTCCATCGTTGTTCGCTCCAGAGAATTCGGTGCCAGCGGTTTCATTCCCAAGTCCAGTTCGCTTGAGGCCATTCAGCATGCGGTGCGTACCGTTCTGGAGGGCGACGTGTGGTGGCCGCCGCAGGTCAACGAAACCATCAGCGTGTCGGATGAGGCCAAAGCCGCCAGTGCCGGGCTCGCCAGCCTGACGCCGCAGCAGTTCAGGGTGTTGACCATGGTGTGTGAGGGACTGTTGAACAAGCAGATCGCTTTTGAGCTGAGCGTCTCTGAAGCCACCATCAAGGCTCACGTGACGGCGATCTTCCGCAAGCTCGGTGTGCGCACCCGGACCCAGGCAGCGTTGCTGCTGCAACAACTCGAATCCATCTCAGCCAGCTAACCGCCAGTCACAGAAATGTTCACGCTTTTTTGACCTGCGTTCCCTTAGCTTTCCTCTTCCTTACAGTACAGCAGCCTCTCTATGTCGCCCTTCAAAGGCCAAACCGGTCTGAAACGAATCCTTAACGCCGCAGGTTATTCCCTGGATGGCCTGACCGCCGCTTTCAAGGGCGAAGCCGCTTTCCGTCAGTTGGTGCTGCTCAATGTGGTGCTGATTCCGCTGTCGTTTTTTCTGACGGTCAGTAAAGGCGAGCACGCATTGCTGGTTGCAGTTTGTCTGTTGGCGTTGATCGTCGAGTTGCTCAACTCCGCTGTCGAGGCGGCCATCGACCGGATCTCGCTGGACCTGCATCCGCTGTCCAAGAACGCCAAGGATATGGGCAGCGCTGCGCAGTTCATTGCCTTGACCATGATCGGTCTGGTGTGGGGCATCGTTCTGCTGGGCTGAACCTGAATCGTTGATCAGTACAGGCTCGGGAGCACGATTTCGTCGCTGCGCTGCACGCCGGCGGTAAATGCCCGGCAGAGGTCGAGAAATTCGCGCATGGCGGAGGTCTGGTACTTCTGTTTGTGCCAGATGAAGTAGAACTGCCGGGACAGGTCCAGATCCGGGGTGGTCAATTCCACCAGATTGCCACGACGAAACGCATCGCGCAGTGCAAGTCTGGAAATGCAGCCAATGCCGAGCCCCGATTCCACCGCCCGTTTTATGGCCTCGGTGTGCTCCAGTTCCAGCTTCACATTCAGACCGTTACGGTGATGACGCATGGCCTGATCGAACGTCAGCCGAGTGCCGGATCCCTGCTCGCGCAGAATCCAGGCTTCACGCGTCAGTTCCTCCAGTGTGGCCTGGCCGCGTTTGGCCAGCGGATGCTGCGGCGCACAGAACACCACCAGTTCATCTTCGACCCAGGATTGCACTTCAATGTCGGGGTGGCTGCAATCGCCCTCGATCAAACCCAGGTCGATTTCGTAATGCGCCACCTGTTGCACGATGTGCGCGGTATTCTGCACATGCAGTTTCACCTGGCTTTCCGGATGACGCTGCATGTAGCCACCGATCAACAGCGTCGCCAGATAGTTGCCGATGGTCAGCGTCGCGCCAACGGCCAACGAGCCGAAACCTGACTTGCCGTTGAGCAGGTCTTCGATTTCCTTGGCCTGATCGAGCAGGGCAACCGCCTGGGGCAACAACTGGCGTCCCGTGGCATTGAGGCTCAGTCGTTTGCCGGCGCGGTCGAAGAGCTGGCAGCTGGACTGACGCTCCAGTTCGGTGATCGATGTACTGGCAGCCGACTGGGAGAGTGAAAGCAGCACGGCAGCGCGCGAGACGCTTTCCTGCTGGGCGACGGCGACAAAGACCTGAAGTTGACGAAGAGTGAATCGCATATCTATATAACCGATAACCCATATCTTGATAATTCATTTAACAGATATTGTGTCTGCCACTAGAATGTCGCGCAATAGCGCCGTGCCCCTGCGCGCACGAAATTTTCAGGAGTTCCCACGTACATGAGCAACATGAACCACGAGCGTGTCCTCAGCGTCCATCACTGGAACGACACCCTCTTCAGTTTCAAGTGCACCCGCGACCCTGGTCTGCGTTTCGAGAACGGTCAGTTCGTCATGATCGGTCTGCAGCAGCCAAACGGTCGTCCGCTCATGCGTGCGTATTCGATTGCCAGCCCTAACTGGGAAGAGCATCTGGAGTTTTTCAGCATCAAGGTGCCTGACGGTCCGCTGACCTCGCAGCTGCAGCACCTCAAGGAAGGCGACGAGATCATCATCAGCAAGAAGCCTACAGGCACGCTGGTGCTGGACGACCTCAAGCCGGGCAAGCATCTTTATCTGCTCAGCACTGGCACAGGCCTGGCGCCGTTCATGAGCGTGATCCAGGACCCCGAGACCTACGAGCGTTTCGAAAAGGTCATCCTGTGCCACGGCGTGCGTTACGTGAACGAAGTCGCCTACCGCGAGTTCATCACCGAGCACTTGCCGCAGAACGAGTTCTTCGGTGAGGCGCTGCGTGACAAGCTGATCTACTACCCGACCGTAACCCGTGAGCCGTTCGAGAACGAAGGCCGCCTGACTGACCTGATGCGCAGCGGCAAGCTGTTCAGCGACATCGGTCTGCCGCCGATCAATCCTCAGGACGACCGCGCCATGCTGTGCGGCAGCCCGAGCATGCTGGACGAGACCAGCGAAGTGCTCAACAGCTTCGGCCTGACCGTGTCCCCACGCATGCGTGAGCCTGGCGATTACCTGATCGAGCGTGCATTCGTCGAGAAGTAAGCCGGGTTGAAAAAACCGCCTCACCCTTGCGCAGGATGAGGCGGTTTTTTATTGGCCGGAAACTTGTGCCGGGACCACTTCCAGCACGCAAATGACGCCTGCCTGAGGGTAATGCCAGCGAACATCCAGATCCCAGAACTGCGCACCGTAGCGACGTTCGGGCGTGGGCACCTGATAGGCAGGCCTGGGGTCCTGAGCCAGGCACTGCTCAATCAGTTCCACCAGCGGTTCGCCCAGTCTCAACGCATGCTCGTGCGCCTGAACCAGCGCGGCGTCCTGCCAGTGCACCGGAATCAGCTCGGGTGCGGCGCTGGCCATCGAGTTGGTCGCGCTCTCGACAGCGTCGGCGTATGGCACGTAGGGCTTGATGTCCAGCACCGGCGTGCCGTCAAGCAGGTCGATACCCGACAACCAGAGGCGTCCGGCTTCGATTTTATCCAGCCTGACCACTGATTGACCGATACCGTTGGGGCGATGAGTCGCGCGAGTGGCGAACACGCCCATCGATTGATTGCCGCCCAGGCGAGGCGGGCGCACTTTCAAGCGTGGCTTGTCTTCAAGCGCCAGATGGAACAGGAACAGCAGCCAGACATGGCTGACCTGCTCCAGACCCTGTACCGCATCGCCCTGATCGAAAGGGGCGACCAGTTCCAGTACGCCGCGCGCGGCTGGCGCCAGGTGTGGCTGACGCGGAATGGCGAACTTCTCCTTGAAGCAGGAGCGCACGTAGCCGACCGGTGAAACGGTATGGGTCATGCCCGCCGACTCAGCCGCGAACGCGCAGGGTCAGGCCCTTGAGGAAGTTACGCAGCAGCTGGTCGCCGCATTCGCGGTAATTGGTATGACCCACCTTGCGAAACAGCGCGCTCAGCTCCGGCTTGGAGACCGGGAAGTCGACGGACTTGAGGATTGCGTGCATGTCGTCCTCTTTCAGTTCGAAGGCCACGCGCAGCTTTTTCAGCACAATGTTGTTGGTGATCGGCAGATCGATGGCTTGAGGTGGGCGGCTCTCGTCCTTGCCGCGCTTGAAGTAGACCAGACCATCCAGGAAGTGCGCCATGATCTCATCGCTGCAATCCAGATAGCCTTCTTCTTCCTCTTTCTTCATGAACGCAATGACGTCGCTCTTGGAGACCTCAAAACCGGTCAGCTTTGTGATTTCGACAATCTTGCTGTCGCTGATATCGAGCATGTAGCGCACGCTGCGCAATACATCGTTGTTCATCATGAGCGGTGAGTCCTGTAAGTCTTTTGACGGCGCACGAGCAAATGCATACGCCCGGTAATGAGGGGAAGTTAGAACTTTTCCTTGGTTGTCATGTAGCGCCATTGCCCTTCGGGCAGCTTGCCCATGGACACGCCGCCAATGCGGATGCGGCGAACGGAGACGATTTTCAGGCCGACGGCCTCGCAGAGCTGGGCGATGATGCCTGGCTGCGGATTCTTCATGGCGAAACGCAGGCGGTTCTCGTTCTGCCAGCTGGCTTTGACCTTCGGCAGCTCCTTGCCCTTGTAGGTCAGGCCGTGGTTCAGGCGGTTCAGCCCATGAGGGACTATCTCGCCGGAGATCTCCACCACGTACTCCTGCTCGATCTTGCTGCGGTCGTCGGTGAGTTTGCGCAGGATTTTCCAGTCCTGGCTGAACACCATCAGGCCGCTGGCGTTGGCCTGCAGGCTGGAGATCGCTTCAAGCCGCAGAAAGTGCCCTTTGAGCGGGCGCTTGCCATAGCTGTGTTCTTCGGACAGGGTGCCCGGCGTGATCATCTGCAGAGCGGTTTCGGCAGTCACCGAGGCGGGCGTGTGAAAGATGATCGTGACCGGCTCCGGTGAATCCGCCTTGGCATCAGGGCTCAGCTCGACCTTCTGGTTATCGACCTTGAATTGCGGCTCTTCGACCACCACGCCATCCACGGTGACCCAGCCGCCCTCGATGAACAGTTCGGCCTCCCGGCGGGAGCAGCCGACCAGGTCGATGAGGCGTTTGGAGAGGCGAATGGGGTCTGTCATGAAAGAAGCCGTTTACTGATGAGAAAGGCGCCATTGTAACCGCCTGCGCCGGGTTAATCGCGGCAACATTGCAATTGCGCCTTCAGTCACGTCAATTGCGGCGGCTCAAATGCATCCTGAGCATTGGATAGGGGCTGCCCAGGCCATCGACTTCGGAACGGCTGACCACTTCGAAACCGTGCTTGAGGTAAAAGCCCAGCGCCTGCGGATTCTGTTCGTTCACATCCAGCTCGTAGATGTGGAATTGTGAGATCGCATGGGTCAGCAGCTGTGAGCCCAGTCCTTCTCCCCGGTGCTCGGGGTCGATGAACAGCATGTCGAGTTTGCTCCGGTTGACGCCTGCGAAGCCGGTGATGTCCAGTTGCGCGTCACGGGTACAGAACAGGGTCACACTGTCCAGGTATTGCCTGAGCAGCAGATCTTTCAACAGCGTGATGTAGGCGTCTGGCAGAAAGTCATGAGTGGCGCGTACCGAGCGCTCCCACAGGTCTACCAAATCCGGGTAGTCGTTCTTGTCTGGAATGTAGAATTCCATCGGCCAGCGCTCCCAGTGTCCAGTCTGTGCATAGACCGCAAAACTCAACGAAAAAGCCCTGCCGTTTTGAAGGGCAGGGCTTTTTCCGGCAGGTGGAGCCAGCGTCAGATGATTTCGGCCCATAGGTCGTATTCATCGGCGTCGGTCACGCGGCACATGATCTTGTCACCCGGCTTGACCGTGCTGTCGTCTTCCAGACCGATGAACACATTACCGTCGATTTCAGGGGCATCGAAGAAGCAGCGGCCAACCGCACCGCGTTCATCGACTTCGTCGATCAGCACTTCGATCTCGCGACCGATTTTCATCTGCAGACGAGCGGCGCTGATGGCCTGCTGGTGCGCCATGAAACGGTCCCAACGGTCCTGTTTGACATCATCCGGCACAATGGCGGCGTCCAGCAGGTTCGCGGGCGCACCTTCGACCGGGGAGTACTGGAAGCAGCCGACACGGTCCAGTTGGGCATCGGTCAGCCAGTCCAGCAGGTACTGGAAGTCTTCTTCGGTTTCGCCAGGGAAGCCGACGATAAAGGTCGAGCGGATGATCAGGTCAGGGCACTGCTCGCGCCAGTTCTTGATGCGGGCCAGGGTCTTGTCCTCGAAGGCAGGGCGCTTCATCAGCTTGAGGACCTTGGGGCTGGCGTGCTGGAACGGGATGTCCAGGTACGGCAGGATCTTGCCGGCCGCCATCAGCGGGATCAGCTCGTCAACGTGCGGGTACGGATAAACGTAATGCAGGCGGACCCAGACGCCCATGGAACCCAGCGCCTGACACAGCTCGGTCATGCGGGTCTTGACTGGCTGGCCGTCCCAGAAACCGGTGCGGTACTTGACGTCAACGCCGTAGGCACTGGTGTCCTGCGAGATCACCAGCAATTCCTTCACGCCGGATTTGACCAGACGCTTGGCTTCGTCGAGCACATCGCCTACCGGACGGCTGACCAGCTTGCCGCGCATCGACGGAATGATGCAGAAGCTGCAGCTGTGGTTACAGCCTTCGGAAATTTTCAGGTACGCGTAGTGACGCGGTGTGAGCTTGATGCCTTGCGGCGGAACCAGATCGATCAGCGGATTGTGATCGTGGCGAGGCGGCACGACTTCGTGCACGGCATTGACGACCTGCTCGTACTGTTGAGGACCGGTCACCGACAACACGCTCGGGTGGACCTTGCGAATGACGCTTTCATCCACGCCCATGCAGCCGGTCACGATCACCTTGCCGTTTTCCGCCAGTGCCTCACCGATCACTTCCAGCGACTCAGCCTTGGCCGAGTCAATGAAGCCGCAGGTATTGACGACAACCACGTCGGCGTCTTCGTAAGTCGGAACGACTTCGTAACCTTCCATGCGCAGCTGAGTCAGGATGCGTTCGGAGTCAACGAGCGCTTTCGGACAACCCAGAGAGACGAATCCAACCTTGGGGGCGGATGGCGTGGTGACGGTGGACATGGCGAACCTCGGCGTGATGGGGCCTGGACACTACGTGCAGGCACCGATTGGGCGCTTGGTTGCGCCTCTGATCAAAAAGTGCGCAATTCTAGCGATGAGCGGGCGTGATGACCAGTGTCTGGGCGAGATTTACGACGAGTGCGGAACGTCTTCAAGGTTTGAAACAGGATTGTCAATTGATCCTATACCCAAACGGGTATATTTTGTCCGTGTTGGCAAGGATAGGCGATCTCGCAGTGAAGCCATTGTATTGGTTGTTTGGCAGTAAGAAAGACCTGTTGGCGATGCCCGAGGATGTGCAGGATGTATTCGGGTATGCGCTCCATCAGGCTCAGCAGGGAAACAAGCACACTCAAGCCGTACCCTTGAAAGGCTTTTCCGGGGCTGGTGTGCTTGAGGTTGTTGAGGATTATGACGGGGATACTTACCGGGCGGCTTATACCGTCAAGTTTGGAAATGCGGTCTATGCCTTGCATTGCTTTCAGAAGAAGTCGACCTCAGGCATCAAGACGGCGCAGCACGACATTGATCTGATCAAATCTCGACTCAAAGCAGCAGAAGAGCATGCCAAGGGGGCTAAAAATGACTGATATCGAAGAAAGTAGCGGCAATGTCTACGCAGACCTCGGCCGAGGCGACGCCAGAGAAATGTTGATCAAGGCCCAACTAGCCACCAAGATAGGCGCCATTATCAAGGCTCGACATCTTACTCAGGTCGAAGCTGCTCGAATCCTTGCGATGCCTCAACCCAAGGTGTCGGAAATGCTCAGGGGAAAATTCAGAGGTATCAGCGAGTCCAAGATGATCGATTGCCTCTCTCGCCTTGGGCGTGATGTCCAGATAGTTGTAAAGACAGCGCCGCGCTCGCGTGGTGGTGAAGGGCGAGTTGAGGTTGTCTTTGCTTAAAGGCACTGAATAGGTCTAAGGCCCATCTGTCGGTGGGCTTTTTCTTGGGCGTTGACATGATGTGCCCATCGTAGAAAGAGAATTACACCCACCGCTGCGTTATGCTTCGCGCCATCGCATCCCGGCATGTCAATGTCTGGGCGGATCTGAATTGTTACGCGTTGTGAAGTTCATAGTGCTTTGAACCTCATGTCTGGTTTCCGGGAGTAGTGGATGAGTCAAACAAACAGTCATGAAGGTTCTGGAAAGGCGGCCAGGCCTGTTGGGCTGCTGATCGCAGCGGTGGGCGTGGTGTATGGCGATATCGGTACCAGCCCGCTGTATACGCTCAAGGAGGTATTTCAGGGCGGCTACGGGGTCGAGGTCACGCATGACGCGATTCTGGGCGTTCTGTCGCTGATTTTCTGGTCGCTGATCTGGGTGGTGTCCTTCAAGTACATGGTCTTCATCCTGCGTGCCGATAACCAGGGCGAGGGCGGCATCATGGCCCTGACGGCACTGGCGCGACGGGCTACGGCCAAGTACCCCAGGCTGCAGATGTTGATGGTGGTGTTCGGCCTGTTCGGTGCGGCGCTGTTTTACGGAGACAGCATGATCACGCCTGCCGTATCCGTGTTGTCGGCGATGGAAGGTCTCGAGCTGGCGTTCGACGGGCTGGAGCATTGGATCGTGCCAATGGCGCTGGTGGTGTTGATCGGTCTGTTCCTGATTCAGAGGCACGGCACGGCGCGCATCGGTGTGCTGTTCGGTCCGGTGATGGTCACCTGGTTTGTGGTGCTGGGGGCGCTGGGTGTCTACGGCATCATGCAGTCGCCGGAAGTGCTCAAGGCGGTGAATCCTGCCTGGGGCGTGCACTTTTTCATTATTCACCCTGGCATCGGTGTCGCCATTCTTGGCGCAGTGGTGCTGGCGTTGACGGGCGCCGAAGCCCTGTATGCAGACATGGGGCACTTCGGCCGCAAGCCGATTTCGCGGGCGTGGTTCATCCTCGTGTTGCCAGCGTTGCTGCTCAACTATTTCGGTCAGGGTGCGCTGGTGCTGGGCAATCCCGAGACCGTGCGCAATCCGTTTTATCTGCTGGCGCCGGGTTGGGCGCTGCTGCCACTGATCGGCCTGTCGACCATGGCGACGATCATTGCCTCTCAAGCGGTGATTTCCGGTGCGTTCTCCATGACGCTGCAGGCCATCCAGCTTGGCTACATCCCACGCATGTACATCCAGCACACCTCCAGTGATGCACAGGGCCAGATTTACATCGGCGCCGTAAACTGGGCACTGATGGCGGGCGTGATCATGCTGGTGATCGGCTTCGAGTCTTCCGGCGCGCTGGCTTCTGCCTACGGCGTGGCGGTGACCGGGACCATGCTCTGCACCACGATTCTGGTGTCTTCGGTGATGCTGCTGCTGTGGAAATGGCCGCCATTGCTGGCCGTTCCGCTATTGATAGGGCTGTTGCTGGTAGACGGTCTGTTCTTTGCTGCCAACGTGCCGAAGATTTTTCAGGGCGGTGCCTTTCCGGTGCTGGCGGGCGCGGTGCTGTTCATCCTCATGACCACCTGGAAGCGCGGCAAGCAGTTGCTCGCCGAGCGTATCGACGAAGGCGGTCTACCGCTGCCGATCTTCATCGGCAGCATTCGCGTGCAGCCGCCACATCGTGTGCAGGGTACGGCGGTGTTCCTGACGGCCCGTTCCGATGCCGTGCCGCATGCGCTGTTGCACAACATGCTGCACAACCAGGTGTTACACGAGCAGGTCGTGCTGTTGACGGTTGTCTACGAGGACACTCCGAGGGTTCCCGCTCAGCAGCGTTTCGAGGTCGAGTCATACGGAGAAGGGTTCTACCGCGTGATTCTGCACTTCGGGTTCATCGACGAGCCTGACGTGCCCGCTGCGCTCGCCCTGTGTCACTTGGCCGAACTGGACTTCAGCCCGATGCGCACCACCTACTTCCTGAGTCGCGAGACGGTCATTCCGTCGAAGATGGTCGGCATGGCTCGCTGGCGCGAGGCACTGTTCGCCTTCATGCTCAAGAACGCCAACGGCAACCTGCGCTTCTTCAAGCTGCCGTTCAACCGCGTGATCGAGCTGGGTACGCAAGTCGAGATGTAAGCTGGCAAATATACTGCCCGCAAACAAAAATCCCGGCGACCTTACGGTGCCGGGATTTTTTTGGCTCTGACAACTGACCGGTTATTGAGCGCCGGTCTTGCCCTGACGCTTGTTGATGGCGTCGATCAGGCGTTTGGCCAGCGCGGGGTAGTCTTCATCGAAGTGATGACCGCCGGGCAACTGGACCGCTTCACCCACTGCTGTGGTGTCGGTGCAACCGCTGTCCTTCTTCTCTTCGATGCCATAGACGCAGAACACCTTGGCGGCAGGCAGCTTGGCCATCTCAGGTCCGGTCGTTGCTTCCTTGCCTGCGTTGCCCAGCCAGCCATCCACGTGGATCTCGAAACTGCCCGAGCGGGCGAATGCCAGCAGGATGATTGCGTCTACGCGGTTCTGATCGTCCGTCGCCAGACGGTTGTAGATCGCAGGCATGACGTCAGCGCCGAACGAGTAACCGGCAAGAATGAAGCGCTTGGTGCCCCATTTCTGACGGTAGTGGTTCATCAGGTCGGTGAGGTCGACGGCGGTCTGCTCGGGCGTCTTGTGCTCCCAGTAGTAACGCAGCACGTCGATGCCGACCACCGGATAGCCCATTTTCGCCATATCGCCTGCGACAACCTTGTCCAGATCGCGCCAGCCGCCATCACCGGACATGAACAGCGTGACGGTGTCGGATGGTTGGCTGGCCGGTACTTCAACGACTGGAATACCCAGACCCCCGCTGTCGTTTTCACCCAGCAGCAGATGACGCAGTTCGGTGTTCAGAACCTGTGGCAGCGGGATATCGTAGTCGCTGATGCTGGTATCGGCGTTGGTCTGATCCCTTACGAACGCTGCGCTCGGGTCATCCGGCGCGTCATTCCAGGCCGCCAGCCAGTGACCGTGCGGCGCTTTCTGCGGCAGCGGCACGTCACAGATGCGTGGCGGCGTGTCGCCTTCGTCCACCACCGGTGGCGGATTGGACACGTGCTCAAGGGCGAAGCCCACGGAGATGGCCTGAGCCTTGTCGTCAGTCTGTCCGGCCAGCCAGCGCCAGGCCAGCGTTGCGCCGGGGCCTATGCCGCCGACGACCAGTGCAGGGCCGTCCAGTTTTTCGAGGGCGCTCTGGAACGTCTTCTGCTGCATGACGCAATCGTCTTTCGGCAGAACAACCTGAACGATGCGCGCCGACGCGTCTTTGCTGATGGCCAGCAATTGCTTGTCGGTGAGCATTTCCTCGGCAGTGACAGCCAGTGCGATACGGGTCTTGATGCTGGTGGCGGGTGTCACGCTGGTCAGCGCGGCCCCGTCATCCAGATTCGAGTGCTCAAGTGTGGCGGGTGGAGCGGGGCGGTTCCAGATCCAGACTCCCAGTGCGACCAAAAGAAAAATTACCAGAGCTGCGAGCAAAAGGCGCCAGGAGCGTCGAATCATCAGCGTTTCACCAATCCAGTCAGGCCGCCCGCAATCAGGGCGGCAGTGTCAGCCAGTGCCACGAGCGGATCGAGTCCGGCAGGCACGGCCATATAACGAGGTTCCCAGTCGGGCTGGAACTTGTCCTTGAAGCGGCGCAGCCCCTGGAAGTTGTAGAGCTGTTCTCCACGGCGGAAGATCATCGAGCCCAGACGCTGGGTCAGTGGTGCGCCGCGTCTCGGCTGCAGGCCGGACAGCGGCACCATACCCAGGCTGAAGCGGGAATAGCCCTGCGCCTTATAATGCAGAATCAACCCGACCATCATGAATTCCATGGTCAATTTGGGCGCGTCCGGATGCGAGCGCATCAGGTCGAGGCTGGCCAGTTCGTGGCTGGTGGTTTCCAGCAGGTTGGAAAACGCCACCGGCTTGCCCTGGAAGTGAACGATCGCAATGCGGAAATACTTGAGGTATTCGGGGTTGAAGCGTCCCAGAGAAAAGCCTTTCTCTCGCACATTCTTGCCGGTCAGCCAGGCATCGGAGATCGCTTTGAGTTCGTCGATTGGCGCTTCGCCCTGCTCGTAGATCTCCAGCGAAAGACCATCACGACCACCACGGTTCCAGGTGTAGCGCAGGTCTTTCATCTCCTTGCCTTTGGCTTCGATATCGAACTTCAGCAGGTTGACTCGTGCTTCTTCGCCCAGCTTGATCGCGGTCAGGCCAATGTCCATGTAGAACGGCAGGTTTTCAGCGCGTACCTGATAGAACACTGGACGTGCATGGTGAACATCGCACAGGTCACGGAATTGCCAGATCAGTTCGGCACGCTGTTGTGTCGGGCCGATAGGGTCATAAAGCGCAACGAGACTGCGGCCGCGGTGCGAATACATCAGGAAAGCGTTGCCGGCCGGATGAAACAGAATGGCCTTGTCGCCGGTCAGTACCAGCCCGCCGTCCGGCTGGCTGGAAGCTTTGAGAATCTCGGCCGCCTTGTCCAGGTCGGCTGCGTCAGGCAGCTTGATCACGGGACGTGCAGTGCGCAGCAGCCAGGTCAGGGAGACCACCACCAGAAGAACCGCGCTGCCCAGCGCCGAGCGCAGGCCGCGAGGAGCATCGGCGTCCAGCGTGAACTGCCACCACAGCTGGTGGCTGTAAGGCACGTCCTGATAAGCAAACAGCAGCAGCCAGATCGACGCACCGACCACGCAGACGCTGGCGATCAGATAAAGCGGAGAAAACGGCACTTCCAGAAGGCGGCTTGGGCGATAGAACGAGCGGCGGAAGGTCATCAGCAGGACCGCAGTCAGCAGCAGAAGGCTGGCTTCTTCCCAGTCGAAGCCCTTGAGCATCGACAGCACGGCACCCACCAGCAACAGGATCACGGTGAGCACCCAGGCAGCGGACAGTCGTCGGCGCAGCCCTTGCGCCAGCAGCAGGCAGAGTACGCCGACCAGGCTCGCACCGAAGTGCGAGGCATCGATCAGGCGATGGGGAATCATGAAGCCGACGTTTTCCAATCGGGTATCGATTTCAGGGGTGGCACCAGAGAAGAGCAGCACCACCCCCGACAAGAAAACCAGTAGTGCCAGGATCGGTGCTGCCAGACCTGACGCGACGCGCATCGCCTGTCGGGTCGGAAGCAATCGTTGGGCTTCGGTGAACAACAACGTCAGGCATGCCAGCAGCAGCGGCAGCACGACGTAGATCAGGCGATACAGCAACAGGGCGGCCGCCAGCGGCGCAGCGCCCAGCTCATTGGCAAACGCAGCCAGCAGAATCGCTTCGAAGACGCCGACGCCACCGGGTACATGACTGAGTACGCCAGCGGCGAGCGCCAGCAGGTAGATCAGCATGAATGCGCCCAGCGGTGGCGCCTGGGGCAGCAGTAGGTAAAGCACCAGAGCCGCGGCGGCCACGTCCAGCGCGGTGATCACCAGTTGGATCAGGGTCAGACGCAGGTTCGGAAGGCGCAGGGTGCGGCGACCAAGGCGTACCAGAATGTTGTGGGGGATATCCTGTTCCGGCAGGCGACGGCGATAGATGGCGACCGCCAGTAAAATGCTGCCGACCAATACCGCAGTCGCAATGACCGCGAGAATCTCGACGGGAAGCTTCAATGCGAGCGATGCGCCGGACAGGTTGCTCAAGGTCGCCAGCGCAGCGAGTGGCGGCAGCGCACAGCCCAGCGAGAGGCTGGCGAACACGGTCATTCGGGCAATTTCAATCGCGCCGATACCATGTCGCGAGTACAGGCGATAACGGACCGAGCCGCCGGACAGCATCGACAGACCTACCGCATTGCCAATCGCAAACGACGTGAAACCACCAAGGATCAGCGTTTTGGTCGGCAGGTCGACGTTGGCGTAGCGACTGGCCGACAGCTCGTAACCCATCAGGATGACGTAGCCGATTATCGCGGCCAGCAGCGCGCCGCCCAGAGAGGCCAGGGGCACTGCGAACAGGGAATCGTGCAGCGCGTACCAGTCCATCTCGATGAGCATGTGCCGGCAGGCGATCAATGCCAGGCCGAACAGCAGCAGCATCACGGCCAGCCCGATAGGCTGGCGATACTTGCTCAGCAACTCGCGCCACTGCAGGCGTGCGGGTTTGCCGGGTTGGTCGGCATTCACTGTTTCATTGGAATCTGACGTGTTGTCGCGCATCAATCACTCCTTGGATCGTGCGCGACAGGATGGAGGTATACAGCCAAGTTACCAATCCCTACGCAAAAAATATTTCAGGATGTTAGCGCGTCAACGCCTAACGAGCGAATAGCGAATAGAACGGGTCAATGCTGTTCAGCCGTGATTCAGGTCTGATTCAGCTTAGCCATAAGCCTATCGGCCGCATGTGAAAAAACTGTCGTAAATGGAAACATTACGTGACGTTCGTGATGATAGGGCTTCAGTGTCTGGAGCAAATAGTCTTTTTTGTCAGACAGTTACTGATATCGAGGAGGGGGGTTTTCATCAGGCACAAAAAAGGCCACTCTTTCGAGCAGCCTTCTTCGATGTTTGGTTGCGGGAGCCGGATTTGAACCGACGACCTTCGGGTTATGAGCCCGACGAGCTACCAGACTGCTCCATCCCGCGTCTGTGTGGCGGCATTCTACAGCCGAACGCAAAAGTGTCAACCCTTAATGCTCGAAAGCTGAAAATAACCTCGCTTAATGCTTGGATCCACCTACGCGTTCCGGGCTGGCCCAGCTCTTCTATATAGAAGCAGGAGGCGACATAGAAGCAGGAGGCGACATAGAAGCAGGAGGCGACGCTTTATGAGCGCGCACAAAAAAGGCCACTCTTTCGAGTAGCCTTTCTTGATGTTTGGTTGCGGGAGCCGGATTTGAACCGACGACCTTCGGGTTATGAGCCCGACGAGCTACCAGACTGCTCCATCCCGCGTCTGTGTGGCGGCATTCTACAGAGAGTTGTCGGGGTGTCAATGATTAGTTTCAAAAAAGTGCTTCTCCTTCAAGTGGTTAGCGAGGCGAAGCGGGGGTGTGAACGACCTTTGACGCCCGGCCCGCCGGGCTTCGGGTGGTGTTTACCTACGAGCAGCGATGCAAATGCGGCCTTTTCATCGCGCATTTTCAGGACGTGCGTGTCACGGGTTGATAGCAGTGAGATACTGCCTGACCATGGATATCAAAATCTCATCAGGTCATGACGCAGCGCAAAATCATCCACATCGACTGTGACTGCTTTTACGCAGCCATCGAAATGCGCGACGACCCGAGTCTGGCGGCCAAGCCTTTGGCAGTAGGGGGCTCGGCAGAGCGGCGGGGGGTTATCGCCACCTGCAACTACGAGGCGCGTGCGTACGGTGTGCGTTCTGCCATGTCCTCTCGACATGCCCTCAAGCTCTGTCCGGACCTGACCATCGTCAAGCCGCGTATGGATGCCTATAAAGAAGCATCGAAGGAAATCCAGACGATATTTCGCGATTACACCGACCTGATCGAGCCGCTGTCTCTGGATGAGGCGTTTCTGGACGTATCCGATGCGAGCCACTTCTCGGGGAGTGCGACGCGCATTGCTCAGGATATCCGGCGCAGGGTTTCGAATCAGCTGCACATCACCGTATCGGCGGGCGTTGCGCCCAACAAGTTTCTGGCCAAAATCGCCAGCGACTGGAAAAAGCCGAACGGGCTGTTTGTCATTACCCCGGATCAGGTCGAGGACTTTGTCGCATCGCTGCCTGTCAACAAGCTGCACGGGGTGGGCAAGGTCACGGCCGACAAGCTGGGGCGTCTGGGGATTGTCGACTGTGCGGATCTGCGCAGCCGTAGCAAGCTGGCGCTGGTGCGTGAGTTCGGCAGTTTCGGCGAACGGCTCTGGAGTCTTGCGCATGGCATCGATGACCGGCCTGTGCAGAATGACAGTCGGCGTCAGTCGGTCAGTGTCGAGAATACTTACGACAAGGATCTGCCTGATCTGGCCAGTTGCCTGGAAAAGCTGCCTGCCTTGCTGGAGACGCTGACCCACCGCATGGCGCGAATGGAAGGCCAGTACCGGCCGGGCAAACCCTTCGTCAAAGTGAAATTCCATGACTTCACTCAGACCACGCTGGAACAGACCGGCGCAGGCAGGGATCTGGGCAGCTATGAGCAGTTACTGGCGCAGGCTTTCGCGCGGGGTGGGAAGCCGGTTCGGTTATTGGGCGTAGGGATGCGGCTGCACGACTTGCGTGCGGCACACGAGCAACTGGAATTGTTCACGCGCTAACAGGCGGCTCCGTGCGATCACGGAGCCCAATGTTCATTGCGCTTGTGCAGGAACCGCAACCAGACGACCGGCATCCCTGGCCAGCGACTTCAGAAACTCGTTCTGCAGCTGTGGATCATTGCGCGTCAGTTCGATGAGGCTCTGTTCCAGTTCACTGGCTTCTTCTTCAAGACCAAGATCCGACAGGCGCTTGACTCGATGCACCCACTGGCTTACTTCGTCGTCTTCCAGATCATCGTAAATCAGCGCATGTGCTTCCAGGAGTTTGCCGCGCAGTGAGTGGCTGATTGGCAGGCTCTCATTGGCGTGTGCGTTGTCCTGTTCGTCTTCCACATTGATGTAGATACGAGTGACACGGCTCAGATCCTGTTCTGCAAACGGGCTGTCCAGCAGATTGAGCCTCAGTACGCCGTTGCGGTCTGTGGTCATCTCGTGGGTGTCGTTACCCGCCTTGACCATGACCGAGCGCTCGCTCCACGGCAGGGTGGAATTCTCGATGCGCTTGTCTTTCTGAACCTCATCGATACCCGCCAGGTTTTGCTCGGCGCGGCCATGCGAGGGCGCGTTCATGAACGGGTTCATCCCGGCAACGCCGTAGCTGATCCAGTCCTTGGTCACGCTTTCCGGCAGACTGCCCAGTGCGAAGACATTGACCACGTTGGCGCCTACGCCAGCCACGACCGCGACTGCACCGAGCGGTATTTCATAGATCTCCCGCCAGGGCTGATAGGGCGTGTAGCGGTCGTAGTGACGTGTGACTTCGAAGTCGGTGACCTCGAACGACTTGTGTTCGTGGATGCGCACACGTCGTTGCGGCAACTCCAGTGTCTTGGGTTCGCCGATATCGACCTGCAAGGTGTGTTCAAGCAGTTTTCGCTCGACACGTTCCTCATGTTCGCTGCGCTGTGACAACTGATTGGCACAGCCACCGACGAGGAACGTGCCGCAGAGAACGGCGCTGCCGAGGCTTAAGGTGCTTCGTTTGAACATGGGATCTCTTGATGCGGATGGGGCCTGTGATGAGTGGCGCATCGACAGATGCCGATGCGCCTTTTGACTCAGCGTTTCACGCGGCCCTGAATGAACGACAGCACGTCAGCAACTGCAAGGGCTTGCGGTTGCGACTCGGTACGGCTCTTGTATTCCAGATTCCCTTCGGCCAGACCCCGATCACTGACCACGATGCGATGCGGGATGCCGATCAGTTCCATGTCTGCGAACTTGATGCCCGGGCTGGTTTTCTTGTCGCGGTCATCGAGCAGCACTTCAAAACCGGCGGCTTTCAGCTCGGCGTACAGTTTGTCTGTCGCTTCACGTACGGCGTCGGTTTCGTAGCGCAGCGGGATCAGGGCGATCTGGAAGGGTGCCAGTGTATCGTTCCAGATAATGCCGTTCTCGTCGCTGTTCTGTTCGATGGCCGCAGCAACCACGCGGGACACGCCGATGCCATAGCAACCCATGGACAGGTTGACCGGCTTGCCATTCTCGCCCAGTACCTGGCACTTCATGGCTTCGCTGTACTTGGTGCCCAGCTGGAAGATATGGCCGACTTCGATGCCACGCTTGATTTCCAGGGTGCCCTTGCCATCGGGGCTTGGGTCGCCAGCAACCACATTGCGCAGATCGGCAATGGCCGGAACCGGCAGATCACGCTCCCAGTTGACGCCGAAGTAGTGCTTGTCGTCGATGTTGGCACCGACACTGAAATCGCTCATCAGCGCGACCGAGCGATCAATGATGCAAGGCAGTGGCAGGTTGAGCGGGCCCAGTGAGCCTGCGCCTGCGCCGATGGCGTCACGCAGTTCGGCTTCGGACGCCATGACCAGAGGGTCTGCGACCTGCTCCAGTCTGGTGGCCTTGATTTCGTTGAGTTCGTGGTCGCCACGAATGATCAGTGCAACCAGCTTGCCTTCTTCGGCAGCATGCACCACCAGGGTCTTGACGGTCTTTTCGATCGGCAGATCGAAGCCTTCGACCAGTTGCGCGATGGTCTTGGTGTTCGGTGTGTCGACCAGACGCAGCTCTTCGGTCGGAGCAGGGCGCGACGTTTCGCGTGGCACCGCTTCGGCTTTTTCAATGTTGGCGGCGTAGTCGGAACCATCACTGAACACGATGTCGTCTTCGCCGGATTCGGCCAGTACGTGGAACTCGTGCGAGCCTGCACCACCTATCGAACCGTTATCTGCCTCGACCGGGCGGAATTTCAGCCCCAGGCGGGTAAAGACATTGCTGTACGCCTGATGCATGCGGTCGTAGGTTTCCTGCAACGAAGCATGATCGGCGTGGAACGAGTAGGCATCCTTCATGACGAACTCGCGACCGCGCATCAGGCCGAAGCGTGGGCGGATCTCGTCACGGAATTTGGTCTGGATCTGGTACATATTAATCGGCAACTGCTTGTAGCTGTTCAGCTCGTTGCGGGCCAGATCGGTGATGACTTCTTCGTGGGTCGGGCCCAGGCAGAAATCACGTTGGTGGCGGTCGACCAGACGCATCAATTCAGGGCCGTACTGCACCCAGCGGCCGGACTCCTGCCATAGTTCTGCGGGCTGAATACCCGGCATCAGGATTTCGAGTGCGCCTGCAGCGTCCATCTCCTCGCGAACGATGGCTTCTACCTTGCGCAGCACGCGAAGGCCCATCGGCAGCCAGGTGTACAGGCCGGAGGCGAGCTTGCGGATCATGCCGGCGCGCAGCATCAGCTGATGGCTGACCACGACCGCATCGGAAGGGGTTTCTTTCTGTGTGGCGAGCAAAAATTGACTGGTGCGCATGGTTGGCCGTTGTCGGTTGCTGAGACTGGAAATGACTCGGGATTGTACGGTGATGTGCCGGTGGCGTACAGGGCAGGGCGGTCGTTCGGGGTGTGCGGCCGAGCTTTCGCGCAGGTAAGAAAAAGCCCGGCATGAGCCGGGCTTTTCGTATTGCCGAGTGCAGAACCGTGATTACAGGATCGAAATAGGGTAATCGACGATCAGGCGGAACTCGTTGACGTCGCCGTCAGCCTGAGCGTCGTTGCCACGGTGCCATGCTTGACGCATGCGGAAGGACAGGTCTTTTGCAGGGCCTGTCTGTACGACGTACTTGGCTTCCAGGTTGGTCTCGTGGTGTTTGCCGTCAGCGCCATAAATTGGGCTGCCGTCATTTTTGCGGTAAGTCGAGTTTGCAGCCAGGCCGGTGCCGTCGATGTTGTCACCATTGAGGTAACGCGTCATGAAGCTCAGACCAGGAACGCCATAGGGTGCCATGTTCAGGTCGTAACGCACCTGCCAGGACTTCTCCCCAGGACCGTTGAAGTCAGAATACTGGACGGAGTTCGCTAGGAAAATCGAGTCGCCGCCGCGGTTGTTATCGCCAATGCCTATGTAATCGAAAGGCGTATCGCCGTTAACTTTTTGGAAGGCAACGGTAACTGTGTGCGCAGCCAGAAAAGAGTAGGCTGCGGAGAGGGAGTAGGTGGTGTTGCTGATCGAGCCTGCTTTTGCGCTGCCCTCATCCGTAGTGCGGTAGAGGTTGGCGTCGAAAGCAAGAGACTGCTCGTTACCCAGCGGAAGCGCGTAGTTAACGTTTCCGTAGTACTGATTCCACACGTCTTCAAGCTTGGCTGCATAGAACGCAACGCCCAGAGCGTCGTTAATTGCGTATTTGCCGCCAGCGAAGTCTGCACTATTAGCCCGCACCCCGGCGTAGTTCGCCCAGATGCTTCCGTCATGACTTGTGTCGTTCTGACTGGTGCCGGAATAGAAGTGACCACCCTCAAGATCAAGGCCTTTGATCTCACTGCTTTGCAGGCTTATGCCGCTGGCTGTCTGTGGCAGTAGTCGAGATCCGCCGACTGCAAATACCGGGCTGGTAGGCTGCATGTCGCCGATTTTAAGCTCGGTCTTAGATACGCGGAATTTTACTGCGCCGCCCAGTTTGCCAAGCGTATCTTCGTTACCGCCATTTCGGTCGGTAACCAGGTTGGTGGATCCGGAATAAGTGTCTGGCCCCCAGAGCTTCAACCCAAAATAGCCGAACGCTTCCACACCTACGCCGACAGTACCCTGAGTGTAGCCAGAGCTGAAGTTCGTCCACAAACCTTGGGTCCAGTCACGCTGATCCTGGTTGCCGTCGCCTTTGTTGTCGCGGTTGAAATAATAATTGCGCAACTTCAGGTCAAGCGTGCTGCCTTCAACAAAACCCTTGGCCTCAGCCTGATCACTGACGAACGGTGCCGCTGTTGCCAGTTGGGCGCTGGCTGCAGTAACGGCCAGTGCGATTGCGCTCCACTTCATCACTCTCATCGTGATTGCTCCTTTGGTTTTTAGAAGGTACTCAAGCCGTCCCACCTGTTTTTTTATCTGGGCGGCCTTTTCTATTTTTATGTCGGCGGAAAAACTACCTCACGCTGACGATGCTTGCGATAGGTGCAGCCCTATCCTTTCAGAATCTTTACGGCGGTGTCGCTGAGTGCGTCATCCTTGTTGGTGCTTCGCTTGAGCTGTTTCGGGCTGTTCCAGGCAAAGGCCTCAGGGAGAGACTCTGCGCGGTCTGGCTGGTCGACAGCGTCATTGCGCGGCACGAACTGTTTTCCCTTGGTCATTTTCGCTTCTGTTTTCCGCCAGAAGCAGCGTGACCATATGGGTGATATAGCAACAAGCGTGCACAAAATTCCATCGTATGAAAAAAATTTGTGAAAAATCAGAATCAGCGTCGACTTTACGCTGTATCCGATTGTTTTAACGTGAAAATTTCCATAAGAAAATTTTCACATGCGATGCCCGGCAGGTATCAGGTTAGCCGCAGGCCCCGGATTTGTTACCGTTTCCCACCTGTATTTGTGTAAATCGCGCACCCTCAGTGTTGGCGACGCAACATCAGTGTGTGGTTTTGGGGCACCGGTCGATGTGACTGCCTGACTCTGGAGCGACGCTTGTGCGCGGTTCATGTTGATCGAGACCCTGTTTCATTTTCATGACCCGGATTCAGGTTTTTGAGCGATCAAAGCAATTCAAGTGATGGGTATCCCTGCACCCAGCGCTGTTCCTGAGGCTCGCACGCGGTTCAATTCAGTGCGGTTTCAAGGATTTCAGCTGCATTCTGGTGCGAGCGGGGCCGAGGCGTGGTCAGCCGTTGTTCACTACGTCGGTAAGATGCTGCGACCGCCCCGGGGTGAAGCCTTGCCCGATCACGCGTATCCTTTCAAAACGTCAGGCATCCTGCTGTCACAGGGCAGGGCGACTACCTAATCTGGCAATCAGGAGCTTTTATCGTGTTCGTTCTGGATTCACGTCTGCTGCAAGACACCCGGCCCTTGGGCGACTTTCCGCTATGTCGGCTTTTGCTCTCCAATGACTCGAACTACCCGTGGTTCATTCTTGTGCCTCGTCGCGCCGACATCAGTGAGGTATTTGAGCTTTCCGCGCAGGATCAGCTGCAGCTCTGGCAGGAAACCACCACTCTGTCGAAGATTCTCAAGGATCTGTTCAGCGCTGATAAGCTCAATGTTGCAGCGCTTGGCAATGTCGTCAGCCAGCTCCATATGCATGTAATCGTGCGTAAGCGCGACGACGCTGCCTGGCCTGCACCGGTGTGGGGCAAGCATCAGGCGGTTCCTTATACGGATGAGGCGTTTGCTGCCATTCGTGAAAGGCTGAAGCCTGTGTTAACGACTGATTTCCGATTTGAGGGGGAATAATCATGAACCTTGATGAGCGAGTCATGGAGCTTGAGAGCCGTCTGACCTTTCAGGACGATACCATTCAGGCATTGAATGACGTGCTGGTGGCTCAACGACGCGAGCTTGACCAGTTACAACTGCAGGTGACCGCTATGCTCAAGCGGCAGGAGGAGTTGGGCAATCAGTTCGAAACCTTCGAGGAAGATGCGCCACCACCTCATTACTGACAGACATAAAAAAACCGCGGCCTCCCATGGAGGTCGCGGTTTTTTATCGCCGTTAGAAATCAGCGGCGAGGCAGAGCTGCGATAACGTCTTCGGCTTGCAGGCCTTTGTCTCGATTCATCACCGAGAACTCGACGCGCTGACCTTCGACCAGCACGCGATGACCTTCACCGCGAATGGCGCGAAAATGCACAAAGATATCGTCGCCGGAGTCACGCGAGATAAAACCGAAGCCCTTCGAGGTGTTGAACCACTTTACGGTGCCGGTATCACGGTTACCCATGTCATGGCTCTGTGGTGCGGGCGAAGGGGACGGTCTGTAGAAGCTCACCCCAAGATGCAGGGCGACAGCTACGATGGCGGTTACCAGGCCGGCAATGATCGCTGGCTGGCCTGCTATATATTGCAGCGGAACAAGTAGCGTGAGGATTTGCAGCACGACGGCAAGAACGAGCAATGCACTGACCAGATTTTGCAGTGTGTGACGGGTGCCTCGATTCCAGTAGGGAATTACCGGAGCGAGAATCAGGTTGAGTAGCCCCAGAAAAGCCAGAAAAAGCGCGTCAGGCTGTTGCAGGTAGGGAGCGACCGCTTCGCTACGCAGGCTGGGGATGAAAGAAAGCAACAGAGCTGCTGCTCCCGTTACCAGGTGGACAATTTTCAACATTTTTAAAAAGCTCACAGGTCAAGAAGGATTACAAGAAATAGCGGGTAACGCCCGGTACGCTTCTGAACAGGAGGAGGCGTGATACACGAGCGATGGGCCAGCCTATGCGCCAAGCCGGATGACAACGCTTCAGCGACACGCGGTGTATTTAACAGCAAAGCCCGATGCTACTCAAATCAGTCGTTTACGCAGTCAAAAACAGCGTGTGGGCCGCAGCGTGAGCTGCATGATCAGTCCTCCTGCAAGTGCCGAAACAGAGCCTTCGAAAGGCTTTCTGGCGGGTTTGGCGCTTCCGGCCCTCGCGGGTGTCATGAAAAGGCCTGGCTGACGCCACCGGTATTTCTCCTGCGCGTACGTCAGCGTCGGGCTGCACGTCGACAGAAAGCTGCACGGCTCCTCTTCTCTTGATAGAGTAGCGGCTGTTACTGCTTTCCAATCCTCACTAAAAGGACATGAAACATGGCAATCGATATTGGTATCAGTGAAGAAGATCGCAAATCGATCGTTGACGGTCTTTCGCATCTGCTTTCGGATACTTATGTGCTCTATCTCAAGACCCACAACTTTCACTGGAACGTCAGTGGGCCAATGTTTCGTACGCTCCATCTGATGTTTGAAGAGCAATACAACGAACTGGCTCTGGCAGTCGACTCCATCGCCGAGCGTATTCGTGCGTTGGGTTTTCCTGCACCGGGTACTTATTCGACCTATGCGCGTCTTTCTACCATCAAGGAAGAAGAGGGCGTGCCAAGTGCTGAAGATATGATCAAAAGTCTGGTTCAGGGTCAAGAGGCTGTTGTCCGCACGGCACGTAGTATTTTTCCGTTGTTGGATAAAGTCAGTGATGAACCTACTGCGGATCTGTTGACGCAGCGCATGCAGGTTCATGAAAAAACTGCATGGATGTTGCGCTCGATGCTTGAGTCGAAGTAATGATATCGGCGGGTGGCACCCTGTGCCGCTCGCCAGCACCACCCTCTGCGCTACCTCCTCTGCGTCTGGGTCGCCTGCCTTCGGTGTGACCGATTCCGTTCTTTTCCTGCAGTCATATAACTATCAAGGGCGTCCAAGGTGGCGTTTTGAGTTATCGCTGTTGCACGTCTTGATATTCCTTAGTCTCTTGTAGTCATGTCCTACGGTGAGCAAGTACAACCGCTGCTGGATATAAATTCATGGATCGGGCTTTATAGGTCAGGTAGTCACTTGTTTATAAATGTTTCCCTTTTTCTGTTCCGAATTTAACTAACAGAGGTTATCAAGATGATGGCACACGGTGTCGAACGCGAGGTCAAGGATTTAAGTCGTCATGCGACGATACGTGATGATCCTTTTGTCGAGGATTTCAACATGACGCTGGCACAACCCCATTCCAAGTCTGTCCGGCTCAACGGTCTGGCAACGTGTCTGCGTCTCGAGAACGTGTACTGGAACATACTGTCCGGTATTGCGAACTCCAATAACTGCTCGGTGAATGCCGTGCTTTCCTATATTGATAGAGAGGTTCATCTGCGCCATGGCGGTGTAAAGAATTTCAGCGGTCTGATTCGCGTCGTCTGTGTGGCGCATCTCTTGAAGACCGATCGTCAGGGCATCTACCAGGCCTAGCTTGACCCCCTCATTCTGCGGGCTCGCCTCTGGCGGGGCCGCGCCTTCCCGGTGTCGCGAGCGAACTGCTTCAGCGCACGGGGCAGCCACGAACTTATCCTGGCGGGATAGGTTCGTTCGGCTGCACGGCATCGATTAACTCTATATAATCCTCCGCCTTGCTAACGGGCATGACTCTGCGTGGGCGAGGGCTGGCTTGAACTGTGTGCCGGTGCCTTGCACTATTGAGCGCAAGCCAGGAGCGAAAGCCCCACCGAATTTTCGAATTACGAGAAGTGAAACCACCATCATGATGCGCAGCCATTATTGCGGCCAACTGAACGAGAGCCTGGAAGGTCAGGAAATTACCCTTTGCGGATGGGTCCACCGTCGCCGTGACCATGGAGGCGTTATCTTCCTCGATATCCGCGACCGTGAAGGCATGGCTCAAGTGGTGTTCGACCCTGATCGTGCAGACACCTTCGCCGCTGCCGACCGTGTTCGCAGCGAATATGTGGTCAAGGTTGTCGGCAAGGTCCGTGCGCGTCCTGCCGGTGCCGTGAACCCCAACATGGCCTCGGGTGCCATCGAAGTGCTGGGCTATGAGCTGGAAGTGCTGAACGAGTCGGAAACCCCGCCGTTCCCGCTGAACGAATACTCCGATGTCGGCGAAGAAACCCGCCTGCGGTATCGCTTCATCGACCTGCGTCGTCCGGAGATGGCTGAAAAGCTGCGTCTGCGTTCGCGCATCACCACCAGCATCCGTCGTTATCTGGATGACAACGGCTTCCTCGATGTCGAGACGCCGATCCTGACGCGTGCCACGCCGGAAGGCGCTCGCGACTATCTGGTCCCGAGCCGCACACACCCGGGCAGCTTCTTCGCGTTGCCGCAATCGCCTCAGTTGTTCAAGCAACTGCTGATGGTTGCCGGTTTCGACCGTTACTACCAGATTGCCAAGTGCTTCCGCGACGAAGACCTGCGTGCCGACCGCCAGCCGGAATTCACCCAGATCGACATCGAGACCAGCTTCCTCGACGAGAAGGACATCATCGGTCTGACCGAGAAGATGGTTCGTCAGCTGTTCAAGGAAGTCCTTGATCTGGAATTCGGCGAATTCCCGCACATGACCTTCGAAGAAGCCATGCGTCGCTATGGTTCCGACAAGCCGGACCTGCGTAACCCGCTGGAACTGGTCGACGTGGCCGATCAGCTCAAGGAAGTCGAGTTCAAGGTATTCAGCGGTCCGGCAAACGATCCGAAGTGCCGCATCGCTGCGCTGCGTGTTCCAGGCGGCGCGAGCATGCCGCGCAAGCAGATCGACGATTACACCAAGTTCGTCGGCATCTACGGTGCCAAGGGTCTGGCGTACATCAAGGTCAACGAGCGCGCCAATGGCGTGGACGGCCTGCAGTCGCCGATCGTCAAGAACATCCCTGAAGCCAACCTCAACGTGATCCTTGATCGCGTAGGTGCGGTGGATGGCGATATCGTGTTCTTCGGTGCTGACAAGGCCAAGATCGTCAGCGAAGCGCTGGGCGCACTGCGCATCAAGGTCGGTAACGATCTGAAGCTGCACACCTGCGAATGGGCTCCGATGTGGGTCGTCGACTTCCCGATGTTCGAAGAGAACGACGACGGCAGTTTCACCGCGTTGCACCACCCCTTCACTGCACCCAAGTGCACGCCTGAAGAGTTGGAAGCCAACCCGGCCACTGCGTTGTCCCGCGCCTACGACATGGTTCTGAACGGCACCGAGCTGGGTGGCGGTTCGATCCGTATTCATCGCAAGGAAATGCAACAGGCGGTATTCCGTCTGCTGGGCATCGCCGAAGATGAGCAGCAGGAGAAGTTCGGCTTCCTGCTGGACGCTCTGAAATACGGCGCGCCACCGCACGGTGGTCTGGCGTTCGGTCTGGATCGTCTGGTGATGCTGATGACTGGCGCTCAGTCGATTCGTGAAGTCATTGCCTTCCCGAAAACCCAGAGCGCTGCGGACGTCATGACCCAGGCGCCGGGTGTCGTTGACGCCAAGGCCCTGCGTGAACTGCACATTCGCCTGCGCGAGCAGCCAAAGGCCGAGTGATGCCGGGCAGGGCGTATCCTGGGTACGCCCTGCATTGCCCGAATCGAGTGAAACTTTTTGCCTGTTGCATGGGCGAAAGGTGAAGGTGTTTCGAAAAGAATCTGGAGCGAGAAATGGCAGGTCATTCTAAGTGGGCGAACATCAAGCACCGCAAAGAGCGTCAGGATGCCAAAAAAGGCAAGATCTTCACCAAATGGATTCGTGAGCTGACCGTTGCCGCTCGTCAGGGTGGCGGCGATCCTGGCTCCAACCCGCGTCTGCGTCTGGCGCTGGACAAGGCGCTTGGCGCGAACATGACCCGTGACACCATTGATCGTGCTGTGGCGCGTGGCGTGGGCGCTTCCGATGGCGATGATGTCGAAGAGCTGGGTTACGAGGGCTACGGTCCGGGCGGCGTGGCGATCATGGTCGAAACCATGACTGACAACCGCAACCGGACTGCCGCCGCTGTGCGTCACGCGTTTACCAAATGTGGTGGCAACCTGGGCACCGACGGTTCCGTTGCCTACCTGTTCGACCGCAAGGGGCAGATATCCTTCGCTGCGGGTGTCGATGAAGACGCCTTGATCGAAGCGGCAATGGAAGCGGATGCCGATGACGTCGTGACCAATGAAGACGGCTCCATTGATGTCTTCACATCCTTTTCCGGGTTCTATGCCGTGCGTAACGCGCTGGAAGCGGCGGGTTTCAAGGCGTCGGATGCGGAAATCGTCATGCTACCGACCACCAGTGCCGTGCTTGATCTGGAAACCGCCGAAAAGGTGCTCAAGCTGATCGACATGCTTGAAGACCTGGATGACGTGCAGAACGTCTATTCGAACGCAGAAATTCCGGACGAGGTCATGGAGCAACTGGGCTGACTCTCGTCAGACAAGCTGCACTGGAAGCCGGGGGAACGAAGCCGTGAGTGATTGCGGCTATCGGCCTCCGGCTTCTGCCTTTATGCTGCGCTCATTGTGTTGCGTCATCTTTTCTTGCTGCAGGCGTTATGACTCTTATTCTTGGTATTGACCCCGGTTCGCGAATCACAGGCTACGGCGTGGTGCGTGACACCGGCCGCGGCTGCGTCTACGTGGCGTCGGGCTGTATTCGCACCGGCAGCGGTGAGCTGCATGAACGTCTGCAAATCGTCTATCGCGGTGTTCGCGAGGTGATCAAGACCTATGGCCCTGTGACGATGGGGATCGAAAAGGTCTTCATGGCAAAAAACGCTGATTCCGCGCTCAAGCTCGGCCAGGCCCGGGGCGCGGCCATCGTGGCGGGAGCCGAAGAAGAACTCGAGATTGCCGAATATACGGCGACCCAGGTCAAGCAGGCTGTGGCCGGTACCGGCGGTGCCAATAAGGAGCAGGTGATGATGATGGTCATGCACCTGCTCAAGCTGACTCAGAAGCCACAGATAGATGCTTCCGATGCGCTGGCCATTGCGTTATGCCATGCGCACACCCGTTCCAGTCTTCTTCCTCACGGTTTGAGCACGGCACGTAGCCGGGGCGGCAGGCTGCGTCTGTGACTGCATCATTCGCACGCATTTTTTTACTTGCAGGGCTGGCTGGCTCTGTGATGATTGTTACCAACTTTTTCGCGCAAGCGACAGGCAACACGAAAGGATCTGAAACGTGATTGGACGTTTACGCGGCTTTCTCGCCGAAAAACAGCCTCCGCATCTGGTGCTGGACGTCAATGGCGTCGGTTATGAGCTGGAGGTGCCGATGACTACGCTGTACCGGCTACCCCACGTCGGTGAACCCGTGACCCTGCATACGCATCTTGTGGTCCGAGAGGACGCGCACCTGCTGTATGGCTTTTATGAAAAGCGCGAGCGCGAACTGTTTCGAGAGCTGATCCGTCTCAATGGCGTCGGCCCCAAGTTGGCACTGGCATTGATGTCCGGTCTTGAAGTCGATGAGCTGGTACGCTGCGTTCAGGCTCAGGACACCTCTGCGCTGACCCGCATTCCTGGTGTCGGCAAGAAGACCGCCGAGCGTCTGCTGGTTGAGCTCAAGGATCGCTTCAAGGCCTGGGAGTCGCTGCCGGGCACGTTCACACTGGTTTCCAGTGGTCCGAATCAGGCTGAACCCGTGGCGTCGGCCGAGTCCGATGCGGTCAGTGCGTTGATATCGCTGGGCTACAAACCTCAGGAAGCAAGCAAGGCCGTTTCCGCCATCAAGGAAAAAGATTTGAGCAGTGCCGATCTCATCCGGCGTGCATTGAAGGGGATGGGCTAAGTGATAGATGCCGACCGCTTGATAACCGCTACCGGCGGCCGTGATCGCGACGAACAGCTGGACCGTGCGATTCGCCCGCTCAGCCTGGCCGACTACATTGGTCAGCCAACGGTTCGCGAGCAGATGGAGTTGTTCATCCAGGCTGCACGAGGGCGCAATGAATCTCTGGATCACACCCTGATCTTCGGGCCTCCGGGTCTGGGCAAGACCACACTGGCCAATATCATTGCTCAGGAAATGGGGGTCTCGATCAAGAGCACGTCCGGGCCGGTGCTCGAAAGGCCCGGTGATCTGGCCGCAATTCTGACCAATCTTGAACCCAACGACGTGCTTTTCATCGACGAGATTCACAGGCTGTCGCCCATTGTGGAAGAAGTCCTGTACCCGGCGATGGAAGACTTTCAGCTGGACATCATGATCGGGGAGGGGCCTGCTGCACGGTCCATCAAGCTCGACCTGCCGCCGTTCACGCTGGTTGGTGCGACCACCCGTGCGGGTATGCTGACCAATCCGTTGCGTGACCGTTTCGGTATCGTCCAGCGTCTGGAGTTCTACAGCATCGCCGATCTGTCGACGATTGTGACCCGTTCAGCCGGCATTCTGGGGCTGGTCATCGAGCCTGAAGGCGCGTTTGAAATTGCACGCCGTGCCCGTGGCACCCCGCGTATCGCCAACCGCCTGTTGCGCCGTGTGCGTGACTTCGCCGAAGTGCGCGGTAACGGGCAGATTACCCGGCAGACCGCCGATAAGGCCCTGAACCTTCTGGACGTTGACGAGCACGGTTTCGACCATCAGGACAGGCGCCTGCTGTTGACCATGATCGAGAAGTTCGATGGCGGTCCGGTGGGTGTCGACAGCCTCGCGGCGGCCATCAGCGAAGAGCGCCATACGATTGAAGACGTACTGGAGCCCTATTTGATCCAGCAAGGCTATATGATGCGCACACCGCGCGGCAGGGTCGTGACCCGTCATGCCTATCTGCACTTCGGTCTCAACATCCCTTCCCGGATGGGAGAGCTGCCGGCCGCCGAGGAATTTATCGATGATCCGGCTGATTAAATGTGACGTCATGCAATTTAATCGCCGTCTGTGTGTCACATTGCCAGTCTCATCGGCGTTACAGGCGGCGAGCGGCAAATCGTTGAAAAACAGTTGCCTGACCCGATTGGCAACGTGAGGAGTAAGCACTAGAGTATGCGCGCGCAAAACGGGGTTCAGTCGTTCGCACATCGCTGTCGCGTTTATTACGAGGACACCGATGCTGGCGGCATCGTCTACTACGTCAATTATCTGAAATTCATGGAACGGGCTCGTACCGAGCGGCTGCGCGATCTTGGTTTCGCCCAGTCAGCAATGGCGCAGGACAACCTGCTGTTTGTCGTGCACTCCAGCGAGGCGCGTTATCACAAGCCGGCGCGGCTGGATGACGAATTGCTCGTCAGTGCACAGGTAACCGAATTGAACCGTGTCAGCCTGCGCTTTCAACAGCAAGTCAGGCGGGCGTCGGATGCAACGCTGCTCTGCGAGGGGCAGTTCTTGGTGGCGTGTGTAAGCGCCGATAGTTTGAAACCCCGGGCCATTCCCGAAGCTCTGCGAGCGGCCTTTGCCGATCAGAGCGGCGCGGGCACACATTCAGAGCAGGAGATAAAGCGTGGAA
Source organism: Pseudomonas sp. fls2-241-TYG-175 (assembly GCF_030209155.1). Classification (NCBI taxonomy): domain Bacteria; kingdom Pseudomonadati; phylum Pseudomonadota; class Gammaproteobacteria; order Pseudomonadales; family Pseudomonadaceae; genus Pseudomonas; species Pseudomonas sp. fls2-241-TYG-175. Next base: position 125,757 of record NZ_JARVSO010000004.1, on the reverse strand, counting down.
GCTAACGTCGTCGACCATTCCTCCATGTGGAGTTTGGTCAGCAATGCCAGCATTGTTGTTCAGTTGGTGATGCTGATTCTGGTGGCCGCCTCGGTCACTTCATGGATCGTGATTTTTCAGCGCAGCAACATGCTGCGTGCAGGTCGGCGTGCACTGGACAGCTTCGAAGAGCGTTTCTGGTCCGGTATCGATTTGTCCAAGCTGTACCGTCAGGCAGGCAGCAATCCTGATCCTGACTCGGGCGTCGAGCAGATCTTCCGTGCAGGCTTCAAGGAGTTTTCCCGTCTGCGTCAGCAGTCAGGTGTCGATCCTGATGCGGTGATGGAAGGTGTGGCCCGTGCCATGCGTGTTGCCATTTCCCGTGAGGAAGAAAAACTTGAGTCCGGTCTGTCGTTCCTGGCGACCGTGGGTTCCACCAGCCCGTATGTCGGTCTGTTCGGTACCGTCTGGGGGATCATGAACTCCTTCCGTGGTCTGGCAACCGCTCAGCAGGCGACTCTCGCCACTGTGGCGCCAGGTATTGCCGAAGCCCTTATCGCAACAGCCATTGGCCTGTTCGCGGCAATCCCGGCCGTTATTGCCTACAACCGTTTCTCCGCGCGCAGCGAGACTCTGATCAGCCGTTACTACACGTTCGCTGAAGAGTTCCAGGCCATCCTGCACCGTAAAGTGCACACCAGCGAAGAGTGAGCAGGTAATTCCCCATGGCTTTAATCGCTCGAGATCGACGCAGAAAACGCAAGCCGGTCGCCGAAATGAACGTAGTGCCCTACATCGACGTGATGCTGGTGCTGCTCGTGATTTTCATGGTGACGGCTCCCATGATCAACCAGGGCGTGAAGGTCGACTTGCCCAAGGTCTCCAGCGAGGCTTTGCCGCAGGACAACAACAATCAGGTCCTGACCATTTCGATCAAGGCTGACAAGACCTATTACTGGAACCTTGGCAGCGAAGTCGATACCGACAAGCAGATGGACAAGGCAATGACCTTGCCGCAGCTGACTGCCGCCGTCACCAAGATCGTCGCTGCCGGGCGTGATGCCGGCAAGCAGACGCAGGTGTTCATCCGTGGTGACAAGACCGTTGATTACGGTTCGGTCATGGGCACGATGGGTGGGTTGCAGAAAGCCGGGGTCGGGAATGTTGGCTTGATTACCGAGGCCCCCTGATGCAGCCGATTCGAGAGCCGACAGCCTCGGAAAGCTATTTCTGGCCCAGTGTCTGGGCTGTGGCGTTGCACATCCTGATTTTCGGCATGCTCTTTGTGAGCTTTGCGATGACGCCCGATCTGCCTGAAGCCAAGCCTATCGTTCAGGCAACGCTCTATCAGCTCAAGTCCAAGAGTCAGGCGACGACCCAGACCAACCAGAAAATTGCTGGCGAGGCAAAAAAGACGGCTGCACGACAGACTGAAGTCGAGCAGTTGGAGCAGAAGAAAATCGAGCAGTTGAAGCAGGAAGCTGTTAAAGCTGCGGAACAAAAGAAAGAAGAGTCCGCTCAAAAAGCGGAAGAACAAAAGGCGGCGGACGAAGCCAAGAAGGCCGAGCAGAAAGCGGAAGAGGCCAAAAAGGCTGACGACGCCAAGAAAGCTGATGAGGCCAAGAAGGTTGCCGACGCCAAGAAGGCTGAAGAGAAACAACTGGCCGACATAGCCAAGAAAAAAGCCGAAGACGAAGCGAAGAAGAAAGCCGAGGAAGACGCCAAGAAGGCTGCTGCCGAGGAAGCCAAGAAGCAGGCGGCTGACGAGGCCAAGAAAAAGGCCGCAGAAGACGCCAAGAAGAAGGCTGCCGAGGACGCGAAGAAGAAAGCCGCTGCCGACTCCGCCAAGAAAGCGCAGGAAGCTGCCCGTAAATCTGCTGAAGACAAGAAGGCGCAGGCACTGGCCGATCTGCTGTCCGATAAACCGGAACGGCAACAGGCTCTGGCAGACGAACGTGGCGACGAAACCGCTGGCAGCTTCGACGATCTGATTCGCGTGCGTGCATCCGAAGGCTGGAGTCGTCCTCCATCGGCACGTAACAACATGTCGGTAACGTTGCAGATCGGCATGCTGCCGGACGGTACAATCGCCTCCGTGTCGATTGCCAAGTCCAGCGGTGACGGGCCATTTGACAGCTCTGCGGTTGCTGCGGTGAAAAACATTGGGCGTTTGACAGAAATGCAGGGTCTGAAGCCCGCTGACTTCGCTCCCTATCGTTCATTCAAGATGACATTCACACCTGGAGATCTAGCCTTGTGATCAACCTTTTTCGAGGACTGCTTTTCGTTCTCTGCTGTGCAGCCGGAGTGGCGGCCGCAGAAGAAAAGAACATTCTGGTCACCAGCGGCAGTGACCGTGCCACACCGATCGCTGTCGTGCCGTTCGGCTGGCAGGGCGGCAACGTGCTGCCGGAAGACATGGCGGAGATAATCGGCAACGACCTGCGCAACTCCGGCTACTACTCGCCGATCCCGAAGCAGAACATGATCAGCTTGCCGACCCAGGCCAGCGAAGTCATTTTCCGTGACTGGAAAGCGCTGGGTGCCCAGTACGTCATGGTCGGCAACATTGTTCCTGCAGGCGGTCGTCTGCAGATTCAATACGCGCTGTTCAACGTAGCCACCGAACAACAGGTACTGACCGGTAACGTATCCGGTACCAATGACCAGCTGCGCGACATGGCGCACTACATTGCAGACCAGTCGTTCGAGAAGCTCGTGGGCATCAAGGGTGCGTTCTCGACGCGCATGCTGTACGTCACGGCAGAGCGTTTCTCGGAAAACAATACGCGCTATACCCTGCAACGTTCGGACTACGACGGTGCGCGTGCGGTAACGCTGTTGCAATCCCGTGAGCCGATCCTGTCGCCGCGCTTTGCGCCGGACGGCAAGCGTATTGCCTATGTGTCGTTCGAACAGAAGCGTCCGCGCATCTTCGTTCAACACATCGATACCGGTCGTCGTGAGCAGATCACCAACTTCGAAGGCCTGAACGGCGCGCCTGCGTGGTCGCCGGATGGCACCAAGCTGGCATTCGTGCTGTCCAAGGACGGCAACCCGGAGATCTACGTGATCAACCTGGCTTCGCGTCAGTTGAGCCGTGTGACCAATGACTCTTCCATCGACACCGAACCGTTCTTCGGCAAGGATGGCTCGACGATCTACTTCACGTCGGACCGTGGTGGAAAGCCGCAAATCTATAAAACCAATATCAACGGCGGTGGTGCCGAACGTGTTACGTTCGTGGGTAACTACAACGCCAATCCGAAATTGTCAGCCGATGAAAAGACGCTGGTGATGATTCACAGGCAGGACGGCTTCACTAATTTCAAGGTCGCAGTGCAGGATTTGGCCCGCGGAAGCGTAAAAATCCTCACAGATAGCAACCTTGATGAGTCGCCTACTGTTGCGCCCAACGGCACCATGGTAATCTACGCCACCCGCCAGCAGGGCCGGGGAGTCTTGATGCTCGTGTCCATTAACGGACGCGTAAGGCTCCCGCTTCCTACCGCTCAAGGCGAAGTCAGAGAACCTTCCTGGTCCCCTTACCTGAACTGACGCGGCGCTACACGATTTGCTTAACACACTGGGGTTCATTAGGAGTTTCAAGATGGAAATGCTGAAGTTTGGTAAGTTTGCTGCGCTGGCTCTGGCCATGGCTGTAGCTGTAGGTTGCTCGTCCAAAGGCGGCGACAATGCCGGTGCTGGCGCTGTCGACCCTAACGCTGGTTACGGCGCCAACACTGGTGCTGTTGACGGTTCCCTGAGCGAAGAAGCTGCTCTGCGCGCAATCACCACCTTCTACTTCGAATACGACAGTTCGGACCTGAAGCCAGAAGCCATGCGCTCCCTGGACGTGCACGCTAAAGACCTGAAATCCAACGGCGCTCGCGTTGTTCTGGAAGGCAACACCGACGAACGTGGTACTCGTGAGTACAACATGGCACTGGGCGAGCGTCGTGCGAAAGCCGTTCAGCGTTACCTGGTACTGCAAGGTGTTTCCCCAGCTCAGCTGGAACTGGTTTCCTACGGCGAAGAGCGTCCAGTTGCTACCGGCAACGACGAGCAGTCGTGGGCTCAGAACCGTCGCGTCGAACTGCGTAAGTAATTTGACATGCGAACGTGCCGACGTGCTCTAACCGTTTTGGCCCTCGCCCTTCCGCTTTCAGCGTTGGGTGCGGCTCCTGTGGTCGATAACAATTCTGGCTCTGGCAGCAGCAGTTATCCGCCAGCGGGTTATGGCACGTCCGGCGCCTATGCCGGGGGAGGGGTAACACCTCCTCCCTCGGCACAAGGTCAGCTGTTCATGCAGTTGCAGCAAATGCAGGAAGAAATCGCGCGTTTGCGCGGGCTTGTCGAGGTTCAGCAGAACGATATCCAGCGCATGAAGCAGGAAGCTCTGGAGCGTTATCAGGAACTCGATCAGCGCATAGCCAGTGGCGCAGCCGCTCCGGCTACCAATAATTCACAACCTTCTGGTGGCGCTGTAGACGCCAGTGGGACGCCGTCGGCTCAAGCCGCTCAGGCACCGGCAGCAGGCACCGAGCCTCCTGACCCGGCGAAGGAAAAGCTTTATTACGAAGCAGCCTTCGATTTGATCAAGGCAAAGGATTTCGACAAGGCCAGTCAGGCCTTCACCGCATTCCTGCGCAAGTATCCCAACAGTTCGTATGCGGGCAATGCCCAATACTGGCTGGGTGAAGTGAATCTGGCCAAAGGCGATCTTCAAGGCGCAGGTCAGGCATTCGCCAAGGTGAGTCAGCAATACCCGAAGCACGCCAAGGTGCCTGATTCGCTGTACAAGCTGGCCGATGTAGAGCGCCGCCTGGGTCACAATGACAAGGTAAAAGGCATTCTGCAGCAGGTTGTTGCCCAGTATCCGGGTACCTCTGCCGCCCAGCTGGCGCAGCGAGACCTTCAGCGACTTTGATGTCCTGACTCGCAAATCAAGAAAGCCGCGCTCGTCGCGGCTTTTTTCGTTAGAATCTCGCACCCGAAATTCCGGTACATACATTACGCTTCTCTGGATTCTGCGAGTGCAGGGTTCCTTGAAGTGCCTGACGGAGGCGGACGGCCTGTTTAGCTGTTACGCCCGTGGCTGATATGCAAGACACATTACGCATCACCGAAATATTTCACTCGTTGCAGGGTGAAACCCGTACGGCTGGGCTACCCACAGTATTTGTACGCCTCACTGGTTGCCCCTTGCGCTGCCAGTACTGTGACAGCGCCTACGCATTCACTGGCGGCACCATCCATACGCTCGACGACATCATGGGCCAGGTCGCGACCTATCGTCCTCGCTACGTATGCGTGACCGGCGGCGAGCCACTGGCCCAGCCCAATGCGATTCCATTGCTCAAGCGCCTCTGTGACGAGGGTTATGAAGTGTCGCTGGAAACCAGCGGCGCACTGGATATCTCGGCGGTCGACCCCCGGGTCAGTCGAGTCGTTGACCTCAAGACCCCCGGGTCGAAAGAGGTCACGCGCAACCGCTACGAAAACATGGAGCTGCTCACGCCCAACGATCAGGTCAAATTCGTGATCTGTTCGCGGGAGGATTACGACTGGGCGGTTTCCAAGCTCATTCAGTATGGGCTTGATCGCCGTGCTGGCGAGGTTCTGTTCTCTGCCAGTCATCATGAGCTGAAAGGCCGTGATCTGGCCGACTGGATAGTGGCGGACAACCTGCCTGTACGCTTGCAGATGCAGCTGCATAAATTTCTTTGGGACGACGAGCCGGGGCGCTGAGATGACTGAATTGAACATGACCGAGAAAAGAGCCGTAATCCTGCTGTCCGGTGGCCTCGACTCCGCAACTGTCGTCGCCATGGCCCGTGCTGAAGGCTACGCCTGCTACACCATGAGTTTCGACTACGGTCAGCGTCATCGCGCCGAGCTCGACGCAGCCGCGCAGGTAGCTCGCGACCTCGGTGCGATCGAGCACAAGGTGATCGGCTTGAATCTCAATGGCATTGGCGGCTCGGCGTTGACCGACAGCTCCATTGCAGTCCCTGAGACGCCCTCTGAAGGCATTCCGGTAACGTACGTGCCGGCCCGCAACACTGTCTTCCTGTCGTTGGCCCTGGGCTGGGCAGAAGTGCTGGGCGCACGCGACATCTTCATCGGCGTGAACGCTGTGGATTATTCGGGCTACCCGGATTGCCGTCCCGAGTTCGTCGAGTCTTTTGAGCGCATGGCGAATCTGGCGACCAAGGCCGGTGTGGAAGGGCAGGGCTTCACCATCCGCGCACCGCTGCAGAACCTGAGCAAATCCGACATCGTCAAGGCAGGCACTGCGCTGGGCGTCGATTACGCGCTGACGGTTTCCTGCTACCAGGCCGACGATCAGGGCCGTGCGTGCGGCAAATGCGACAGCTGCCGCCTGCGTGCAGAAGGCTTCGCCGCTGCTGGCGTAGCAGACCCGACGCGTTATTTTTAAGTTTTTTTAAAATAGGTGTTGTATTACTCATAAAAATCAGTAAGATACGCGCCACACAACAGAGGGTCGTTAGCTCAGTTGGTAGAGCAGTTGGCTTTTAACCAATTGGTCGTAGGTTCGAATCCCACACGACCCACCATTTCGAAAATCTGGAAGGCCCATGAAAATGCGGATTTCCAGATTTTTTTTTGCGTTGCAGATCGCAATATGCAAACGGTATGGGCAGTGCTCAAAACCTGATAGCCAAAAAAACGCCTCCACTAACGGAGGCGTTTTTTGTCACGTTGTACCCAATACATCAAACCAGATCGAAACGATCCAGGTTCATCACCTTGGTCCACGCCGCCACGAAGTCTCTGACAAACTTCTCCTGTGCATCCGCACTGCCGTAAACCTCGGAAATCGCACGCAGTTGAGCGTGGGAACCGAAGACCAGATCGACACGGGTGCCGGTCCATTTGACGGCACCGGTCTTGCGATCACGGGCCTCGAAGGTGTCGTTGGCACCCGAGGTCGCTTTCCACTCGACGCCCATGTCCAGCAGGTTCTTGAAGAAGTCGTTGGTCAAGGTGCCTGGCTTGTCAGTGAACACGCCATGCGTGCTCTGGCCGACATTGATGTTCAGGACCCGCAGGCCGCCCAGCAGCACACTCATCTCCGGTGCAGTCAGGGTCAGCAGTTGCGCCTTGTCGACCAGCAACGACTCTGCCGAGACTTTGTAGTGCCCCTTCTGGTAGTTGCGGAAGCCATCGGCAATCGGCTCAAGGAAGCTGAACGATTCAACGTCGGTCTGCTCCTGAGACGCATCTGCGCGGCCCGGTGTGAAAGGAACCGTGACGTGCTGGCCTGCGTTCTTCGCAGCCTGTTCGACGCCTGCACTGCCAGCCAGGACGATCAGGTCGGCGACTGAAACCTTCTTGCCGCTCGACTGGGCGGCGTTGAATTCGCTCTGAATGCCCTCAAGCGTCTTCAGAACACCCGCCAGATGCTCAGGCTGGTTCACCGCCCAATCCTTCTGCGGAGCGAGACGTAGACGACCGCCATTGGCACCGCCGCGTTTGTCCGAACCACGGAAGGTAGAGGCTGCAGCCCATGCAGTCGAAACCAGCTGCGAGACCGAAAGGCCCGAAGCAAGAATCTTTGCCTTGAGGGCAGCGACGTCCTGATCGTCTATAAGCGCGTGATCAACGTTCGGAATCGGGTCCTGCCACAGCAATTCTTCGGTCGGCATTTCCGGGCCGAGGTAGCGGGCCAGCGGGCCCATGTCGCGGTGGGTCAGTTTGAACCAGGCGCGGGCAAACGCGTCGGCCAGTTGATCGGGATTGGCCAGGAAACGGCGAGAGATCTGCTCGTAGGCCGGGTCGAAGCGCAGCGCCAGGTCAGACGTCAGCATGCTGGGCGCATGACGCTTGGCCGGGTCGTGGGCATCCGGAATCTTGCCAGCGCCTGCGCCGTTCTTCGGCGTCCATTGATGCGCGCCGGCCGGGCTCTTGGTCAGTTCCCATTCGAAGCCAAACAGGTTTTCGAGGTACTCGTTGCTCCACTTGGTGGGCGTCGATGTCCAGGTGACTTCCAAGCCGCTGGTAATGGTGTCGCCACCTTTGCCTGTGCCGAATTTGTTGCTCCAGCCGAAGCCCTGCGCTTCAAGGCCTGCGGCTTCCGGCTCCGGACCGACGTTGTCGGCGGGGCCTGCACCGTGGGTCTTGCCGAAGGCGTGACCGCCCGCGATCAGGGCCACGGTCTCTTCATCATTCATCGCCATGCGACCGAAGGTTTCACGGATATCCTTCGCTGACGCAACCGGATCAGGAACGCCTTCGGGGCCTTCAGGGTTGACGTAGATCAAGCCCATCTGCACGGCGGCCAGCGGGTTTTCCAGATTTCGCTCGCCTTTATCGGTGCGGCTTTCTTCGTTAGCGTGATTCTCCGGCTCGGCCACCAACGTGCCGTCGCCCGGCTGCTGCATTTTCTTCTGCGCGCCGTAGCGCTCTTCACCACCCAGCCAGGTGGTTTCGGAGCCCCAGTACACATCTTCTTCCGGTTCCCATACATCAGGGCGACCGCCAGAGAAACCGAACGTCTTGAAGCCCATCGACTCCAGCGCGACGTTACCGGTCAGCACGATCAGGTCAGCCCAGGAAATCTTGCGGCCGTACTTTTGCTTGACCGGCCAGATCAGGCGACGCGCCTTGTCCAGGCTGACGTTGTCAGGCCAGCTGTTGAGCGGCGCAAAGCGTTGCTGACCGGCACCTGCACCACCACGGCCGTCACCTGTACGGTAAGTCCCGGCGCTGTGCCAGGCCATGCGAATGAACAGCGGGCCGTAATGGCCGAAGTCTGCCGGCCACCAGTCCTGAGACTGGGTCATGACCGCGCGCAGGTCCTGTTTGACCGCTTCGAAGTCGAGGCTTTTGAATTCTTTGGCATAGTCGAAACTCTCGCCCATCGGGTCGGAGAGGGCGGAATGCTGATGCAGGATCTTCAGGTTCAGCTGCTTGGGCCACCAGTCACGGTTGGTGGTGCCGCCGCCAGCAGCGTGGTTGAAGGGGCATTTCGATTCAGTTGACATGCTTGGTACACCTTTTTGTCAATGCGTGCGGCCATCCGGTCCACTCGCGGGACTTCAGACAGTAGGGATGGAACTCATTGGCGCTGCGTTCATGCCAGCCGCTTGATCAATGATCAGGCCAGCTCCACGGATACGTTGCGTTGCGGTGAACAGATTGCTGCGAGACAGTCTCACAACGCGCAACGCAGGTTTGAGCGCATTCTTATCATCAGGGTAAAACCACACGGCTTTCGCCACGCTCACCCAGATTAGCCTTCTTCGAGAAGATTTCTAATAGAAAGAACGTTAAGGCGTGATAGGAAAACTTCTTGCGCCATCCCGTTGAGGATGTGTCGGGAGGGGAGGTGATGGGTAAGCTTGAGCTTTGGGTCTGTAAACAACGATTCCGGGTTTCTGGGACACGTAGTCCAGAAAGGGCAGGTCGACAACCTTTCCTTTTTTCAGCGATGCATGCCTCAAGACCGGACCTTTGTCCGTTCTTATGAAGAAACCGACGTGGGTCACGTCAAGCCCCGGAAGCTCCGTGTAGAGGCCGATGTAGTCGCCCGTTTGCAAGTGACTGACCACTTCCTTGTCGACGAATTTGCTGGGGATATACGTAATGGTACGCCTGACCGTGGGCAAACCGGGAAGGTAGGCCGTGCCATCGCTCTTTGCATTCAGGTTCTTTTCAATGCTGACCGCGTGGGGGGTTATCCGAGACGTAAAATCGTCCGCCAGGGCGTGGTCTTTATCGTTCGCCCAGTCGCTGAAGAAATGCCTGCGGTTCAAAAAACCAACGGTGCCGTTTTTATAACGGGTCTCGATCAGATTCTTCTCGAAATCGGATTCTGATGACGATTTCCTCAGGGCTTCCACATATTCGAGATAGGTAAAACAATCCAGTCCTCTAAAATCAATGACCAGTTGTTCTGCCATGCTGTCCGTGCCGCGCAGCATATTGGCACGGTAAGGCGTACCCATGAAAAACGCTGAAATGGCGTTGGTTCTCTGACCCGTATCCATGGGGCTGGTTTGATGCTTCAGGACGGTGTCGACTTTCGATGAGGTGTAATCATCCAGTTTCAAACTGACAGGCTGTGGTGTCGCTATAAGGTGACTGGAGGGATTATTCAGTGCTTTGGTTTCAGAAACGGCACATCCCGGCAGCAAGAAGGATGTTAAGGCCAACAGAACTGTTTTTCGCATGATGATTGATTTCTTACCTGCCAGCAGCTCATCACGGCCATGACGGCGCGAGCCGACCGTGTCGGAACGTTATGGAGGGCATTCGGAAAAAGGGGATGTCGAAGTGGAGCATCAACCAGCTGATCCACTTCGCCATCAACCTTCGCCCGCATGTATATCAAGCCTGTCTGGCATGTTGCAGGCTTTTGGGTCGTTTTGCGGTGAATGTTTGTTTAAGAGAATCAGACACAGACCACAGGTGAAGTTTTTTTCCACCGGTCAGGCAGCGCAGCACTCTGGACTTCGACTACGTGCGCTGTCTGTGCCTGGCTTACAGCTCCCCAGTCAGAAACTGTGCTCTGCCCAGCCCGAAGCTCCAGTCCTCGTCGCTGTTGATGACCATGGAGATCATCAAGTCCTGCGGTGATATTCCACAGTTTGCCTCCAGGCCCTCGGCGACCAGCTTATAAAATGTCTGCTTCATTTCGGCAGAGCGTGGTCTGCTGATCGCTGTAATCACGACAACATTCTGCGTTCGGGCAAACCCGAGCCCGGTGTCCTGAACGATCAATCGTGACGGCGCATGCTCGGTCACGATCTGGTAGCGATCCCTGACAGGGACCTGAAATGCTTCAACCATCGCGTTGTGGACGGTGTCCAGCAGCGTCGCCAGTGCTTCGTCAGAGCGACCTTGGATGACATCGATTTTGAGCAGCGGCATGTCGACTACCTTTTAAACAGCGTGTGAGATTTGATGTTCAAGCATTTCCTGAACAAGCGTCTGAATAAGCATTGCAGCGGAAAGCTCTCTGGCCAACGGTGCACCTTGTCCTGCCCATTGAGCAGCAAAATCATGACAGCCCTTGGCTGCAGCGGCCGAGTGCAACGCCTTTGCGAGGTCGTAAGCGAGTGGGTATTCCGCCGGGCGGGGCAGGTTGGCGTCCAGCGCCTCCAGGTAGAGACGGTTGGAGATCCCACGGGCGGGCCGTCCCGAAATACAGCAGGTAACGCGTGTCTCATGGGCTTTGGCGGTTTTGAGTACGTCTCGATGTTCCTGCGTTGCTGATGATTCCGGGCACAGGATAAACGCGGTGCCCAGTTGGCAGCCGCTTGCCCCGAGCGCCATGGCTGCGTTGATACCGGCCCCGTCCATGATGCCTCCGGCAGCAATAACGGGCAGGTCTACTGACGAGCGGATGATCCGCAAGAGTGCGAATAATCCCAGTTCGTCATCCTGCCCGGGTGCATCGTCAAAAACGCCACGATGCCCGCCTGCCTCATAGCCCTGCGCAACGATGGCCTGAATACCCGCCTGCTCGAGCTGTCTGGCTTCGAGCAATGTTGTTGCACATCCCAGGGTAAATATCCCGGCCATCTTGAGTTCGGCGATCCATTCTTTTGGCGGTACGCCAAAGTGGAAGCTGACGACCGGCGGACGCTCCTCCAGCAGCATGTCGAGCATCGCTCGATCATTGACGAAGCTCTGGTAAATCTCTTTTAAAGCGCGTGGTGGGTTGGCGTCAAACTCGGCAAACGTTTCGGCCATGTACGTCAACCATGCCTGGTTCCTTGTCTCGTCGAACGCTGCCGGCGTGTGGCAGAACAGGTTGACGTTGAAAGGTCTGGCGGTGAGTGCCCTTGTCCGTCTGATCAGCTCGCGCCCCTGCTCAGGGTTACTGGCTCCGAGGCCTATAGAACCCAGAGCGCCTGCGTTGGATACGGCTGCAGCCAGCTCAGGCGTCGAAACGCCCACCATGGGCGCCTGAATGATGGGATGTTCGATTTCCAACAGGGACGATAAGCCTGTTCGTGACATGGATTAACCTGCCTTATGCTTCGTTGCACACACTGAATCCCGATGTCGGTGCCATTGAAAGTTGTCGTTCGATGGCTGCTTCGATGGGATGATGTCATGTATAGAGCAACAGGCATGCCACTGAAATGGCGCTTGTTAAACGGGAGTGCAGAACCGTTTCGGGTCTTTTTGACTAGGTCATAAAGACTGTCCTCAATCGGGTTGTGTCTTATTGACTCCATGGCTGCTGCATTGGGAGAGGAATTAACCAGCGCTGAAAATCGACGCCGTCAATGCTGTCCGTGAAAATTTACAGCAGTTGACCGCGTTGTGGCAGGTAGGCAACGTGGCAGCTTATGATTTCAACGTTTTAAAGCCGCTTTAACCTCCTCAAAAAAATCTGGAGCACTGCGTCATGACCCTGCATGAGTGGTTGGTATTTACGCTGGTTGCGATGTTGATCACCTTGACGCCCGGACCTGCCGTGATCATGGCGCTTTCCAATTCACTGGCCTATGGTCCTGGTCGGGCGATGATTGGTTCGCTGGGCAATGCTCTTGGATTGCTGGTCGTGTCTACCGCGACAATCGCCGGGCTTGGAGCGTTGCTGGCAGCCTCCGCAACGGCATTCGTGGTGCTTAAAGTGGCGGGCGCGGCGTACCTGGTCTTTTTGGGTATCAAGCAATGGCGCAACCGCGACAGTGCTTATTACGGTATCGATAAAAAAGCGGTACAAACGGCGTCCGTGGGCAAGTTGATTCTGCACGGCGTGTCCGTGGCGATCACCAATCCCAAAGCCATACTGTTCTTCGCCGCCTTTCTGCCGCAGTTCATTCATGGCACTGACCCAGCCGTCAGTCAACTTGCCTTGATGGTCGCCACGTTCGCTGCCTGCGCTGTGACTTCCCACTTCCTGTACGCCATGTTTGCGCAGGTCATCAAAAAGTATCTGAACTCGCCGGCGCGCATGCAAAAGATGAATCGAGTCTTCGGAGCGTCTTTCATGCTGCTTGGCGCCAGCCTGTTTACGCTTAAATCGAAAGCGGCCTAGGCCGGCAGTCTATAGGTGTGCAGCTGAACTACCGGATGCTGACGCTGCACACATGCCTCTTCAATAACGGCTCATGAAAATCGCAGCCCGTTTGGTCGCGATTGGCAGAGAACTCACGTCGAGCGTTTCGTTCTCGCTGTGCGCGCCGGTGCCCCATGCGCCCAGTCCGTCGAGACTTGCACTCACGTAAGGGTTTACATAGGACACGTCTGCGCCACCTCGATCAGCAGACGGGGCGGACTCCAGCGCCGGGCCGTCCAGGTCTCGACTCACGCGGCTGTAGGCTGCCAGCAGCTTCAGGTTGCTGTCGCGCTCGGCCATGACGGGCATTATCGCCTTGATCGTGATTTCGCTGCTGGTCTGTGGCAATGGGCGGCTGACGATTTCCTTCAGCCTGGTTTCTGCCGATTGTCGTTGCTCTTCGGTCTTGAAGCGCAGGTCGCCATGCACGAGTACTGATTTGGCCACCGTGGTCTTTCTGCCGGAAGCCGTGCCTTGCCCGCTTGCGACGTCCTCGTTTGCGGTGGAACCACCCAGAATCAGACCGGGGTTGATGGTTAAACCATCCTCTTCGGAAAGCTTCGAGCGGATCTCATCAAGCACACGAGCCGATTCGTACACTGCGCCATAGCCGGTTTTAGGTTGAAAGATGGTCGCGGAATGGTTGTCCAGACCGGTGCTGGTCAGAAACCACTCGCTCAAGCCTCTGCGATCGGTCACCAACTGGTTGGGAGACAGGGCGAATTCGAAACCCAGTGCAATATCGCTTTTTTTGGCTTCATCTATCAGGACGCTTCTTGAGATGGACGTCGGCTTGGCGGCGAACTCTTCGTCGCCGACCAGCACGACTGCAATGTTCATGGTGTCGAGCGCGCCAGTACTCTTCAGGGCTTGCAGCGCATAGAGCATCGTTACCATGCCGCCTTTGTCATCGATCACGCCAGGGCCTTTGGCTTTTTTGCCGCCTTCGGTGTAGGTGAACGTCTGAAAGTTGCTGTTTTCAGGGAAAACGGTATCCAGGTGACCGATCAGTAACAGTCGTTTGGCGGACCTGTTTCCTTCATGCAGTGCGACGAGGCTTCCCGCATGTTTCATTTCCGCCGGAAGTTCGTGCCAACGGGTGTCGAAACCCAGGGCTTCGAGTTTCTGCTTCATGATGTTGCCGACCCGAATGACACCCTCGGCGTTGTCGGTGCCGCTGTTGATGTTCACCAGTTGTTCAAGTAGCGCTATCTGTTCTGCACTGCGGCTATCGATATAGGAAACGATATTCTGTTCGTCCAACGTCGATCCGGCCATTGCACCGCTGGAGGCAAGTAGCAGGGTGAGCAGACAAATACGCTTTTTCATGTCGAGTGTCCCGTCCAGATCGCGATGTTAGTCGGGTGTTGCTTGATGTCCATGCAAATGTGGATAGCCATGGAATCAGGGCCGGACATGATGCCGACTCATCAAAGGAGAAGGGCATTAAATATTATTAATCCTCAACTGACGTCGAAACGCCCACGCTTGGGCATTTAGAGGATTGGCCATGCATCGTTTTCGGTTATTACTCCTTCGCTCGATCAGTGCTTTATTCGTGTTGTTTCTGACGCTGGAAGGCGGATGTGCTGTTGCAGCCGTTATGCCTCCAGGCGGGGCTGTGGTTCCTGACTTCTATACATGGACCGACGGCGTACCAGACGTACCGGGAACGGTGCTTCGATCCGAGCCATTGCCCATGGCAGAAAACCTTGGCAATGCAGTGATAAACATTCGGTTCCTGTACACCTCGACCGATGGCCTTGATAGCGCAAGGCAGGTTGTCGTCTCCGCCGCCTTATTTATCCCCCCAGGAAGCCCGCCACCGCATGGCTGGCCGCTGATGGCATGGGCGCATGGCACGGTGGGCAGTGCTGATCTCTGTGCTCCATCTTTCTCCGGGCGCAGTCCGCGTGACATTCGTTATTTGAATGAATGGCTTGCGCAAGGCTACGCGGTGGTTGCGACTGACTATCAAGGGCTCGGCACGCCTGGGCCCCATCCTTACGGGCTTAGCCGTCCCCTCGCGTTCAATATCATTGACAGTATTCGAGCGGTCATGAGTTCCGGCTTCGACCTTTCCGGTCAGGTTGTCGTGTTCGGCCAATCGCAGGGTGGCCGCGCGGCTTTCGCGACCGCGGTTTATGCCGGAACGTATGCGCCGGAGCTGAAGATCGTCGGCGTAGTGGCGACAGGTACGCCTTACGCCGGCGTGCAAAAACGACTTGGCGGGGCAGGTGGGTCAACGCCTTCGACACTTTCCTATAACCTGTTGAGGCTCAGCACCGGCGTGCTGCTTGACCCATCCTTCGTACCCACCGACTATTTGAGCGATCGCGCAATTCCCGCATTCGAACTCAGCCAGAGTGCCTGTCTGCATGCCATTGAACGCAGGGTCATTTCGGATAATCTCACCTTCGACAACAGTTTCAAACGTTCACCCGCGTCTGTTCTGGACAGGATAAACCTCGCGTCAGCCTATCCGACGCTGAGGTCGGACATTCCGATCTTTATTGGGACAGGCGGGCGAGATCATGAAGTCTCCGTTGCCCAGCAGGCCGCTTTGGTGGCTGATGCCTGTAAAGCGGGCAGCCGAATCGAATGGCATTTTTATCCGCAGTTAGACCATTCGGGCACGGTAAATGGCTCGCTGGCCGATTCGCTGAAGTTTGTTCGCAAGGCTTTTTCAGGCGAGGACATAACGGGTAACTGCAAAGCTGTTATACCGCGCATCCAGAAAGTCGATTCGCAGTGATGATCGGTATACCGCAATAAAAAAACGAGAGTCATTCTCATCATTCGGGCTGTTTTTAAAACTGCTGTTAAATCAGCTTTTTAAAGTTAGAATCGGCCCCGCCTTCACATGCAGGACTGCCGCCTGCGCAAAAGCCGGAAGGCCTCCTCACAATGAGCGCCGCCGGCTTTTTCAATGCCTGTCTTTCGGGTGTAAACTTGCCTTTCGCGCTCAAGCGCCCTCAGGTCCCGCGAACATGACACAGATTTCCGAACGCTTTCTGGTACAAGCGCATCTTGATGCCAAGCAGCCCAAGACGCTGAGCCCGGAAGAGCAGGCGCATTACCGCGCCGAAATCGCAGCCGAGCTCAAGAAGCAGGACGCGGTGCTGGTCGCTCACTATTACTGCGATCCAGTGATTCAGGCGCTGGCCGAGGAAACCGGCGGCTGTGTAGCTGACTCGCTGGAAATGGCGCGTTTCAGCAACAATCACAAAGCCAGTACCGTGCTGGTGGCTGGCGTGCGTTTCATGGGCGAGACGGCCAAGATCCTCAACCCGGAAAAGCGCGTGTTCATGCCGACGCTGGAAGCGACGTGCTCGCTGGATGTCGGTTGCCCGGTGGACGAGTTCTCGGCGTTCTGCGATCAGCATCCGGAGCGTACTGTTGTCGTCTACGCCAACACCTCCGCAGCGGTCAAAGCCCGCGCTGACTGGGTCGTGACCTCGGGCTGCGCTCTGGAAATCGTCGAGAGCCTGATGGACAACGGCGAGAAGATCATCTGGGCACCGGACAAGCACCTGGGTCGTTATATCCAGCGCGAAACCGGTGCCGACATGCTGCTCTGGGACGGAGCCTGTATCGTCCACGAGGAATTCAAATCCAAGCAGCTCGAGGACATGAAGGCGCTGTATCCCGAGGCGGCGATTCTGGTCCACCCGGAGTCGCCGGAAGCCGTCATCGAACTCGCTGACGTCGTGGGCTCGACCAGCCAGATGATCGCCGCCGCGCAACGCTTGCCGAACAAGACCTTCATCGTGGCCACCGACCGCGGCATCTTCTACAAGATGCAGCAGCTGTGCCCGGACAAGATATTCATCGAAGCGCCAACGGCCGGTAATGGCGCGGCGTGCCGCAGTTGCGCGCACTGTCCGTGGATGGCGATGAACACCCTTGAACGCACGTTGCAGTGCCTGAGAGAGGGCTCCAACGAGATATTCGTCGATCCTGCAGTCATTCCCAATGCAGTGCGTCCTTTGCAGCGCATGCTGGATTTCACTCACGCAGCGCGCATGAGACAGGCGGGCAATGCCTGACAGGGCTGACAAACGCAAACAAAAAGCCCGACTCGACTGTCGGGCTTTTCGTTTTCGGTACTGGTGTTACAGCGCAGTCAGTTCATCATTTCCTTGACCATGCGTTCCTGCTCGATCAGGTCCTTCTGCCGCGCATCGATGCGTGAAGCCAGCTGAAAGTTGTTGGCCGAGCGACGCTTGGCGAAATCGAGTTGCTGAATGGCCTGACGGAAGTCACCGACCAGCGCGAAGTACTCGGCGCGAGCCTGATGCAGGCCGACCGTGTTGCCATTCAGGCCACGTGTTTCGGCCACGACATACCAGATGTCCGGATCATCGGGACGCGTCTTCAGCAGCGCCTCAAGGCTTTTTTCGGCTTCGGCGGTGCGATTCTGCTTAAGCAACACGTCGATACGCACATCGTTGAGCGGGTAGTTGTTCGGGTACAGCGTCAGCATGCGGTCGACCCGTTGCTGCGCGTCGGGCAGGCGGTTGTTGGTGATGTCCAGTTCGATCTGCGTCAGGTTGTAGGTGATGTCATTCGGTGACTTCTCCAGCAGTGGCTTGAGGCTCTCGCGGGCCTCATTGAGCTGGCCACCCTTGATCTGTGCGATGGCCAGGCCATAGCGCGCGGCTTCGGATTTCGGGTTTTCAACCAACTGGGCGCGGAAGCGTTTGGCGGCAATGCCGGGTGTTTCCTCATAGATCAACGCAACCCGTGCCCGCATCAGTTGATACAGCACGCTGTCTTCCTTGCCGCCCGGTTTGGCCTGTTCGGCGCGGTTGCGGGTATCGGCAATCCGCGATTCACTGACCGGGTGAGTCAGCAGAAACTCAGGCGGCCTGGCATCGAACCGATACTGACGCATCAGGCGCTCGAACATGGTCGGCATGTTGCGCGGGTCATAACCCGCCTTTTCCAGGTTGAGAATGCCGATACGGTCGGCCTCCTGCTCGTTCTGGCGTGAGAAACGGCGCTGTTCCTGGATGGCGGCAGCTTGTGAACCTGCAATGGCGGCGATACCTGCGTCACCGGCTCCTGCGGCAGCCATCACGATACCGGCCAGCATGGCGGCCATGACCGGCACCTGCATGCGCTGCTGTGCTTCGATGCCTCGGGCAAAGTGACGCTGCGACAAGTGGGCGAGTTCGTGAGCGAGCACCGAAGCGTATTCGCCTTCGGTCTGGGCATTGAGAAACAGACCGCCGTTGACGCCGATGATCCCGCCGGGTGCGGCGAAGGCGTTCAACTGGGGGCTGTTGATCAAAATGAATTCGAGGCGCCGGTCCTGGACTTGGCTGGTTTCGGCCAGGCGATAGACTGTCGTCTCGACGTAATCCTTGAGCTGCGGGTCCGACAGTTGGCTGACCTGGCCACGCAGCAGGCCCAGCCAGGCACGGCCCAGTTTGTGTTCCTGCTCGGGAGAAACGATGGAAGAACTCGCGTCGCCAAGGGATGGCAGGTCATCGGCCATGCTCGGTACGGAAAACAGGCAGGCGAGCGTGAGCAGTGTAGGACGCAAAAAATTCATGCACGGAGCTCTTTTCTGAAGAGCCTGTACTGTAGCTGGCTAAATGGCGTGCTGACCAGAGTGAGGTATTCTTGCTGGCTGGCCAGCGATGCCTTTCGCAGCCTGCTTTGTAATTCGATGTGTCTGCTAGGAGAGAAACGATGTCTGACCCAGTAGCGCGCCCCGAGGCGTGTGACGCCGAGCTTGATGCGAGCGGACTCAACTGTCCGTTGCCCCTGCTCAAGGCCAAGATGGAGCTCAACCGTCTGGCCAGTGGTGCCGTGCTGAAAGTCATCGCGACCGATGCCGGTTCCCAGCGTGATTTCCGTACGTTTGCCCGACTGGCTGGCCATGAACTTGTGCATGAAGAAGTGGAGGCGGGTGTCTATCGTTACTGGCTGCGCAAAGCCTGATTGCCGCGATTTTTTCGAAAAGGATGTTTGATGTTCAATGTGCTTCGCGGTTGGGTGCAGCGCTACTTCTCTGATGAAGAAGCCGTGGTGCTGGCTGTTCTTTTGTTCTTGGCGTTCACTCTGGTGCTCACGCTGGGCGGCATGCTGGCGCCAGTCCTGGCCGGGCTGGTCCTGGCGTTCCTGATGCAGGGCGTGGTCAATTTTCTGGAGCGCTTTCGCATTCCGGAGGTTGCCGCAGTAGGGTTCGTGTTCGCCCTGTTCATCGGCGCACTGCTGGTGTTCCTGCTGGTGCTGGTGCCACTGCTCTGGCACCAGCTCATCACGCTGTTCAACGAACTGCCGGGCATGCTTGCCAAATGGCAGTCCCTCCTGTTGTTGCTGCCGGAGCGCTACCCGCATCTGGTGTCCGACGAGCAGGTACTGCAGGCCATCGAGGTGGCGCGCGGCGAGATCGGCAAGTTCGGCCAACTGGCAGTCACCTTGTCCCTGTCGAGTCTGCCGCTGGTGGTCAACCTGATGATCTACTTGGTGCTGGTGCCGATTCTGGTGTTCTTCTTTCTCAAGGACCGCCGCATGATCGGGCGTTGGGCGCGGGGTTATCTGCCGCGCGAGCGGGCGCTGCTCACTCGCGTTGCCGAAGAAATGAATCGCCAGATCGCCAACTATATCCGTGGCAAGGTGATCGAGATCTTCATCTGTGGCGGCGTGACCTACATCGCGTTTGTCGCGCTGGGGCTCAATTACGCCGCGCTGCTGGCGATGCTGGTCGGTATTTCAGTGGTCGTGCCTTATGTGGGCGCGGTGGTGGTGACCGTGCCTGTTGCGCTGATCGGTCTGTTTCAGTGGGGCTGGGGTGATCAGTTCATCTACCTGATGATGGTGCACGGCATCATTCAGGCGCTGGATGGCAACGTGTTGGTGCCGCTGCTGTTCTCCGAGGCGGTCAACCTGCATCCGGTCGCAATCATCTGCGCCGTATTGCTGTTCGGCGGTTTGTGGGGCTTCTGGGGGATTTTCTTCGCGATTCCGCTGGCGACCCTGTTCAAGGCCGTCCTCGATGCCTGGCCGCGCAATGAGCCGACAGTGGCCCCACTGCTGTAGCGTCGGGCGAATGTCGCTGCGGTGCATTGCGCGCCGCAGCGATGTGTCACATCAGGCCTTGTTCAGGGCTTCAGCCTGGGCCAGCACTTCGGCCACGTGGCCCGGCACTTTCACACCACGCCATTCCTGACGCAGCACGCCTTCCTTGTCGATCAGGAAGGTGCTGCGATCAACGCCAAGGTATTCCTTGCCGTACAGCTTCTTGAGCTTGATCACGTCGAACAGTTGGCAGACCGCCTCGTCCTTGTCCGAAATCAGCTCGAACGGGAACGATTGCTTGGCCTTGAAATTCTCGTGGGTCTTCAGGCTGTCGCGGGACACGCCCAGCACGACGGTGTTGGCAGCCTGGAACTGCGCGATGTGATCGCGAAAGTCCTGGCCCTGCGTGGTGCAGCCCGGCGTGTTGTCTTTCGGATAGAAATAGATCACCACCTGCTGGCCCTTGAGCTCTGACAGGGTGACGGTCTGGCCGCTGGTGGCGGCTGCCTGGAAGTCGGGAACGGATTGATCTACTGCAACGGCCATGAGGATTCCTTACATCGGGGCTTGTGGGCGCCAGGGTTCGATCAGCGCGTCGAGATTCAGTGCGTCGGCAAAATCGAGGAACTGATCACGCAGCCAGCTGATTTGCGTGCCGGCAGGCAACGTGACGGTGAAGGTGGCGTTGAGCATGGTGCCGCCTGTCTGCGGGGCCTGATAGGTGTCGCAGATCAGGTTTTCCAGTTCGACGTTATGGTCGATGAAGAACTGGCACAGCTCATTGATGATGTCCGGGCGGTACGCCGAGCTGACGTAGGCCACGTAGGGCAGGGCTTCCGGGCGGCTCTCGGAGGTGGCACTGCGCACGACGCTGATCGTGAACGCATGCTTCTTGGCAAGGCCCGGCAGACCGGTCTCAAGGCGCGCCAAGGCATCCCAGCTGCCTGCAACCTGAAGGATCAGTGCGCTGCACTCGCCGTGGCGGGTCAGGCGCGAGGTAACCACCGAGCAGCGATTTTCATGGCTGGCTCGGCACAGGACGTTGGTCAGCTCCATGGGGTTTGCGCCAAGGGCACTGATGACAAGGAATTGTTCGCGAACTGTGGGGGTGGACGACATGCAGCATTCCTAGACGATGAGCGGTCGGTACTTTTTTGGTCTTGCGGGGCTTTTTCGACAATCGAGAGCGCGAGACACCGACCTGAGCCCCGGTGCGTCTGGCGTGCATGGCCTGGCCATGGCTGGGCTGGAACGCGCTGGGGCGGGGCTTCTGGCGACAAATTCGACCGATTGAGCGAGGTGCGCAGGTGACCAGTACCGATCAAAGGACGAAGGGTAGCGAAAACCATCGCTCAGGGGAATGCTCAGAGCGCGGTACTTCGCTTGTACAAGCATGATAGCGCCAGTACCATTACGGCTCTCTTTTTCCGGCAGGAGCGGTTGCATGATTGCGGGCAGTATGGTGGCACTGGTCACACCCATGGATGCACAAGGTCGTCTGGACTGGGACAGCCTGAGCAAACTGGTGGACTTCCACTTGCAAGAGGGCACCAACGCCATTGTTGCCGTCGGCACCACAGGCGAGTCGGCGACGCTTGATGTGAACGAACACATCGAAGTCATCCGTCGCGTGGTCGATCAGGTGGCTGGACGCATTCCGGTGATTGCCGGCACAGGCGCCAATTCGACGCGTGAAGCGGTCGAACTGACCACCAACGCCAAGACCGCAGGTGCCGACGCGTGCCTGCTGGTGACGCCTTACTACAACAAGCCGACCCAGGAAGGCCTGTTCCAGCATTTCAGCCATATCGCCAATGCGGTCGACATTCCGCAGATTCTCTACAACGTGCCGGGCCGTACTGCCTGCGACATGCTGCCAGAGACCGTGGTGCGCCTGTCTGCCGTGAAGAACATCATCGGCATCAAGGAAGCCACCGGTAACCTGCAGCGCGCCCGTGACATCCTTGCAGGCGTCAGCAGCGACTTCCTGGTCTACTCCGGCGACGACGCCACTGCCGTCGAATTGATGCTGCTGGGTGGAAAGGGCAATATCTCCGTCACCGCTAACGTTGCACCGCGCGCCATGAGCGATCTGTGCGCTGCGGCCATGCGTGGCGATGCCGAAGCGGCCCGTGCGATCCACGAAAAGCTGATGCCGCTCAACAACACACTGTTTATCGAATCCAACCCTATCCCCGTGAAGTGGGCGTTGCATGAAATGGGTCTGATGCCGGACGGTATCCGTCTGCCGCTCACCTGGCTCAGCGAAGCCTGTCACGAACCGCTGCGACAGGCCATGCGCCAGTCCGGCGTCCTGGTTTAATTGAGGAAGTACTACGCAATGAAGCGATTGGCCGGACTTTCTGCACTTGCCTTGATTATCTCCAGCACCAGCGGTTGCGGTTGGCTCTGGGGCGAAGACGGTTATTTCCGTGATCGCGGCAGTGATTACCTTCAAGCGTCCCAGACAGCACCGATGCAGGTGCCTGCCGACGTCTCCGGCGTCAAGCGCCTTGACCCGCTGCTGCCGATCCCGCGCAACGTCGCCGACAGCACGCAGAAGGACGGCGAATACGTCGTTCCGCGTCCGTTGCCGCTGGGAACCGCCTCCGAGTCCAGCGACTTCAGTCTGCAGAAGAGCGGTGACGCTCACTGGATTCTGGCTCAGCGCCAGCCTGCCGAAGTCTGGCCGGTTGCGCATCAGTACTTCGAAGACAACGGTTTCCGCATCGCTGAAGAGCGTCCGCAGACCGGTGAATTCAGCTCATCCTGGCAGCGCCTCGACGAACTGTCCGCTTCGGTGGCCAAACGCCTGACTGCAAGCGGCGTGTCGGCCGACTCGGAAACCCGCGTGCGGGTCCGTATCGAACCGGGCGTACAGCGCAACACCAGCGAAGTCTATGTGGTCAGCGTCGAACGCCCTGCAGGCAGCACTTCTGATGTGGCGTTCCCGAATCGCACCACCAACCTGGGTCTGGACGCAGCGCTGACCGACGATCTGCTGGCCAGCATGAGCCGCAACGCCGAGAAGGGCGGTTCCATCTCCCTGCTGGCTGCGCGTGACTTCGACACCCCGAGCCGTGTCGCCCTGAGCGAAGACGGCAGCGGCAACCCGGTCCTGAACCTGGGTGCCGATCTGGATCGTGCATGGTCGAGTGTTGGCCGTGCGCTGGATCAGGGTGACTGGCGTGTCGAAGACATCAACCGCAGCCTGGGCCTGTACTACATCAACCTCGCAGAGAAGGCCCAGAAGCCTGAAAACGAGCCTGGCTTCTTCGGCCGCATGTTCGGCAGCAAGAGCAGCAAGGAAGAGATCGATGCACGCGCCGAGCGCTATCAGGTTCGCCTGAGCAAGGTGGGTGACAACGTTCAGGTCACGGTCGAGAAGAACATCAATACCGTTGCGCCGGCAGATGTTGCCCGCCGCGTATTGAGCGTTATTCAAGACAACCTGGGTTAAGTGCGCTTCGCGGTTCTGGGCAGCGGCAGCCGTGGCAACGGCACGCTGGTCGCAAGCAACGATACGTACGTGCTGGTCGATTGCGGTTTCTCCCTGCGGGAAACCGAGCGACGCCTGGCTCGCCTGGGTGTCGCGGGCGAGCAACTGAGCGCAATTCTGGTGACCCACGAACATGCCGATCACGTGCATGGCGTGGGTTTGCTGTCTCGGCGTTACAATTTGCCGGTTTACCTCAGTGGTGGCACCTTGCGCGGGATGCGCAAGCCGGTCGAGGCGGCCGGATTGCTCACAGGTGGCGAGCGATTGCAGGTCGGCGCGCTGGACATCGATGTGGTGTCCGTCTCGCACGATGCGCTCGAACCCACGCAATTCGTCTTCAATGACGGGCG
This sequence comes from Pseudomonas sp. fls2-241-TYG-175, assembly GCF_030209155.1. NCBI lineage: Bacteria > Pseudomonadati > Pseudomonadota > Gammaproteobacteria > Pseudomonadales > Pseudomonadaceae > Pseudomonas > Pseudomonas sp. fls2-241-TYG-175. The sequence continues at coordinate 101,852 of NZ_JARVSO010000004.1, read as the reverse complement.
ACGCCGCTTTGGCCTGTTGACCGATCTGGGGTCGTATTGCCCGAACGTGCTGCAGCGTTATCACGGCCTGGATGCCTTGATGATCGAAGCCAACCACTGCCGCGACATGCTTGCCCGAGGCCATTACCCGGTCTTTCTCAAGCAGCGTGTAGGCTGTGAAACAGGACATTTGAACAACCATCAGGCCGCCAACCTGGTGAGCGAGCTGGGATGGCAAAGCTTGCAGCACCTCGTGCTGGCTCATCTCAGCAGCAAGAACAACCTGCCGCATCTGGCCCGGCAATGTTTTGTCGACACCCTTGGGTGCGACCCGGACTGGCTGCAACTGGCCGATCAAGATTCAGGGCTCGACTGGCGACACATCGCCTAGCCCAACTACTTAGCAAGCGGAGCCCATCATGGAAAAACGTGAAGAACTCTACCGCGGCAAAGCCAAATCGGTTTACAAGACCGACGACGCTGACCGCTTGATCCTGCTGTTCCGTAACGACACCTCGGCGTTCGACGGCAAGCGCATCGAACAGCTGGACCGCAAAGGCATGGTGAACAACAAGTTCAACGCCTTCATCATGCAGAAGCTGGAAGAAGCGGGCGTTCCGACCCAATTCGACAAGCTGCTGGGCGACAACGAGTGCCTGGTCAAGAAACTGGACATGATCCCGGTCGAGTGCGTTGTGCGTAACTACGCCGCGGGCAGCCTGGTCAAGCGCCTGGGCATCGAAGAGGGTACAAAGCTCGATCCGTACACCTTCGAACTGTTCCTCAAGGACGACGCCAAGGGCGACCCGTTCATCAACGAATCCCACGTTGTGGCATTCGGTTGGGGCACCGCCGAGCAACTGGTCCGCATGAAAGAGCTGTCGCTCAAGGTCAACGAAGTTCTGAAGAAGCTGTTCGACGACGCAGGCCTGCTGCTGGTCGACTTCAAGCTTGAATTCGGTGTGTTCCACGGCGAAATCGTTCTGGGCGACGAATTCAGCCCCGACGGCTGCCGCCTGTGGGACAAGGACACCCGCAAGAAAATGGACAAGGACCGCTTCCGCCAGGGCCTCGGTGACGTCATCGAAGCCTACGAAGAAGTCGCCAACCGTCTGGGCGTACCGCTTTAAGCTGAAAAAACGACGCAAGCGTTTGATAGCACGAAAAAAAATGGCCTTAGGGCTTCGCGTTACGTCTCGATGCTGTTATGATGCGCGCCGTTGGAGAGATGCCAGAGTGGCCGAATGGGACGGATTCGAAATCCGTTGTACCTTCACCGGTACCTAGGGTTCGAATCCCTATCTCTCCGCCATACAAATAAAGACCCGTAGCTGATCCAGCTACGGGTTTTTTTGTGGTCAAAATAATGATCATTTCCGCGTGCTTGCTTCATTTGGTCGGATTTACGACTTCCCCCACACGTCGGTACACGTGCTGAGTAATTATGGCCCTGGATATCTGTATCCCGTAGTTTCTGCAATCAGTTCACTCTAGCTGACGAAACGCCATAATTTCCTCCCAAATATACCCGTAGCTATACCGTAACCATCTAACCTTCACCAAGTCGAAGCTACGCCGTAGCCGGCTGTTCTCGCGCGACTTCAGCTCTTTGGCTATTTCATCCAATAACCACTCATCCTTGAATCCGGTCCAAACAGAAGGTACGGGCGTTTCGAGGTTGCTGAAGCAAACCGGTGCGACTTCCGAATACAAAATTTCTTCGATAACCCCTGAATCGTAACCCCTGACCCGTTCCGCGATGGACGCATAATCGACATTGTTGTCTACAAAAGCCTCTGCTAGCGCGATTTGTATTCTCGCTCGTTCCGTAGAAGTCAGTACCAATGGATCAGCTTCTCTAGTTCTGCGTCGAATGTAGTTGCAGCGCCCTTCGTCGTGATGCCGCTTCCTGTCAGAACAACGCCTGTGGCGCAAGCTGGAGATCCGTAGGCTATAGATTGCGGACCGTGCCCAGGCATCGGGCAACTGGTCGGATCTGTGACACGCGCAGCGGGCTTTGCCATTTTTGACTCCTTGTCGATGAATCTAACGGAAACGACTGTATCAGACTCGTTCAGAAAAATTACCTTGAGGGGCGCGCAAGATCATTCTTGACGAGATGCACCGCCAAACGATGAGCCAGGTTTTGCATGGACCATTGTTCAGACTGAGCACGCGGCCACAGAAAAGGACAAAAACGGTTGATGTGATCGCGTACCCGGCTTTCAATTCTTCTAAGGCCAGGGATTTTTATGAATTTGATGGCTTGGAGGTTTTGCTTAAATTGTCTGTTTTGTCATTCATGTTGAAGATGAGTTGGTCGAAATGCTCGACCAGCTGGCCTTCGCCACAGGTTGTGATCGGCATCACCACTTGAGACGAACTCTGTCTCGCTACGTTGAAGTCGAAACGCACAATCTCAATGCCACGGATGAGGGCCTTGCCGAAGTCAAGGCAGATAGGACAGTCGATCTGGAATCGGTCAAAGCCAGATGGATTGCTCGTGCCGCGAGTCGGGCTAAGTGAAGGGGCGATAGCAATATGGGAGCAATTTTGAATAAACGCTGTGCTGACGGGCGCTCAAAAAATCTAGAGGGACTGGTGATGAGCGATGATGTGCTGACCTTCAAAGCAGCCTCCATCGAGCGCTCTGTATCAAGAGCACGAGATGAATACGAAAAAGAACCCGGTACGTTCGGAGCTGACATCACGCGCCAGGATGCCGCTATTTTCAACATCCAACGTGCCTGCGTGGCCGCTCTCGACATGGGCCAGCATCTGATCCGACGGGAAGGCCTTGGCGTCCCGGAAGACGCTCGCGATGTTTTCGAATTGCTTCATCGTGGTGGCTGGCTGGAAGCACTGTTGCTGCCGAGGATGAAAAATATGGTGGGGTTTCGCAACATCGCTGTGCATGATTACCAGACGCTGCAATTGCCAACAGTGGTTTTTATGATCACCCAGCATTTAGGTGATTTTATGTTGTTCAGTTCGGCAATTCTGCGTAAGGATGCTGCTATCAAAGCGACCCTGCGTGACGCTTACCGATTTAGATAACGCTCACTGCTCCTATCGAGTAACCATGACATGAACTGTCCAACGTGTCGTACCGCTGACTTGACGTCTTGCACCCGCAACATCCCGCACTCGTATAAATCAGAATCGATGGTCATCTCATCGGTCTCAGGCAATCACTGCCTGATCTGTGGTGAGGTAGTGCTGGACGCCACTGAATCTGCCCGGGTCAGCGCAGAGATGGTGAAATTCAACCAGCAGGTGGATGCTCGGGTCGGAACATAATCCACGCCTACTGCGAAGCTTTAATTCCTAGCCCTTCATAGAGCCCCAACTCCGGCTACCGCCGCCCCGTCCGCGTACTCACATCCACCCAGACCGCCAGCACCAGAATGCTGCCCTTCACGATCATCTGCCAGTAACTGTCCACATCCAGCATGGACATGCCGTTGTCCAGACTCGTGATCACCAGTGCCCCCAGCAGTGCGCCGTAGACTGTGCCGGAGCCGCCGCGCATGGAGGTGCCGCCGATGAAGCAGGCAGCGATGGCGTCGAGTTCGCCCATGTTGCCGGCCGACGGCGAGCCTGCCGCGAGGCGGGCGGTGTTGACCATGCCGGCAAGGGCGCACATGACGCCCATGATGCCGAAGATCCACAGTTTGACGGCTTGTACGTTGATGCCGGACAGGCGTGTGGCTTCCATGTTGCTGCCCACCGAGTAGACGCGGCGGCCGAACACGGTCTGGCTGGTGACGTAGCTGAATACGCCCAGCAGGACCAGCAGAAGCAGCACGGGCACCGGAATGCCGTCGTAGCTGTTGAGGGTGTAGACGAAGCCTGCCACCACGGCGCCGATCAGCACGACGCGGGTGGCGTCACGAGCCATGGAGTGGGCGGCCAGGCCGTGCAGGGCGCGGTTGCGGCGTTGTCGCCAGGTGAGGAACAAGGTGAGGGCGAAGAGGACGATGCCCAGGCCCGTGCCGACCGCATGTGGCAGGTAGCCCTGGCCGACGTACACCAACTCCGGCGAGACCGGCGCGATGGTGGTGCCGCCGGTGATGCCCAGCAGAATGCCGCGGAACGCCAGCATGCCGCCCAGGCCGACGATGAACGACGGGATGCGCAGGTAGGCGGTCATGTAGCCGTTGGCCAGGCCGATCATCAGTCCGCACAAGGCAACGATGCTCAGGTTGGCGAGCAGCGGTATGTGATAGATCACGTCGAGAATCGCCGCCAGGCCGCCCAGCAGCCCGAGCAATGAGCCTACCGACAGGTCGATCTCGCCGCTGATGATTACCAGCACCATACCGCAGGCGAGGATGCCGGTGATCGACATTTGCCGCAGCAGGTTGGACAGGTTGCGCGGGGTCAGAAAGCCGCCTTCGGTCTGCCAGCTGAAGAACAGCCAGATGATCGCCACGGCGATGACCAGTGCGAGCATTTTGTAGCGGGAAAAGAGCTGTTTGACCTGATTCATCTACGCGGTCTTCCGATCATTATTGTTATGGCCATCGGGATGGCTGAGCGCGGCGGCGAGCACCTGTTCCTGGGTGAGATCCTGATTGATGAAGTCGCCGCGCAACTGACCTTCGCCGATCACCAGCACGCGGTCGGAGACGCCCAGCACTTCGGCCAGCTCCGAGGACACCATGATGATCGACACACCAGCAGCTGCCAGCGCGCCCATCAGCTTGTAGATCTCGTATTTGGCTCCGACATCGACGCCTCGGGTCGGCTCATCGAGGATCAGCACGCGCGGCTTGGTGAGCAGCATCTTGGCCAGAACAGCCTTCTGTTGATTACCGCCGGACAGGCTGGTGATCGGCAGGAACGGGCTCGCGGTCTTGAGGTGCATGCGCGAGATTTCCCGGTCGATGCTGCCCAGTTCGGCTTCAGCGTCGATACGGGTCATCTTCGAGTAGCTGTCCAGCACGGCGAGGGTGATGTTTTGGCCCACGCCCAGGTCCGGAATGATGCCCTGACGCTTGCGGTCTTCCGGGACCATGCACAGCCCGGCGCGAATCGATTTGAGTGGCGTGCGCGTGTCGATCTGCCGCCCCTCCAGCCAGACCTCGCCTTCGTAGCGACCGGGATAGGCACCGAACAGCGCAGAGACCAGTTCCGTGCGTCCGGCACCGACCAGCCCGGCAACGCCCAGAATCTCGCCGCGCTTGAGCTCGAATGAAATATCGTCTACACGTTTGCGCTTCGGGTTGTCGACGTCGTAGCAAGTGAAGTGGCGCGCTTCGAACATCACTTCGCCCACGTCGTGCGGTTCGGTGGGGTAGAGGTTGCTCATTTCCCGGCCGACCATCTGGGTGATGATCTTCGGGATGTCCATGTCGGCCATCGCGGTGGTGGCGATGTGTTTGCCGTCGCGAATCACCGAAATGGTGTCGCATACCGCAGCGACTTCATCGAGCTTATGGGAGATATAAACGCACGCCACGCCCTTGGCCTTGAGGTCGCGAATGATGTCCAGCAGCACGTCGATTTCCGAGCGTGTCAGGGCCGAGGAGGGCTCGTCCAGGATAAGCAGCCGCGCCTGTTTGTTCAGCGCCTTGGCGATCTCCACCAGTTGCTGGTAGCCGCCACCGTACTGTGACACTGGCAGGGCGACGTTCATGTCCGGCACTTTCAGTTCACGCATCAGGGCTTCGGCGCGATGGATCATCGCCGGGTAGTTCATGCGTCCACCGCGCAGGGTCAGTTCGTGGCCCATGAAGATGTTTTCGGCCACCGACAGGTCAGGCACCAGCGTCAGTTCCTGATGGATGATGACGATGCCTGCGGCTTCCGTTTCGCTGATCGATTGCGCCTTGAGCGGCTGGCCGTCCCAGAGGATTTCACCTTCCCAGGTGCCGTAGGGATAAACCGCTGACAGGACTTTCATCAGCGTGGATTTACCTGCACCGTTTTCGCCGCACAGACCGACGCACTCACCGGCGCGGACCTTGATGTCGATGCCGTTCAGGGCTTTGACGCCGTCGAAGGTTTTGACGATGCCGTTCATTTGCAGCAGATAATCGGACATGGCGAGGCACTCACACAGAGGCAACACAAGACGTATCGCAGGACAGGTCTCATCCGGTCCTGCGGTTCATCCTCAGGCGTTCAAGCGAGCCTGATCGGTCATTGCCCGGCGATCTGCGCCTTGGTGTAGAAGCCGTCCTTTTCCAGCAAGTCGATGTTGTCCTTGGTCAACGGAGTAGGCGTGAGCAGGATGGTGTCGACCTTCTTGTTGCCGTTGTCGTACTGCGAGCTATAGGTCGGCTTCTCATTGCGTGCCAGTTGCACCGAGAGTTTGGCGGCTTCCGAGGCGATCAGTTTGAGCGGCTTGTAGACGGTCATGGTCTGGGTGCCGTCGATCACGCGCTTGACTGCTGCCAGGTCGGCGTCCTGACCGGAGATAGGTACCTTGCCCGCCAGTTTCTGCGCAGCAAGGGCCTGAATGGCGCCGCCTGCCGTGGCATCGTTGGAGGCGACGATGCCGTCGATCTTGTTGTTGTTACGGGTCAGGGCGTTTTCGACGATGGCGAGGGCTTCGGTCGGGTTCCATTCCTTGACCCACTGCTGGCCGACAATCTTGATGTCGCCCTTGTCGATGGCCGGTTGCAGCACTTTCATCTGGCCTTCGCGCAGGATCTTGGCGTTGTTGTCGGTGGGCGCGCCGCCGAGCAGGAAGTAGTTGCCCTTCGGCGCAGCTTGCAGCACACCGTTGGCCTGCATCTCGCCGACCTTTTCGTTATCGAAGGAGATGTAGGCGTCGATGTCGGCGTTGAGGATCAGCCGGTCGTAGGACACCACCTTGATCCCGGCTTTCTTGGCCTCGGCGACGGCATTGGTCAGTACGGTGGCGTTGAAGGGCACGATGACGATCACATCGACGCCGCGGGAAATGAGGTTTTCAATCTGCGAAATCTGCTTCTGCTCATTGGCGTCTGCGGATTGCACATAGACCTTGGCGTTCATCTTTTCCGCTGCCGCGACGAAATAGTCACGGTCCCGGGACCAGCGTTCAAGGCGCAGGTCGTCGATGGAAAAACCGATTTTCGGATTGGCGGAATCGGCCATGGCCGGAAGCGAGAGCAGGGCCAGCGCACTGGCGAGTAACGTGAGCCGTAGTTTTTTCATGGTGGTGCGTCCTTTTATTGTTGTTTGAAAGACACTGCATGACGTGGAGCAGGTTGCCGGTAAAACTGTAGAGAGTTGCGAGACGCTGCGAGCAGAGATTTGTCGCGAGAATGTAACCGCTGCGCCGGGCCTGCAGCTCTCTCCAAAGTCTAGCCATTACAGCGTTTGATCAGCGGTAGATGAACCGATTGACCACGTTTTCGAGCATCTCCTGTCGACCGCTGACTGCCTGAGGATTCAGTTCGTCGGCGAACGCTTTCTGCGCCAGCGACTCCAGGCTGAAATCGCCCGCCAGCACAGCTTTGCCAAACGGCTGCTGCCAACCTGCGTAGCGTTGATCCTTGAATTTCTGAAGCTGGTCGTTCTGCACCATCGCGGCTGCACGCTCCAGTGACAGGGCCAGGACATCCATGGCCGCGATATGGCCGTGGAACAGATCAACTTCATCCAGGCTCTGGCGACGAACCTTGGAGTCGAAGTTGAAGCCGCCATTCTTGAAGCCGCCTGCTTTCAGAATCTCGTACGTGGCGAGGGTCATTTCTTCGACACTGTTTGGAAACTGATCTGTGTCCCAACCGTTCTGCGGATCGCCGCGGTTGGCGTCGATGCTGCCGAAGATCCCGAGCGAGACCGCCGTGGCAATTTCGTGGTGGAAGCTATGCCCGGCGAGGGTTGCGTGGTTGGCTTCGATGTTGACCTTGATCTCGTTCTCCAGGCCGAACTGCTGGAGGAAACCGAAAACCGTGGCGCTGTCGTAATCGTATTGATGCTTGGTCGGCTCCTGCGGCTTGGGTTCGATCAGCAGATCGCCCTTGAAACCGATCTTGTGCTTGTGCTCGACCACCATGCGCATGAAGCGGCCCAGTTGTTCGCGTTCCTGTTTGAGGTCGGTGTTGAGCAGGGTTTCATAGCCTTCGCGGCCGCCCCACAGTACGTAGTTCGAGCCTTTGAGGCGCTGGGTGGCGTTCATGGCGCTGAACACTTGAGCGGCGGCGAAGGCGAACACTTCAGGGTCCGGGTTGCTGGCGGCTCCGGCGGCAAAGCGCGGGTTGCTGAAACAGTTGGCTGTGCCCCACAGCAGTTTGATGCCGGTCTCTTCCTGATGGCGCTCCAGGTGATCGATCATCTGCGAGAAGTTGTTGCGGTATTCCTTCAGCGAGCTGCCTTCCGGCGCCACGTCAGTGTCGTGGAAACAGTAGTAGTCGATGCCCAGCTTGGAGAAGAACTCGAAGGCCGCTTCAGCCTTGCCGATGGCTTGCTCCATCGGGCCTGCGGCGTGCTGCCAGGGGCGCTTGAAGGTGCTTGCACCGAATACGTCCGAGCCTGGCCAGACGAAGGTATGCCAGTAGCAGACGGCCATGCGCAGGTGCTCGCGCATGGGTTTGCCGAGGATCAGCTTGTCGGCGTCGTAGTGTTGGAAAGCAAAGGGCGAATCGCTGGCAGGACCTTCATAAACGATCCTGTCGACAGTGGGGAAGTACGACATGGGCGTGTTCCTTATTGTTCTTGGCGGTTTTCCGATACTAGCAATGGCCCTGTCGCCATGGATTATGAAAGTCACCAACAGGCAGTGCGATTTTGAGTTGAGATATGGCGACCACGCGCCTAGTCTCAGCTCATGGCTCCGCTACCGGATCACTATAAAAACAATGAAGACCGTCCCTCCTGTTCACCGCATTGCCCTGTTGTTCAATGGCAGCAAGATCTACGACCGCGGCATCATCAGCGGCATCGGCAATTACCTGAGCAGCACCCGTGCGTCCTGGGACCTTTTCCTTGAGGAGGACTTCCTTTGTCGGTTGCGTGGTATCGAGCGCTGGCAGGGTGACGGGATCATTGCCGACTTCGACGATCCGTTGATTGGCGAGGCGCTGGCCGGGATCAAGTTGCCTGTCGTGGCCGTGGGCGGCAGTTATCAGGACGCCAGAGCGTATCCGAAGGGGATTCCTTACGTCGCGACCGACAATGACGCGCTGATGAAGCTGGCGTACGAGCACTTGATAGAAGCGGGGCTGACCCGTTTCGCCTGCTTCAGCCTGCCGGAGTCACAGGCCAATCGCTGGGCGCAGGAGCGTGAGAAGGCGTTTCGCAGGCTGCTGCAGCGCGACGGGCTGCACGTCGATATCTATCGTGGCATGGGCACCAGCGCGCCGCTCTGGGACAGCGCCGTCGAGCAGCAGATCGCCTGGCTGCAAAGCCTGCCCAAGCCGATTGGCATCATCGCGGTTAGTGATGCCCGCGCCCGACAGTTGCTGCAAGCCTGCCTGACAGCGGGCATTGCCGTGCCGGAGCAGGTGGCGCTGATCGGCATCGACAACGACCCGCTGACCCGCACTCTGACCCGAGTGCCGCTGAGTTCGGTGATCCAGGGCACCGAAACCATGGGCCGGACGGCTGCGCACCTGCTGCATCAAATGCTGCACGGCATGCCGTCCGCCGGGACGCAGATTCTGATACCACCCGATGCGATCAACGTTCAGGCTTCAAGCCTGCACCAACCTCTGGGCGATCCATACGTGATGCAGGCGCTGCTGTTCATCCGCCAGTACGCGTGCCAAGGCATCAAGACTGCGCAGGTGGCAGCCTATGTCGGAATTTCGCGCTCTTCGCTGGAGTCGCACTTTCGCAAGGTGCGGGGCTGCAGCGTCCACGACGAAATCCTGCGCTTCAAGCTCGCCGCAGCGGCCAGCGGGCTGGAGAATACCGATTCGGCCATTGCCGACATTGCCCGCGATTGCGGCTTCACCTCGGCGCAGTACCTGCACACCGTGTTCCGCCGCGAGTTCGGCTGCACGCCGAGGGAGTATCAGCAGGGTGGGAATGAAAGGCTGGTGTCCGTCTGACATGGCACAAGCTGAGCGGTCATACCGTCATCTCTTACGTCAGCCAATACCACAGCAGCGACGTGCCCACCAGTCCGACCACCGAGACGATGGTCTGCAGCACCGACCAGACCCACAGCGTCTGTTTCAGCTGCAGGCCGAAATATTCGCGGACCATCCAGAACCCTGCATCGTTGACGTGGCAGAAGAACACCGAGCCTGCGCCGATCACCAGCGCCACCAGCGAGGCCTCGACAGGGGCAAGACCTGCCATCATCGGAGCCAGGATGCCTGCTGTCGTAGTCGTTGCCACGGTGGCGGAGCCGGTGGCCTGGCGCAGCGCAACGGCAATCAGCCAGGCCAGCAGCAGATACGGCATGTGCGCGCCTTCGGCCACTTTGCTGATGGTCTGGCTGACACCCGCATCCAGCAGCGTTTGCTTCAGGCCTCCACCGGCACCGATGGTCAGCAGCAACACGGCAATCGGCGCCAGGCTTTTGCGCAAGGTGCCGCCGACGTGTTCACGAGAAAGACCATTGGCCCAGCCCAGGCACACGGTTGCCGCCAGCACGGCGATGCTCAGTGCAACCAGCGGTTCACCGAGAAATTTCAAGGTCAGCGCAACGCTGCTTTCGGGCTCCATCGCCACTTTGGCCAGTGTGCTGCCCAGCATCAGAATCACCGGCAACAGAATGATCAGCAACGACGTGCCAAAGCCTGGCTGGCGGCTGACGTCAGGCTTGGCGCTGAACAGCTTGCCCAGATCGGCAGGCTCTTCGATGTGCATGCGTTTTGACAGCCAGTTACCGTAAAGGGGCCCTGCAAGAATGACTGCGGGAATCGCGACGCAAAGCCCCAGCAGCATGGTCAGCCCCAGATCGGCGTGCAGCGCACTGACCGCGATCAGCGGACCGGGATGGGGAGGCATCAGCGCGTGCAGCGTCGTCATACCGGCCAGCGCCGGGATGGCGATCTTCAGCAATGGCTGACCCGACTGGCGCGCCATGACGAAGATGATCGGCACCATCATCACCAGGCCGACTTCGAAGAACAGCGGCAGGCCGATGACCATCGCCACCACAGCCATGACCCACGGCAGCATCTTGCCCTTGCCCAGGCCGAGCAGGGTAGATGCGATGCGGTCCGCAGCCCCGGACTCGGCCATCAGTGCGCCGAGCATGGCACCCAGGGCGATGATGATGCCGGCCTCGCCCAAAATACCACCCGCGCCCTTGCTGAACGCTTTGGCGACGGCTTCGGCGGGCAGCCCTGCGCCTATCCCGGCGATGAACGTACCGACCAGAATCGACAGAAAAGGCGGGAGTTTGGTGGCACTGATCAACACGATGATCGTAGCGATTGCAATCAGGCAGCAGACAATCAGACGGGTGTCGTGAAACACCCAGGCAGCAGACGACAGATCCAACGCGGACCCCCCTTATCAATCGGTTTCTATACGGGTTCTGGCCAAGGCTTGCCTGGCGGGTATTGATACAATTTGTTGCAATTTATCAAACGATACCCGAATGCGGCGTTGTGTCGCAGTTAATTTTTCACAGGTTTTGGCTGAAGTCGCGGTTGTGCAATGGCAGGAAAATCGAGTGTCGAGACTGTCCTGATGTAATTTCCCAACTCGCCAGTTCAAGTGATGCGTGATGTATCGCGATGCAAAGAGGAATTACCTGCTGTCCGGGTTTCGCTTTCAGCCGATGTGATCTATACCTTGGGTTCACGTTATGTGAAGCCAGGAGCTTTCAGATGTCGGACGTCGATCAAACCCAGCAAGCGCAACCTTCTCCCAACCAGAACCACGACGATGTCGTTGCCCAGATCAAGTGGCAGGGCAAGCAGATCGATTGGCTGCTGCAGTGGCTGGTCAAATTTGTTGCCAACACCAAAGTCGAAATGGGCGTCACCCTGACGGTCGGTGGCAATCTTGTGTCAGGTAATCTTATTTCCCATGATGCCTATTTCGAACAATTGGCCGAGGACATTTCCGCTCCGTTTAGCCAGTTTGCGAACGGTGCCGACGCCTCGATGAAGGAAATGATCCTTTCGTTCAAGCCTGGCGACTCCTCCGAAGACACACCCGCCTTTCACTTTATTCACCTCAAGGATTGCCAGACCTACTCAAGCGACGGAAATCCGATTTGCGAATCCGGAGTCCTGTGGCGTGGCAGGATTGCTGCGGTAGATGGGTTCACCATCGGCCTGATCGCCAAGAAGTAGCGCTTTTTGGGAGTTTCCAGACAGTGCACAACGCCCCGGTAATACCGGGGCCTCTGGTGATGGATCGCTCAGCGTCTGATTTTTTTCAGCATCGCTTCGAATTCATTCAGGTGCTTCACCTGACGCCGTTTGGCTTGATTAAGGGCGCTGATGAAGTGTGTGTCTGAAGTGAGTGACGTGAGTTGCTCATACACGGCTATCTGCTTTTCCTCTGTGGCAATGTTCGAGCGCAGATAGTGACCAAGCTGCGCGGCGTCAGGAACTTTGTCTGAGGGTTGCTGCGGATTGTCGTCCATCTGCTCTGCCGAAGCTTCAGTCGCTTCCAGTGGGTTGCTGATAATCCCCTTGCCCTTGAGCAAGGCACCGAAATCGGCGCTGTCAGGTCCACCGGAAAGATTCGATGTGTGACCTTTGGCCAGCTCCAGCAGAATCGACGCAAGAACCCGTGCATTCTTGATCTTTTCCTTGGCGATCCGGATGAGCGCTGCCTTGTGGACAGGATCATCTTCAGTAATCGCCTGGCTCAGATAGGCCGTTGCCATCGGCAGCTCGCCTTCAGCACCTCTGAACTGTTCAAGCAGGAGGTCGAAGAACGCGAGATTGGACATGAATGTGTTACTCGTTGGGTCGGACATGCTTGTCTCCAATAATCAGATACCTCTCGTATTCGCTATTTCTGAGCCGATAGTGAAAACCATGGTTCAGTATTTTCGATCAGTGAGCCGACCCGCTGCACGCGTCAGGAAATCAAAGTGAGTTGTCCGTTCTCGATACTGACCTGCAGGCCCAGATAATTGGGCAAGCTCCAGTCCTGTGCTTCGTAGGGATGCAGATGAGCCGCCGTGATCACTACCACTCGCGCGCCCGCAGCCTTGCCCGCCGCGATACCGGCCGGCGCGTCCTCGAACACCAGGCATTGCGCGGGTTCCACGCCCAGCCGCTGTGCTGCGAGCAGAAATCCATCCGGCGCAGGTTTGCCCTGCGTCACATCCTCGGCGGTGATGACGACTTCAGGCAGTGCCAGACCTGCAGCTTTCATGCGCGCTTGCGCCAGCGCGAGCGGGGCGGAGGTGACGACTGCCCAGCGGTCGGCGGGCAACGAGGCCAGGAAATCAGCCACGCCTTCTATGGCGACCACACCTTCCACATCTTCGATCTCGGCCTGTGAAATGGCATCCGCTTCCTGCTGCACGTCGATCCCTGGAATGTTCTGCTTGCGGACCGTGTCGATGCTTCTTACGCCGTGAATCGTCGGCAGGAAGCGGTCCACATCCAGCCCGTGTTTCTGTGCCCACTTCGCCCACACGCGCTCGGCGGCAATCACGGAATTGAGCAGGGTGCCGTCCATGTCGAACAGAAAGGCGGCGAAGGGTTTATGGTCAGGCATGCTGGTCTCGCAATCATCGAATGAGCGTTAAAGATGCCCGGCAGCGCCATCTCTGCGCAAGGCGCGAAAGCATGTCTGTTTGTTGAGCCGGTAGCATCATCTTGCCATTCTCTGCGTGACAAAATGCCGCAATCGGCCTTCAGGCGAGTAAGATGTGGCCCTGACTTAAAACACCGAATCCTGTCCGGTATGGCCTGAAAGAACTGGCACATAAAGAAAAGAAGAAAAGCCAGGCTGCCCGCCCCGGTCGACGCACAGAATCAATGAGTAGACGAAAAAGGCGATTAGAAAAAATGACCAACACTTCGCGACCTTTGTATATTTCCTACGCAGGACCTTCACTGCTGGAAATGCCCCTGCTGAACAAGGGCAGTGCCTTTACCCCGCAAGAGCGGGTCGAATTCAATTTGATCGGGCTGCTGCCGCAGAACGTAGAGACGATCGAAGAGCAAGTCACCCGGGTCTACAGTCAGTACAAGCAATGTGCGACCGATCTGGACAAACATATCTACCTGCGCTCGATTCAGGACAACAACGAAACGTTGTTTTTCCGGCTGCTGGACTCGCATCTGGACGAAATGCTGCCGATCATTTACACCCCGACGGTTGGTCAGGCCTGTCAGGAATTCTCCAAGATCTACCGCACGCACCGCGGCCTGTTCATCTCCTACCCTGAACGCGACCGCATCGACGATATCCTGCGCAGCGCCACCAAGGACCGCATCAAGATTATCGTGGTTACCGACAGCGAGCGCATTCTTGGCCTGGGTGATCAGGGTATCGGCGGCATGGGCATCCCGATTGGCAAGCTGTCGCTATACACCGCCTGCGGTGGCATAAGCCCGGCCTACACCCTGCCGATCGTGCTCGACGTAGGCACCAATAATCGCGAACTGCTCGATGACCCGATGTACATGGGCTGGCGTCACGAGCGCGTGTCGGGCAAGGAGTACGAAGACTTCATCGCCCTGTTCATCGATGCTGTCCAGCGTCGCTGGCCGGACGTACTGTTGCAGTTCGAGGACTTCGCCCAGTCCAATGCGATGCCGTTGCTGGAGAAATACCGTGACGAGCTCTGCTGCTTCAACGACGACATCCAGGGCACCGCATCGGTCGCCGTGGGCACCTTGCTGGCGGCCTGCAAGGCCAAGGGTGAAAGCCTCGGGCAGCAGAAAGTCGTGTTTGTCGGTGCAGGTTCCGCCGGTTGCGGGATCGCCGAGCACATCATCGCGGCGATGCAGATCGAAGGCCTGAGCGAAAGCGAAGCCCGTCAGCGCATCTTCATGGTCGATCGCTTTGGCCTATTGACCGATGGCATGGACAACCTGTTGGACTTCCAGAAACGTCTGGCGCAGAAGACGGCCGACGTGTCTGGCTGGATCTCGGGCTCCGACGCGTTCCCGACGCTGCTCGACGTGGTCACCCACGCTGGCGCCACCGTATTGATCGGTGTGTCGGGCCAGCGGGGTCTGTTCACCGAGCAGGTCATTCGCGAAGTACACAAGCACTGCGCCAAACCGCTGGTGATGCCACTGTCGAACCCGACCTCCAAGGTCGAAGCCACGCCGGAAGAAATCCTGCGCTGGACCGACGGCAACGCATTGGTCGCCACCGGCAGTCCATTCGCTCCGGTCGAGATCAACGGACGCACCGTGCATATCGCACAGTGCAACAACTCTTACATCTTTCCTGGCATCGGTCTGGGCGTAGTGGCCTGTAAAGCCACGCGCATCACTGATCGCATGTTGATGGCGGCGTCCAACGCATTGGCCGAATGCTCGCCGATGGTGACAGGGCAGGGCGACGCGGTGCTGCCGCCGCTCAAGGAAATCCAGCAGGTCAGCCGCAAGATCGCGCTGGCAGTCGCCAAAGAGGCTCAGGCTGAAGGGCTGGCGCTGGAAACCACCGAAGAGGTGTTGCTGGCCTCTATCGAACGCAACTTCTGGCTGCCGGACTACCGGGCCTATCGCCGCCGTTCGGTCTGATTGACTGGAAGGTGTCAACTACGCCCCCGCAAGCCTGCTTGCGGGGGCGTTTTTTTATGAGGGTAATCAGCGGTTTGCCTGAATCCTGCCTGTCTCGCCGTGAAATAAACTTAATCCAACCGGGCGTTCGCACACTTTTCACATAAAATTGATAGGGCGCTGCTTACAGTCCGCCCGACCGGGGAAGTTGGCGGGCTCAGGTATCACCCGGTACATATCAATCAGATAAGCAGAGTGCGATGTCGAAAATCAGAAGTGTCAGACCAGAGGCCGTCACATTACTGGCCAGCGTTTTTTTACTGTCGTTCTTCAATCTCAATCTCTGGCAGCATCTGATTGCAATCACCAGCTCTGACACTAAAGGCATCGCAATGCGCGTGGCCTTCGTCGTCATGCTCTTCTGTGTGTTCAATATATGCCTGACGCTGGTGGCGTTCAGACGCGTCTTGAAACCCGTGCTGATTCTGATGTTCATGATCAGCGCAGGCGTCGCCTATTTCATGACCGAATACGGTGTGATGATCGATGCAGGCATGTTTCGCAACTTTGCCGAAACCAATGTCACCGAGGTACAGGGCCTGCTGTCTCTCAAGCTGATTGGCTACATCCTTTTACTGGGCATCCTGCCGTCCCTGCTATTGTGGAAAACCCCGATCAATTACCGCCGCTGGCACCGTGAACTGTTCAGCAAACTGGTCGTGGGCGTCGTTTGCAGTCTCGCCATCGGGGGGGCTGCACTGGCCAACTACCAAGGGCTTTCTTCACTGTTTCGCAACCACCATGAACTTCGCCTGATGGTGGTGCCCAGCAACTATATTGGCGCATCGGTGGGTTATCTGAATGAGCAGGTCATGTCTGCCCGACGGCCGTTCGTCAAGCTCGGCGAGGACGCGAAGCGCCCTGCAGAAATGGCCGCGCATACCCGCAAGTCACTGACCGTACTGGTGGTCGGTGAAAGTGCGAGGGCCGAAAACTTCGGCATCCTGGGTTATGGGCGAAATACCACACCCAACCTGAGCAACGAGCGCGACCTCGTGGCGTTTACCGACGTGTATTCGTGCGGCACCGAAACGGCTGTGTCAGTGCCGTGCATGTTTTCCAACATGGGGCGCAAGGATTACGACGGCACTAAGGCCCATAATCAGGAAGGGCTGCTGGATGTGCTCCAGCGCGCCGGAATCCAAGTGGTGTGGCGCGACAACCAGGCCGGCTGCAAAGGCACCTGCGATCGTGTCGCCTTTCAGGATGTCAGCAATCTGAAGGACCCGCTGCTGTGCAATAACCACGAATGCCGCGACGAGATTCTGCTGCAGGGTTTGGAAGGCTTCATCAACAGTCTGGACAAGGATACGGTGCTGGTCCTGCACCAGATGGGCAGTCACGGGCCGGAATACTACAAGCGCTATCCGAAGGAATATGAAAAATTCACGCCGGTGTGTGAAAGCAACGCGCTGAACAACTGCAGCCGCGACAGTATCGTCAACGGCTACGACAACACGCTGCTGTACACCGACCACGTGCTATCGAAATTGATCGACGTATTGCGCGCCCATCAGGACAAGGTCGACACCGCGATGATCTATCTGTCCGACCATGGCGAATCGCTGGGCGAATACAACCTGTTTCTGCACGGCACGCCGTATCTGCTGGCGCCTGACCAGCAAAAACATGTGCCCATGCTCATCTGGCTGTCGGAAAGCTACCAGCGTTCTTACGCGGTCACGCCACAATGCCTGGCCAAGGAACGCAATACGCCGCTCAGCCAGGACAATCTCTTTCATTCCATGTTGGGCCTGTTGAAAGTCGACACCAAGGTCTACAACCCCGCGCTGGACCTGTTTGCCGGCTGCCGCAGCGAGGTGGCAGCCAGCGCTCAATGAGGCCGATCACTGCGCAGTCAGCCTCGGGTTTGCGGCATTACTGCAATCATTTTCATCAAGATGCGCATGACCGGGACGACAGATGCGCGATAACACCCGGCGGCGATATATACTGCGCGCCATTGTTCAAGGGAGAGCCGTGTGGCCATCGATATTCACTGGATTCGCGACGACGACAGCCTCGCCCTGCATTGCGCTCAGTGGCAGTCTCTGCCGTTCGTTGCGCTCGACACCGAATTCATGCGGGTCGACACTTTTTACCCCATCGCTGCCTTGCTGCAGATCGGCGACGGCTCGCGTGCCTGGCTGATTGATCCGTTGTTGATCAACGACTGGGCGCCGCTGTCTGCGCTGCTTGAGAACCCTGACGTCATCAAGGTCGTTCACGCGTGCAGCGAAGACCTCGAGGTGCTGTTGCGCCTGACCGGCAGCCTGCCGGTTCCGCTGTTCGACACCCAGCTGGCAGCCGCCTACCTGAACCTCGGGTTTTCCATGGGCTACTCGCGTCTGGTGCAGGAAGTCCTCAACATCGACCTGCCCAAGGGCGAGACCCGTTCGGACTGGCTGCAGCGTCCGCTGTCCGAGACCCAGATCAGTTATGCCGCCGAAGATGCGGTGCATCTTGCCGAGCTGTTCACGATCCTGCGTCCGCGTCTTTCCGACGAGAAGTTCGCGTGGCTGCTCGAGGATGGCGCGGAGCTGGTTGCCAACCTGCGTCGTGAAATCGATCCTTATGAGGTCTATCGCGAAGCCAAGCTGGCCTGGAAGCTGTCCCGTGCCCAGTTGGCAGTATTGCGTGGCTTGTGTGCCTGGCGCGAAGTGCAGGCCCGTGCCCGCAACGTGCCGCGCAACCGCATCGTGCGTGAACACTCGCTCTGGCCGCTGGCCAAGACCCAGCCGGATAACCTCGGCGCGCTGGCCCGCATCGAAGACATGCACCCGCGCACCGTGCGTCAGGATGGCGAATTCCTGCTCGAACTGATCAAGACCGCCGCCAGCGTGCCGCCCGAAGAGTGGCCACCGGCGTTGCCCGAGCCTCTGCCTGTCGATGCTGCCGGTTCGCTCAAGCGCCTGCGTGCCATTGGCCAGGAGTTCGCCGAACGACTGGACATGGCGCCCGAGCTGATGTTGCGCAAGAAGACCCTCGAAGCCCTGCTCAAGAGCGGCTACCCCGATGGTCCTTACCAATTGCCTGATTCGCTGCGTGGCTGGCGTCGCGAACTGATGGGCCAGGCGCTGCTCGACAGCCTGGCAACGCCGGGAGAACAGCCTTGAAGCGTATCTGCTCGATCTACCGCAGTCCGAAAAAGAATGAAATGTACCTGTATGTCCTGAAAAGCGACGTGCTCAAGCGTGTACCGCCAGAACTGCTGGCCGCGTTTGGCACGCCGCATCACGCGTTCGATCTGGTGCTCAGCCCCGAGCGGGCGCTGGCGCGTGAGGACATCCACAAGGTGCTGGAAAACCTCGACGCTCAGGGCTATCACTTGCAGATGCCACCGGCCGAAGATGAGTACATCGAGCATCTGCCCGAAGAGCTGCTGCGTCGCAACGATCCGATGTGATCGGTCTCCACGTTTGAAGCGGCCCGCGTCTGGCGTGGGTCGTCTGTCCCGTTTTTAAGGTTTCTGAAGCATGCGCGTCCTGATTGCCGAGCACGATTACCCCCTTTACACCCAGTTGCTGCGCAAGGCTGCGCCTGATCTGGAAGTCCTGAGCAGCGGCGATTCGGCTGAGCTGTCCCGCATGGCCAGCGACTGTCCGGTCTGGCTGGGACAGCCCGATCTGATGGCCAACCTGCTGCGCCAGGGGCACAAACCCCAGTGGCTGCAATCCACTTGGGCGGGCATCACGCCGCTGCTGATCCCGGGCCTTTCCCGTGACTATCGCCTGACCCGTGCCGTTGGGATCTTCGGGCAGGTCATGGCTGAGTTTGTGCTGACGTACATGCTCGGTCACGAGCGTGAAGTGCTGGCGCGTCTGATGAGTCAGGTCGAACGCAAGTGGGACAATCGTCCGGGCCAGAGCCTGGCCGGACGCAAGGCGCTGATCGTCGGTGCCGGTGATATCGGTCAGCGCGTGGCCGAGTTTCTGGTGCCGTTCGGTGTGCAGGTGTTCGGTGTGGCCTCCGAGGCGCGTACCCAGGCGCCTTTTGTCGAGGTGTCGGCGCTGACCGATATCGACAATCTGGTTGGCGACATGGATTACGTCATCAACCTGCTGCCCAATACGCCTGACACTCAGGACCTGTATGACGCCAAGCTGTTTGCCAGCTTCAAGCCTACAGCGTTGTTCCTCAACGTTGGACGTGGCGCAGCCGTGGTCGATGCCGATCTGGTTGAAGCCCTGAAGGAAGGGCATCTGGCGGGGGCTGTGATTGACGTCTGCCGGCAGGAGCCGTTGCCCCAGCGTCATCCGTTCTGGACGGCCTATGGCCTGCTGTTGACCGGACACAGCTCCGCACCGACATCACCGGTGGCCATGACCGACCTGTTCGTCGAAAACCTGAAAGCGTTCAACGCCGGTGAGGCGTTGCGCGGGGAAGTGGATTTTTCACGCGGGTATTGATGGGACGCAGAGCGTCCCGGGCTGCATGCCGACGCAGAGCGTCGGCACGATCAGCATACGGACCAGGATCGTTCCTCACGCTCTGCGTGGGAATGCCTCTAAGGACGCTCCGCGTCCAGGACAGAGGCGCCAGATTCCCTTACAGCGAAAAATCACCTTCTGCCACCAGCTGTGCAACCGGCAGGCGCGGGCTTGGGGCTTCGCGGCCTTGCAGGTATTCAGGCAGGGTCGACTTGTCGCCCAGTTTGCCCACTGCAACGGCGGCATGCAGGGCATAGCCTTCGGGTATTTTCAGTTCCTTGCGGGTCAGATCCTGATCAAACCCGGCCATGCCGTGGGTATGCCAGCCGCTCAGGCTGGCCTGCAGCGCCAGATAACCCCACGCAGAACCAGTGTCGAAGGTGTGCCACAGCGCCGGGCCTTCTTCGGTCGCGCCGGGTGCGGTAAAGGTGGTCTTGGAGATGACAATCACGAGTGCCGAAGCATGCTGTGCCCAGCCGCGGTTGAACTCGTTCAGCAGGGTCAGGAAACGCTCCCAGTTCGGCGTATCGCGACGCGCGTACAGAAACCGCCACGGCTGCGAGTTGTAGGCCGAAGGTGCCCAGCGTGCGGCTTCGAAAAAGCTCAGCAGGGTTTCCTCGGGAATGCTTTCGCCGGTAAAGGCGCGGGGCGACCAGCGCTCGGTGAATTGCGGGTCGATGGCATGTTCTGCGACGCGAGAGTTTGTGCTCATGAGAGTCCTGAAGAAGAGAAGGGCAAAGGGAGCGTGACTCGATGGGCCGTTGTCGGCAGGCATCGCGTAGGCGCATTGAAAGCGCTCTAACGCTACTGTTTTGCCTTCCTGCTGACAAGGGCTTCGCTACCGGCAGTCGCAAGTGCTTGGCCCGCACTCGATGTGCCACTAGACTGGCGGCCTTTTCCACAGCCGATACCGTTGTCCGAACCATGGCCGCCAAAGTTGAACCCTTCTGGATCCGCAAGACACTCGACCAGCTCGACAGCACCGAGTGGGAGTCGTTGTGCGATGGCTGCGGATTGTGCTGCCTGCAAAAGCTGGAAGATGAAGAAGACAACAGCGTGTATTACACGCGTATCGCCTGCAAGCTGCTGGACCTGAAGACCTGCCAGTGTTCGGACTACGAAAACCGCCGTGCTTCGGTGCCGGACTGTATTCAGCTCACGCCCGGTCAGGCAGATGAATTCAAATGGTTACCGCCGACCTGTGGCTATCGGCTGGTGAGCGAGGGCAAGGACTTGCCGCTCTGGCATCACTTGGTATGCGGTGATCGCGATGCGGTACATCACGAGCGTATCTCCCAGTCAGGACGCATGCTCAGTGAGCTGAGCGTGGCCGAGGACGACTGGGAGGATCACCTGATCTTTCGTGCGGGCTGAGTGATCAGACGCCGGACTTGGGCTCGGTGAGTGCGTCGATGCCGTTGACGGTCGCGGTTTTCACGGCTTTCTCGGCATTGGCTTGTAGCTCGCTCAGCTCTGCGCCGGCACGTTCGATGGTGGAGCGTGCGCTTTGCAGGTCGCTGCGACCTTTTTCCATCAGGCTCTTGGCCGAACAGTGACCGGTGATGCCGCGTGCCAGAACCGCGCCGCCAATGGCCAGTTGAATCAGACCCAGGAATCCGCCGCGACGCACGCCTTTACCCATCATCAGGACGCCGCCTGCCAGCGAGCCGATACGCTCCCAGCCCTGGACGTTCTGATCGGGATGCGGCTGAAACGGCTCGGGTGTGTCGATACGCTCGATAATCGGGGTGTCGCGCATGGTGGCTCTCCAGAGTGGTGTAAGTCGGTTCAGAGAAACTGACTGCCCGCCAGCGAGACTGGTTCAATGCTTTTGCTTCAACCTTCGCTGGACGGATCGACCTTCTCACGACCGAACTGCGGGCCGGAGCGGGTATTGATACCCTTTGCCATACGGTCGTACAGCACGACATTGACCGTGGCTGCCAGATTCATGCAACCCTCGGTGGGGATGTAGACCACGTCTTCGCACCAGTCACGAATGTCCTGATCCAGCGAACCGTCCTCCGGGCCGAAGATATACAGCGCCCGGTCAGGATGCGTGTATTCCGGCAGCGCCCTGGCACCGTCGACCAGCTCGACGGCCACTGGGATGCAACCCAGCGGCAGAATGCTCTTGAGGTCTTCGATGCCGATCAGCGGGATGTCCTGATGGATCTTCTTGGTGTCGGTGATGAAGTCCCGCGCCCGCTCGTAACGCTTGCCGGTGTAGAACACCGAAGCCACGCCGTAGCAGCCAGCGGCGCGCATCACGGAGCCGACGTTTTCCGGGGACTTGGGGTTGTACAGACCGATGCAGGCATAACGTTTGTTGGCCACAGGAAGGGTGCTCTGGGGAAAACCGCCGATTATACAAGACTGCCCGGCGTCAGAACCACATGCGTACCCCAACCACCAGCCGCGCGTCGTTGACGTCCTCACCCTCCTCTCGGGCATAGTCGGCCGTCTTACCGTAGGTACGATTCCAGGTCACGCCGATGTAAGGCGCAAACTCCGGACGCAGTTCGTAGCGCAGCCGCAGCCCGAGTTCAGTGCTCGACAGGCCGGAGCCGATGCCGCGCTGCGGATCGTCCTTGCCATAGGCGTTGATTTCGGCAGTGGGCTGCAGGATCAGTTGATTGGTCAGCGTCAGGTCGTAATCGCCCTCAAGCCGTGCAGCGCTCTGGCCGGCTTCACCGAGAAAGGCGGTGGCCTGAACGTCGAGATCGGAAATCGCCGAGCCTTGCACGCCAAACGCCGCCCAGCTCTGTGGAGCGCCTGGTTTGAAATCCTGGCGCGCACCGACGACCACGTCCCACGACGAGGTGACAGCGTGTCCCCATAGCGCCTGCAGTTCCGCTTCCTCGGTCTTGCCGTTCACGCGTTCGCCCTCCGAGCGAAGCACCAGCCTGTCGATGTCGCCACCAATCCAGCCGGACAGATCCCAGGCCAGCGCACTGCCGTCGTTTGCGTTCTGCCATTCCAGCTTCTCGGCCAGAAAGTAGGAATTGATGGCTGCGTCGTGTACCTGATGCCCGTCGTGGCTGGTATAGAGCGCCGCCCGGTCTGCATCGGTGATAGCCGGAATCGGCGTTCGACTCTGGTCGGGCGTGGACTGCACTGGTTTTGTCTCTGGCATGGCGTGGCTGGAGTGATCCATCCCGTGGTCCATGCCCTGCATGTCGGCAGCGCTGGCCTGCGCCGTTAGAATCATGCCGAGGCCCATCAGCACCATCGGCAGGCGAGGGTGGCCCGGAACCTGGGTCAACATTTGAGTCTTCATTCTTCTACCCGCACTTCGCGAAACATGCCCATTTCCATGTGATAAAGCATATGGCAGTGATACGCCCAGCGCCCGAGGGCATCGGCGGTCACGCGATAGCTGCGTTTTGAGCCCGGTGGCATGTCGATGGTGTGTTTGCGCACCTTGAACCTGCCGTGCTCGTCTTCCAGATCGCTCCACATGCCGTGCAGGTGGATCGGATGCGTCATCATCGTGTCGTTGACCAGCACCACACGAACTCGTTCGCCATATTTGAGTTTCAGGGGCGCTGCATCGGAGAACTTCACGCCGTCGAACGACCAGGCGAATTTCTCCATGTGACCGGTGAGGTGCAACTCGATCGTGCGGCTCGGCTCGCGGCCGTCCGGGTCGTCGAACGTGCTGTACAGGTCGGCGTAGGTCAGTACCTTGCGGCCGTTGTTTCTCAGGCCGATACCCGGATCTTCGAGTTTGGGTGAGGTGCTCATGGCCTGCATGTCGACCAGCGGGTTGTCGGTTTCGCTGTCCGGGTGCGACTGTGGGGTGTTCGTGGGCATGGCGTTGTGATCCATGCCTTGCATGTCGTGACCCATCTGGCTGTGGTCCATGCCCTGCATGCTGTCGTGATTCATGCTGCCGTGGTTTATTGCACCATGATCCATGCCGCCCATGCCCATGTCGTCCATGCTCAACAATGGGCGCGGGTCGAGGGACGGCACATCTGCTTTCATGCCTGGCCTGCTGGTGAGTGTGCCTCGCGCAAAACCGCTGCGGTCCATCGACTGGGCGAATAGCGTGTAGGCGCCGTCGGCAGGTTCAACGATCACGTCGAAGGTTTCGGCCACTGCGATGCGTAACTCGTCGACGCTCACCGGTTTGACGTGCTGGCCGTCGCTGGCAACGACAGTCATCTTCAGGCCGGGAATACGCACATCGAAGTAGGTCATGGACGAGCCGTTGATGAAGCGCAGACGGATTCGCTCGCCCGGTTTGAAAAGGCCCGTCCAGTTCATGTCCGGCGCCTGGCCGTTCATCAGGTAGGTGTAAGTGGCGCCGCTGACGTCAGCCAGATCGGTCGGATCCATCTGCATCTGCGCCCACATCGCACGGTCTGCAACGGTTTTGCTCCAGCCCTTGTCGCTGACATCGTTGATGAAGTCGCCCACGGTGCGCTTGTTCTGGTTGTAGTAGTCGGACTGCTTCTTGAGCTTTTTCATCAAGCGCGTCGGGTCTTCATCCGTCCAGTCGGTGAGCATGACGACGTGCTCGCGCTCGTAGCTGAACGGCTCCGGGTCTTTGGCGTCGATGATCAGCGGCCCGTAGACCCCGGCCTGTTCCTGAAAGCCCGAGTGACTGTGGTACCAGTAGGTGCCGTTCTGTCTGACCTTGAAACGGTAAACGTACAGGCCGTCCGGGGCGATGCCGTCAAAGCTCAGGCCGGGAACGCCGTCCATGTTGGCGGGCAGGATGATGCCGTGCCAGTGAATGGACGTGTTGTCCTTGAGCCGGTTCTTCACCCGCAGCGTGACGGTATCGCCTTCGCGCCAGCGCAGCAGAGGGCCGGGTAGGCCGCCGTTGACGGTCATGGCGGTGCGCGGGCTGCCGGTGAGGTTGACGGGAGTTTCGCCGATGAGCAGCTCGAATTCAGTGCCTGACAGTTCCAGCAATTCACCTTGACGCGGCGCGGCCCAGACCGGACTGCGCCAGAGCCCGAGCCCGCCCAGCAGACCCCCTGCGGTCAGTCCTTTCACGAAGGTGCGTCTTGAAGTTCCGGGAAGCATGATGGCGTATCCGTTCGGTCGGTTCGGCGCAGGCCGGACAGCCTGCGGATCTGGCGAAAAGATGCCACAAGGCGGAAGGCGAGGGGATTACATTTCAGTCAGGTTGCGCCACGTCAAATCCGCCTCACCACTGATCGTGCCATCGCGTGGGAACGATCAGTGCGAGGAATAGACGATGATCGTGCCTACGCTCTGCGTGGGCATGCATCCCAGGACGCTCTGCGTCCCAAATGGGTCTGATGACGCAGATGCTTTGTGAACGACCAGGGCAGCCGTTCCCGTCACTCGTCCTTTTTCATCAACCCTGCCAGCGCAGCAAACGGGTTGTGCGTCGCCTTGGACGCTTTCGGCGAGCTGAGGGAGCTGTCGGAGAAGTACTGCTGATCGGTATAACGGGAGTGTTCGTTGTCGTGGCAGTACAGGCAGAGCAGTTCCCAGTTTGAGCCGTCCTGCGGGTTGTTGTCGTGGTTGTGGTCGCGGTGGTGAACGGTCAGTTCGCTCAGGCGCTTGCCGGCGAACTCACGGGCACAGCGCCCGCAGACATGCGGATACATGCGCAGGGCCTTGTCGCGGTAGCCCATTTCGCGGTCGCGCTGGGCGTCGGCCAGAATACGGTCCAGCTTGGCAGTGTTGGAAGGCGGGTTGGCCGTGCTCATGGTGTCACCTGTTCGTGTGCGCATTGAAAGCGGAATATCGGCAAGTTTAGCGCCGGATGAACAAACTCACACCTGTTGCGAGAGCAATTGGCCGTCGACCATGCGCAGACGTCGCGACAGCGAAATGGCCAGGGCGCGAATGATCTTGGCGGCGATCTTCGGTGCTTCATCGAGCATCTTGTCCAACGAGTCGCGCCCCAGGTTCAATAACTGGCAACTGGTCGCCGCGATGCAGCTGGCCGAACGACGTTCGCCGTCCAGCACCGCCATCTCGCCGAATGCCCGGCCACGGCGCAGGGTGGCGATTTCGACCTGCTGGCCTTCACTGTTGAGCTTCTGCACGGACACCGTGCCTTGATGGATGATGCACATGAACGTTCCGGCATCACCTTCGGCAAACACTGCTTCGCCCTTTTCGATGTCGGTGATGCTGAAGTAGCCCGCCACGGCGAGGAAATCGCTCGGCAACAGGGTGTCGAACAGGCCGCAGTCCAGCAGCATGTCGCGTATGGCGTTGTTCAGGTTGGACAGTTGTTCTGACATGGTTCGGTCTTGTGTTCAGGCTTCAGTGAGGGGGGCAGATCCTTGCCCCCGATGCTAGTAAGACAGGCGTTGGATGCCAAGTTCATTCGCCGGTTTGCAATACCTTGAAGATGAATCCGTATTCCAGCGCCACATCGCGCAAGCCTTGATAGCGGCCGCTCATCCCGCCGTGCCCGGCACCCAGTTCGGTTTTGAGCAGCAAGAGGTTGTCGTCGGTCTTCGTGGCCCGCAATTTCGCGACCCACTTGGCCGCTTCCCAATACTGCACACGGCTGTCGTTGTAACCGGCGATCACCAGCATGGCCGGATACGCCTGGGCGCTGACATTTTCATAAGGCGCGTAGGCCTTGATGCGCTCGTAGACCTCGGACTCCTGCGGGTTGCCCCATTCGTCATATTCGGTGACGGTCAGCGGCAACTCGGGATCAAGCATGGTGTTGAGCACGTCCACGAACGGCACTTCGGCAATCGCCGCCTTGAACAGGTCCGGACGCTGATTGAGCACCGCGCCCATCAACAGGCCGCCCGCGCTGCCGCCACTGATCACCAGTTGCTCGGAGCGGGTCAGCCCCTCGGCAATCAGGTGTTCGGCACAGGCAATGAAGTCACCGAAGGTGTTCTGTTTGTGTTCCTGCTTGCCGTTGCGATACCAGGCTTCACCCAACTCTCCGCCGCCGCGCACATGCGCGATGGCGAACGCCACGCCCCGGTCCAGCAGGCTCAGGCGAGCGTGGGAGAACCATGGGTCCAGACTTTCGCCGTAGGCACCGTAGCCGTACAGATAAAGCGGCGTCGCCTGACCGGCCAATTCGCGTTTGACCACCAGACTGATCGGCACCTGGGTTCCATCAGCAGCAGTCGCCCACAGGCGCTGGCTGACGTAGGCATCGGCATCGAAGGTGCCCAGCACCGGCGTTTCCTTGAGCACAACCTGCTCGCCGGTTGCCAGCTCCAGCTGCCGGACCTGCGGCGGACGGTTCAGCGACTGGTAACGCAGGCGAATCCGCGGGCTGTCGAACTCCAGCGAGTCCTGCACGTAAAGGCTGTACGCCGCGTCTGGCAGTTGCACCCGATAGGCGGGCAGATCCTGAGGGCGGATTTCGATGATCGGCAGGCCGCCTTCGCGCAAGCTCAGGCTGAGACCTCTTGCGTTGAGGCCGACGCCTTCGAGCATCACCGAATCGCTGTGCGGGATGAGCGTCTGCCAGTCATCACGGGTCGGAACGCCGGTCGCCTTCTCGGGAGCGTGGTACAGCGCGAAATTGATGCCGCTCTGGTTGCTTCGAATGAACCAGCTCCAGATGCCATCGAGCAGGCCGTGATCAGGAAAGTATTCATGGCCTTCGACGCGTGGCGCGAGGCAGACGAAAGCCTGCTCGGGATGCTCGGCGTCCAGCACCCAGGCTTCGCTGGTGGTCTTGCTGTTCAGCAGCAGCACCAGTTGACGTTCGGAACTGGTGCGGAAGCAGTGCAGAAAGAAGCGGCCGTCCGGCTCGCTGAACACCAGGTCAGCGGTCCCGTTACCGAGTGTGTGGCGATACAGCTTGTGGGGACGATGCGTGTCGTCCAGCTCGCCAAAGAACAGCGTCTGGCTGTCGTTGGCCCAGGTCATGCTGCCGTCGCAATCCTCGAACGGCAGGCTGCTGACCTGGCCATTGCTCAGTTCCTTGACGTAGAGCAGATAAACCTCGTCGCCACTGGTGTCCAGGCTGTAGGCGAGGCGCTGATGGTCGGGGCTGATGCTGAAAGCGCCGAGTGAAAAGAATCCGCCGTCGGCCAGCACGTTGGGGTCCAGCAGCAGTTCTTCCCGACTTTCGTCGACTGTGTTCGAGTCGTCCGCCGGACGCGGGCAACGGTAGTGGCGTGCGTACTCGTCGCCCTCTGTGGTGCGCGTGTAATACAGATACGGACCCCAGGGCGAGGGCAGTGACAGGTCGGTTTCCAGAATCCGGCTTTTGATTTCCTGAAACAGCGTTTCACGCAGCGCGCGCTGGTCCGCCAGTTGCTCTTCCTGGTACTGGTTTTCAGCTTTCAGATAGTCGAGCACCTCTTCGGTGTCGCGGTTCTGCAGCCAGGCGTAGGGATCCGAGCCTTCGGCCTTGCGAGCGATCGGGGCGCGTGAGGTGGCATTCGAAAAGGACATGCGGGGCTCTCTTTTAAAGTGGCAATCAGATGAATTATGAAGACACGCTGCGCCGATTGAACAACCCAGGCAAGCCGGGCCAGTGAAAAGCCGTTATCATAAGCGCCTCTTTACCTGCCTTGCCAACGGACGACATGACCGAGAACGACTATCTGATCGCCTGGAGCCTCTACGCCTTCGCCGCGCTGGGCTGCCTGTTGGTATGGTTTCTGATGACCGGCTGGATGTGGCGCTACCTCAAGGAGCCGCTGCGTGTCATCGCCGCCGTGTTGCTGCTCACACCGACGCTGGTTGATCCTCTCAAGGACGCTTACGCTCCGGCAGTTGCCATCACTGCGCTGGACCTGATGTTCAAGGTAGGCAGTAACGTCTGGACCGCCGTTTCCGATCTGGCGATGTACGGCATGTTCGCCTTCGGTGCTTACCTGCTGTTCGTGCTCATTCGCTGGCCGATCGAAAGAAGCCGCAAGGCGCGTCAACCCGCGCCGGTTGCAGAACCTGTCGATACAGACGCCGAAGACGATCCGTTTGCCAGTGACGAGCGTTACGCTCGCAAGCCCGCTGCACCGTCTCCTGCCACGTCGGCACGCGGCGCACGGGTCGAGCCGCGTCTGTAGCGTCCCGCTTCGTTGGCCTGCGCTGCAACGTGCAGCGCATGACTGCTGCAAAACGTCCTGAAGCGAGAACCTGAACATGTGTGAACTACTGGGCATGAGCGCCAATGTCCCGACCGACATCGTTTTCAGCTTTACCGGGCTGATGCAGCGGGGCGGCAAGACCGGCCCGCATCGTGACGGCTGGGGCATTGCTTTCTACGAAGGCCGAGGCCTGCGCCTTTTTCAGGACCCGGCCGCCAGCTGCGAGTCGGAAGTCGCGCAACTGGTGCAACGTTACCCCATCAAAAGCGAAGTCGTGATTGGCCACATTCGTCAGGCCAACGTCGGCAAGGTCTGCCTGTCCAACACGCATCCTTTCGTGCGCGAGCTGTGGGGCCGGAACTGGTGTTTCGCTCACAACGGCCAATTGGCCGAATTCAGTCCGAGTGTCACCTTCTATCGACCCGTGGGTGATACTGACAGCGAAGCGGCATTCTGCGACCTGCTCAACCGTGTGCGTGAAGCGTTTCCCGAGCCGGTCGAAGTCGAGCAACTGCTGCCGACGCTGATCCAGGCCTGCACCGAATACCGCAGCAAAGGCGTGTTCAATTGCCTGTTGAGCGACGGCGACTGGCTGTTCTGCTTCTGCAGCACCAAACTGGTCCAGATCACCCGACGCGCACCCTTCGGTCCGGCCCGATTGAAGGACGTTGACGTGATTGTCGATTTTCAGGCGGAAACCACGCCGCATGATGTGGTCACAGTCATTGCCACCGAGCCGTTGACCGCGAACGAAAACTGGAACGCTTACGAGCCGGGCCAGTGGAGTCTGTGGCGCAAGGGCGAATGTGTCTGCAAGGGTTCGACCGAACCGGTCATGCCATAAGCGCACGGTCACACGGAATTCAACGCAAGAGGGATGTTCATGCTGCGAAGTTATCTGCGATTGGTCCTGTTCACGGCGGGTCTGCTGTTCGGCGTTCAAGTGCCCGGCTTCATCAGTGACTACAGCAAGCGTGTAGAAGCGCACCTGATCGAAGCCCAGCAAGCGATCAAGGGCTACAACAACACCGCTGCGCAGTTCTTCAAGGGTGATATCCAGGCGCTGATTCAGCATTACCGCAGCAGTGAGGATCCGGTGTTTCGTAGCGATGCCGATAACATCGAGACCTTGCTGACCCGCACCCACGTGCTGGAGCGTCAGTGGCTGGGGCTGCAGGGACCGTGGTATTCGCGGGCCTTCTATGTCGCCACTTCGTCCGATCCCGATATCCGTCGCGAGACCTTCAACGGCTACACCTGGCAAGTCCTGCTGGCCCCTGAAGTCATCGCCTGGGGCATCATCAGCGCATTGCTGCTGGCGCTGATGATCGAAAGCCTTGTGCTGTTGCTCGGCTGGGTCGTGAACGGCGGACGTCGCAAGCCGCAGCTGGAAAGGGACTGGCGCTAGGCGTCAGTCTGGTTCTCACCCAAACAGGAGAAAGCCCATGGGCAGCCTGTTATTGAACTGTGATGTCGGCGTCCAGCGTATCTGCGCAGCCCTTGGCGAGCCGTCGGCTGAGCAGAACCGCATCAAACTGTAAAACACATGAAACATGGGTGATGCTGCTGGGCCGATCATGGGGCGGCCCTTGTTTCATTGCGTATATAAGCCAGCACTGTTTCAGGATCGTTCCACATCAAAACGTCCAGTATCGAAAGATTCTCGATAAAGTCGAAAGGTGCCACCACGTTATAACTGAGTGAAGAGGGCTCCAGGAAGCGAAGTTCGATACTGCGTTCCTGCCATTCGCCAGGAACAAATATATCGCGGCCGCCCGTGGCGTTGATATATTGGCGAGCTTCCATCAAGGTGCTGATTTCCAGTGCCCACTGTCCTGCATGCTCAATGACTGGCAAGTCAAACTTCATCTCGGAACAGGCTTTCCAGTTGAACGGCAGACCCAGATAATCACACACCACTTTCAATGAGCGTGTATTCAAATCGCTGATATGAGTAATGTCCGGTGAGTCGAAGGTAAGGTCGATCAACTGTATCACCTGCCTGAAGTACGGCGCCTTGCAGCGATAGTGTTCCAGCTGGTTTCTGATGCGTGTGTGGGCGGCGCTGCAATCGGTGATCGTGGCGTCCTTGATCAGCGTCCCGTCTCTGGCGCTGACCGGGACCTTTATGTACTGCCACCCCCCGTAGCCGTCCAGTACCCGGTTGCGGTTCATCCAGCTCTTGCGTTTGTATTTGACGATGTCGAAGACCAGTCCGCGCTCCACTGCGGCAATAAGCTGGAAGTAACCAATATACGGAAAAAAATAAGGTTGCATGATCCCGAGCGTTTCAATCATAAGTAACCCGCGAAGTCGCGACGGTTGCTCAGGCAAAACGATGGAGTAACGGCAGAACGACTTACTCAGTCAGCACATGACCGTCTGAATGGATGTCAGAAACCTGAGCGTAGTTCGAAGTTACAAAATGAACGTGCTGTTGGTCGGGTTGAAAAAAGCCAGTCGATGACTGGCTTTTTTACACTGACATCCGCTTATTTGGCCAGGTAGCGCATGCTTTCTTCCAGGCCGCGGAGTGTCAGCGGATACATGTGGTCTTCCACCAGATCGCGGACGATATGGGTCGAGGCTGTGTAGCCCCACGTGTCTTTCGGGTAAGGATTGATCCAGACGATCTTCTTGAATTTGGCCATGAAACGCTGCATCCACACATAGCCTGCTTCTTCGTTCCAGTGCTCGACACTGCCGCCGGGCTGGGTGATTTCGTAAGGCGCCATCGAAGCGTCGCCGATGAAGATCACTTTGTAGTCCGCGCCGTACTTGTGCAGCAGGTCCTGGGTCGAGGTCCGCTCCGAGCCGCGGCGCAGGTTGTTCTTCCACACCGATTCGTACACGAAATTGTGGAAGTAGAAATACTCCATGTGCTTGAACTCGGTCTTGCAGGCCGAGAACAGCTCTTCGCAGACCTTGACGTGTGCGTCCATCGAGCCGCCGATGTCGAACAGCAGCAGCAACTTGATGGTATTGCGCCGCTCGGGGCGCATCTGGATGTTCAGCAGGCCGGCATCGCGGGCGGTGTGGTCGATGGTGCCGTCGATGTCCAGCTCGTCCGCTGCGCCCTGACGAGCGAACTTGCGCAGGCGGCGCAAGGCAACCTTGATATTGCGCGTGCCCAGTTCCACCTGATCGTCCAGGTTCTTGTACTCGCGCTGGTCCCAGACCTTGACGGCCTTGCCCTTGCGTTCACCAGCGTCGCCGACCCGGATGCCTTCAGGGTTGTAACCGCCCGAGCCGAACGGGCTGGTGCCACCGGTGCCGATCCATTTATTGCCACCGGCATGGCGTTCCTTCTGTTCTTCCAGACGTTTCTTGAACTCTTCGATCAACTTGTCGAGGCCGCCCAGTGACTGGATTTGCGCCCGCTCTTCTTCGCTCAGAGAACGCTCGAACTCCTTGCGCAGCCAGTCTTCAGGGATCAGCGCCTGCAAGTGATCGTCGAGCTTTTCCAGGCCATTGAAGTAGGCACCGAACGCCCGGTCGAACTTGTCGAAATGGCGCTCGTCCTTGACCAGAATCGTGCGCGCCAGAAAGTAGAACTCGTCAATGTCGGCAAAAATGACCCGCTGTTTCAGCGCATTGATCAGGTCCAGCAACTCGCGCAGGGACACCGGCACCTTGGCCGCACGCATTTCGTTGAACAGGTTGAGCAGCATGGCTGTCGCCCTTTTTCGTAGCAGGGTAAATGAAGAGGATCAGCGATTGCCGCGACGGCTCATGAACGCCAGTCGCTCCAGCAATTGTACGTCCTGTTCGTTCTTGACCAGGGCGCCGGCCAGCGGCGGAATGGCTTTGGTCGGATCGCGCTCGCGCAGCACCGCTTCGCCGATGTTGTCGGCCATCAGCAGCTTGAGCCAGTCCACCAGTTCAGAGGTCGAAGGCTTTTTC
Source organism: Pseudomonas sp. fls2-241-TYG-175 (assembly GCF_030209155.1). NCBI lineage: Bacteria > Pseudomonadati > Pseudomonadota > Gammaproteobacteria > Pseudomonadales > Pseudomonadaceae > Pseudomonas > Pseudomonas sp. fls2-241-TYG-175. The sequence goes on along the minus strand of NZ_JARVSO010000004.1, from coordinate 68,909 downwards.
TTCAGGCCAGGCACCTTGCGCACGTCGAAGAACACGTCCAGTGCTTCGCTGACCAGGTCTTTCTTGATAGTGGGATAGTGGACATCGACGATGCGCTGCAGCGTTGCGCGGTCCGGAAAGGCGATGTAATGAAAGAAGCAGCGACGCAGAAAGGCGTCCGGCAGCTCTTTTTCGTTGTTCGAGGTAATGATGATGATCGGGCGCTGCTTCGCCTTGATGGTCTCGTCGATTTCGTAAACGTAGAACTCCATCTTGTCGAGTTCCTGCAACAGATCGTTGGGAAACTCGATGTCGGCCTTGTCGATTTCGTCGATCAGCAGGATCACGCGCTCTTCGGACTCGAAGGCTTCCCAGAGCTTGCCCTTCTTCAAGTAGTTGCGCACGTCGTGAACCTTGTCCACGCCCAGTTGCGAGTCACGCAGGCGGCTGACGGCATCGTATTCGTAAAGCCCCTGATGGGCCTTGGTGGTCGACTTGATGTGCCAGGTGATCAGCCGGGCACCGAATGACTCGGCCAGTTGCTCGGCAAGCATGGTCTTGCCGGTGCCGGGCTCACCCTTGACCAGCAGCGGACGCTCCAGAGTAATCGCCGCGTTGACCGCAAGCTTCAGATCGTCGGTGGCGACGTATGCCGGGGTGCCTTCAAACTTCATCGATGAATCCTCTCGCAGGCCATGCGGGGCGAAGAGCCCGCACGCTGTAATAGTGGCGAATATGCCCAGACTATAACGTGCGTACCGGACCCCTGTGAACGCAGACGCCCCATTCAGTTCTTGAATGGGGCGTCACGGTTTGACTGCGCAAAATTGTAACGCAGGCTTCAGGTATCGCTAATTTGGCGATACCATGCGGCATGTCTACCAAGCACAGATTCAGGGATAAATACAGAATTCAGCTCAGGGAGAAAGATCATTTGCCACCGCACGTCCATTTGACTGGAGGTGGGCTGGATGTACTGATCGGTCTGGAAAGGATAGAAGTCCTTAAAGGTCACGCCCCGGCTGCTGTTTTGAAGGAAGCGCTCGAATGGATACGTATTCACCGTGAAGCACTGATGGAGGACTGGAGACGATGGCATCCATGAAACGACCCCGTCTCAAACATGTTCAGGCCTTGCCCGATTACCGTCTTGCCCTGACATTTATCAATGATCAGCAGTTGATACTCGATATGAGTCAGGACCTGCATGCCTGGCCAGGGCTTCATCTCTTGAAGGATCCCGATGCATTCGCCAGCGCGCAGGTGGGCGATGATGGCTGGACGGTCGAGTGGCCGGAGCCCGACATCCAGATAGGTGCGGATACTTTGTATCTTGACGCTCAGGCGCAGGCTGCAACTGATGAGAACACACGAATTTTCATAGGCTGGCGTGCGCGTACCGGTTTGCCTTTGTCGCAGGCCGCGCAAGCGCTGGGTGTCAGCACGCGGAGCATCACTCGTTACAGCAATGCGCGCGAAGCGACACCTCGTACACTGGCGCTCGCATGCCTTGGATGGGACGCGCTCCAGCAGCCCTCAAAGGCTGCCGAAAATACAGGCGTTTATCGTGCGGACAAGAAAGACTAGGAATCCTTGCTGCTCTCATAACGCGCATTGAACGCCTGTACGAATGCGTTACGCAGAATCTGCCAGAACGCCTGAAGGCCGCTGATGTCCTGCTGGTTGACGCTGCCGCTCAGGTCGACACGGGTGGCGAACTGGTTCTGGCGCTGGTTTTTCAGCACGGTTTCGCTGGTACCGACCAGCGCTTCCCAGATCGAGCGAAACACGCCCTTGTCCTTGTCTTCGACGTCCTGGTGCCAGTTGAACACGTCGACGTTGCGCAGCAGCGGTTTGATGTAGCCGCTCAACTGGCCTTTGTCGGCCTGAGCCTCAATCACGAGGTCACCGTTGCCCGCATTGAAGTCGAACTTGCCGTAGGCCGATGAGAAGTCGTTGAGCCTTTTCAGCTGAATGCCGGTCGCTCTGAGGCGAAAGTCGAAATCCTGAAAGTTGTTGAACGGGTCGAAGCGGGCGGTGCTTTCCAGCTTGGCGTGCCCCAGCAGGCGCGCCTTGCCTTCGAAGCTGGCGTCACGATTGCCTTCGACATCTACCACGTTGGTCAGGTTATAGAAGCTGGCGTTGACCTGGTCGGCCTCGATTTTCACCTTGGGCGTGGAGTTGAAGTTGTTGAAGGTAATCCGTCCGTTGCCAATGCGCACTTCGTTGAGGGTTACAGGCAGGAGCTTGTTCAACTGGGTGCGCCAGTCTGTGCCCTGACCGGTCTGGGACGCCTGCTTGTTGTTGCCGCCATCGACGAAGTTGATTTCCGGGTCGATAAATAAAACCTCGGCGACGACGGCGTGGTCGTACCAGAGTGAATGCCAGCTGACCGCCAGCTCGATGATCGGCGCTTTCACGAACGGCACGGGCACTTTGCCGTCGACTTTGACGATGTTCAGCCCTTTGATCCGATACGCACCCCGCCAAAGGGCCAGATCCACGTCAGTGACCTGACCGCGGTAATCACCCATGTCGGCGAGTTTGTCATTCAGGTAGTCACGCACCAGATAGGGCAGGGCAATGTTGATCCCGATCAGCAGAATGACCAGAGCGGCCAGCGTCCATAGCGGCCAACTGTAGCGACGTTTCATGACACGAGTCTCCGGTTGCAGTGAAGGGTTGACTGCGTTCGGCAGCATCGGTTCGGTGATACTGGACGCCCAACCGCTGGCGGCATAGGCTTTATTTATTTAACCGATGTGCACAAGGACATCTTCATGAGCCGTATTTACGCTGATAACGCCCATTCCATCGGTAACACGCCGCTGGTGCAGATCAACCGCATCGCACCGCGCGGTGTCACGATTCTGGCCAAGATCGAAGGGCGTAATCCGGGCTACTCGGTAAAATGCCGCATCGGCGCCAACATGATCTGGGACGCTGAAAGCAGCGGCAAACTCAAGCCGGGCATGACCATCGTCGAGCCAACCTCTGGCAATACCGGTATTGGTCTGGCGTTCGTCGCGGCGGCGCGGGGCTATAAGCTGATGCTGACCATGCCTGCCTCCATGAGCATAGAGCGTCGCAAGGTGCTCAAGGCGCTGGGTGCCGAACTGGTCCTGACCGAGCCTGCCAAAGGCATGAAAGGTGCCATCGCCAAGGCTGAGGAACTGCTCGCTGGCAACCCTGAGCAGTACTTCATGCCCGGTCAGTTCGAGAACCCGGCCAACCCGGCGATTCACGAGAAGACCACCGGCCCTGAAATCTGGAACGACACCGACGGCGCGATCGACGTGCTGGTGGCGGGCGTGGGCACGGGCGGTACGATCACCGGCGTGTCGCGCTACATCAAGCACACCGCACGCAAGCCGATTCTGTCGGTGGCGGTCGAGCCGGACAGCTCGCCGATCATCACCCAGGCCATGGCCGGTGAGGAGATCAAGCCCAGTCCGCACAAGATTCAGGGCATCGGTGCCGGTTTCATCCCGAAAAACCTCGACCTGTCACTGGTCGACCGGGTTGAACGGGTGACCGATGACGAGTCCAAAGCCATGGCACGTCGCCTGATGCAGGAAGAAGGCATCCTGTGCGGTATTTCCTGTGGTGCGGCGATGGCCGCGGCCGTGCGTCTGGCCGAGAAACCGGAAATGCAGGGCAAGACCATCGTGGTGATCCTGCCGGATTCCGGCGAACGCTACCTGTCGAGCATGCTGTTCAGCGACCTGTTCACTGACCAGGAGCTGTCGCAGTAACACATCTTGGGCAGTGCGTGCTTCATGCGGACGGTTCAAGGGTTTATGATGGCCACCTTTTCAGCGCCAGATGATCGTTACAGGTCATCTGGCGTTTCTGGTCCTTCACATTGACCGACTGTTGGCGTTACGTTCAGCGTTGTCTGCCCGCTCCAAGGAGAGTTTCATGACCCTTTCATTTGCTGCCAAGGCATTGATCCTGATGCTTTTCCTGGGCAGCACGCTGTACGTGCATCTGCGCGGGCAGGCCCGGTTGCCGTTGCTGCGTCAGTTCGTGAACCATTCGGCGCTGTTTGCGCCCTATAACGCGCTGATGTACCTGTTTTCCCGCGTGCCGTCCAAGCCATACCTGGATCGCAGCAAGTTTCCCGAGCTCGATGTGCTCAAGGACAACTGGGAAACCATCCGTGATGAAGCGATGCATCTGTTCGACGAAGGCTATATCCGCGCCGCCGAGAAGAACAACGATGCCGGTTTCGGTTCGTTCTTCAAGAAAGGCTGGAAGCGTTTCTACCTGAAATGGTACGACAAGGCGCTGCCTTCGGCCGAAGCGCTGTGTCCGAAGACCGTTGCGCTGGTCAACAGCATTCCCAACGTCAAGGGTGCGATGTTTGCCCTGTTGCCGGGTGACAGCCACCTCAATCCACACCGCGACCCGTTTGCCGGTTCCCTGCGCTATCACCTGGGCCTTTCCACGCCCAACTCCGATGATTGCCGGATCTTCGTTGATGGCAAGGAATACTCGTGGCGTGACGGCGAAGACGTCATGTTCGACGAGACTTACGTGCACTGGGTCAAGAATGAAACGACCCAGACCCGCGTGATTCTTTTCTGTGACATTGAGCGTCCGCTGACCAACCGTCTGATGACCCGCCTGAACCGCAGCGTCAGCGCCTTTCTGGGCCGTGCCACCGCACCGCAGAACCTGGACGACGAGCGCGTTGGTGGCATCAATCAGGCGTACGCGTTCAGCAAGCGTTTCAGCGATGGCTTCAGTGGCAAGGTCAAGCAGTTCAAACGCAGCAACCCCAAGGCCTACCGCGTGCTGCGCCCTGTGCTGGCGGTGCTGGTCCTGACCTTGTTGGGGTACTGGCTGTTCGGTTGAAAAAACGCCTGTCCAGTCAGAGGTCGGCGCGGGTTACAGATTGATGCTCATGTGGAGGTCCTTCCATGTTGCAGCCTCAGACCCATGCCGATCTCGCGAACGATCTGCCGCGCCTCGATGCCCAGTTGCATGCCAGCCTGCCGGACTGGGTGTGCAAGGACCCGGCGCTGACCGTCGAGCTGTTCTCGTCGGTGTTCTACCGCAACAAGGGTGCGTATCTGGTGGGACGGATCTCTACGATGACGACGAAATCCCACTGATCGACGTCCACTTCCGGCGCATTCTGGAACCCGCGCCCCGGAGGATGAAATGGTTTCCGAGCCCTGGTATTCCATCGGTCCGCTGGACGTGTTTCCCGTAGAGTTTGCACCGTTTCTGTTTGCCGACATGACCCTGCGCCACATTCGAGAGCGGACGCGGAGCGTCCTGGGAGGCATTCCAGAGCGTGGGAACGATCAGATCGGCGCAGCGGCAGTTGATGGGTGTGATCAGTCCGCCTCTACACTGATCGTGCCCATCGCTCCGCGTGGGCATGCCGCCCGTGACGCTCCGCGTCACAAATGGCACAGATGCCGTAATCAGTGAGCCGAACACATGGCTCAATTCATCTTTTCGATCTCAACTCAAGCTCACATGCCGACTCAACAACGCGCGCAATGCCGCAGGCTTGACCGGCTTGGGCAGATAATCGAGCCCGGCGGCGTGCACCTGAGCGATCAGTTCGGGGCGCCCGTCGGCGCTGATCAACACGCCCGGCACCGGTTGGCCGAGGCGGGTTCTCAGCCAGGCCATCAGCTCGGTGCCGGTTTCTCCGTCGTCCAGGTGATAGTCCACCAGCGCGATCTGCGGATGGACGCCGTTGTTCAGCAAGACCTCACATTCCTGACGATTGCGCGCAGTCCATACCTGACAGCCCCAGCGTGACAGCAGGCTGTTCATGCCGATCAGGATGCTGTCTTCGTTATCGACGCAGAGCACCTGCGTGCCATTCAAGGCCGGACGATTGATCTCGACCCGCTTTGCAGGCATCGGCGTCTGTGCCGACGCGAGCGGCACCTGCACGCTGAACACGCTACCTTTCCCGGTCCAGGAACGAACCTGCAACGGATGCTCGAGAATGCGACACAGGCCATCAGCAATCGCCAGGCCCAACCCAAGGCCTTTGGCGGCGTGAGTCTGATGGCTGTCCAGACGCTTGAACTCCTCGAAAATCACCTGGCGCTTGTCTTCGGGAATTCCCGGTCCGCGATCCCATACCTCCAGGCTCAGGTGTTCACCCTGACGCCTCACACCCAGCAGGATCGGCCCGCTGGCATAACGAAATGCATTGGTCAGGAAGTTTTGCAGCACGCGGCGCAGCAGCTTGATATCGCTGTCCACCCGCAACGCACTGCCCCTGACCCGAAACTTCAGGCCTTGCTCCTGCGCCAGTGCCTTGAATTCCGCGCCGAGCGTGTCGAACAGCGCGTTGAGCGGGAAGGGCTGGCGGTCCGGGGCGATCTTGCCGTTTTCGATGCGCGAGATATCCAGCAGGTCGCTGATCAGGTCTTCGGCTGAACGCAACGAGCTGTCCAGATGCTGGATCAACTGCTGGGCGTCGCTGGAAATGCCGTCTTCCTGATGCGAGAGCGCGGCGGAGAACAGGCGGGCGGCATTCAGTGGTTGCATCAGGTCATGGCTGACTGCTGCCAGAAAACGGGTCTTCGATTCGTTGGCCGCTTCGGCCGTGCCTTTTGCTTCGGTCAGTGCCTGGTTCAATTGCGAGAGTTCCTGAGTACGTTCGGTCACTCGCTGCTCAAGGCTTTCATTGACGCCCTTGAGCGCCTGTTCGGCCGCGCGGAACGCGGTAATGTCGGTAAAGCTCATGACAAAACCGCCACCGGGCATCGGATTGCCAATCAGCTCGATGACCTGTCCGTTGGGGAACAATCGCTCTGACGTGTGCGCCCGACCCTGACGCATCCAGTGCAGACGCCGCGCCACGTGCACTTCGGCCTCACCCGGCCCGCACAACCCGCGTTCGGCGTTGTAGCGGATGATGTCGGCAATCGGTCGGCCCACGCCAATCAGGCCTTCCGGGTAGTTGAACAGCTCCAGATAGCGATGATTCCAGGCCACCAGTCGCAGCGACTGATCGACCACGCTGATGCCCTGGGTAATGTTCTCGATGGCGCCTTGCAGCAGAGCACGGTTGAACTGCAGTACCTCGGAGGCTTCGTCGGCGATGCGCACCACGTCTTCGAGCTGCATGTCCCGACCTTCGATGGCTGCCTTGACCACCGCACGGGTCGACGAGGTGCCGAGCACACCGGCCAGCAGACGTTCGGTGTGGGCGATCCAGTCGCCCGTGGCGTTCTGGTTGGGGTTGAAGCTCTTGCCCTGACGGTAGGCAAAACGGGTGAAGCTCTGTCGGGCACGTTCTTCCCCGACAAAGCGTGCTGACAGGCTGAGCAGGTCCTCGATCTGCACCGCCAGCAATGGCCGCATGTAGGCGCGCCCCTGGGTTTCCTGACCGATGAAGCGACCTGCCTGCCAGTGTTCGGTCACCCGCGTGCGCGACAGCATCGACACCCAGGCGAACAGCGTGCAGTTGCCAGCCATCGACAGCAGTACGCCCTGGGTCATTGGCGTGATCGGCAAATCCAGCGGGTTGCTGTGCAGCCAGGCCAGCAGTGGAAAAGCGTGCAGCGACCAGCCCATACCGTGGGCAGCGACCGGCAGGACCAGCGTATAGAACCAGATGAAAATCCCGGCAGCCAGACCCGCGAACACACCGCGGCGGTTGGCCTGCTTCCAGTACAGCGCGCCGAACATCGCAGGCGCGAGCTGGGTGATGGCCGCAAAGGCGATCTGGCCGATGGTCGCCAGGCTGGCGGTGGAGCCGAGCATCCGGTAACTGACGTAGGCGAGCAGCAGAATCATCACGATGCTGATACGGCGCACCGAGAGCATCCAGTGCCGGAACGCTTCGAACGGTCGCTCGGTATTCTTGCGGCGTAGCAGCCATGGCAACAGCATGTCGTTGGAAATCATGGTCGAGAGGGCGACGCAAGCCACGATCACCATGCCGGTTGCAGCCGACGCGCCGCCGATGAATGCCAGCAGTGCCAGCGAAGGATGTGCATGGGCCAGCGGCAGGCTGATCACGAAGGAGTCGGGCAGCATCGAGTCAGGCAGCAGCATCTGCCCGGCCAGCGCGATAGGCACCACGAACAGCGCGGCCAGCGCCAGATAGGCCGGAAACACCCACTTGGCCAGATTCAGATCCTGCGGCTCGATGTTCTCCACCACCGTGACGTGAAACTGCCGGGGCAGGCAGACAATCGCCATCATCGCGACGCCGGTCTGCACGAACATCGACGGCCAGTTGATCGTGTCCTGCCAGTATTCTTCAAGGCGCGGCGCCAGCTTGGCCTGGTTGAACAAGTCATCGAAGCCGTCGTACAGCCCGAAGGTCACGAACACTCCGACGGCCATGAACGCGAACAGTTTCACCAGCGCCTCGAAGGCAATCGCCAGCACCATGCCGCGATGGTGTTCGGTCACGTCCAGATTGCGTGCACCGAACACGATGGTGAACAGCGCCAGAATCAGAGAAACCACCAGAGCCGTGTCCTGTGCGCGGGTGCCGGTGGAGTCGGCCACGGCTCCGATCAGAATATTCACCCCCAGCACAATGCCTTTCAGCTGCAGCGCAATGTACGGCAGCATGCCGATCAGGCAGATCAGCGCGACCATGACTGCCAGCGACTGGGACTTGCCGTAGCGCGCCGCAATGAAGTCGGCAATCGACGTGATGTTTTCCTGTTTGCTGATCAGCACCATCTTTTGCAGCACCCACGGCGCCAGCACCATCAGCACGATCGGACCCAGGTAAATCGGCAGGAACGACCACAACTGTTCGGCTGCCTGACCCACGGCGCCAAAGAACGTCCAGCTGGTGCAATAGACCGCCAGCGACAGGCTGTAGACCCAGGCACGCATGGTCGGGCGCAGCGATGCGCTGTAGCGGTCGCCATAGAAGGCAATGGCAAACATGATTGCCATATAGGACAGGGCAACGGCGGCGATCAGCCCGCTGGACAGCGACATATCGGATTCCAGAATGTATCGACAGCACGCAGTCTCGCACGACGGCTGCACTTCGTCTTTCTCGACCAAGGTCGAGCGTGGCGGGGTGTCGCAGCCGAGGCAATCGCCTCGGCGCGCTTCAAAGCAGGAAATATCCTATCGACATTCTCAGGCGTTGCGTCTTCAATGTGCCTCGGATTGGCGGCGACGCCAGTGTGCCCAAGCCTCTCAGGACCACGGACGATGAGCCAGCAGTCACAATTCAGCCTTCTAGGGAAACGGCGCTTCCTGCCGTTTTTCGTTACGCAGTCCCTCGGGGCGTTCAATGACAATGTGTTCAAGCAGTCATTGATCCTTGCCATTCTCTACAAACTGGCCATCGACGGTGATCGTTCGATCTACGTCAATCTGTGCGCCTTGCTGTTCATTCTGCCGTTCTTTCTGTTCTCGGCGCTGGCCGGGCAATTCGGCGAAAAATACCCGAAGGACGCGCTGATCAGGATCATCAAGTTCGGTGAAATCGTGATCATGGCGGTGGGAGCCGCAGGCTTTCTGTTCAATCACCTGTGGATGATGCTGGCGGCGTTGTTCGCGATGGGCACGCATTCCGCGCTGTTCGGCCCGGTGAAGTATTCGATTCTGCCGCAGCACCTGCGTGAGACCGAGCTGGTCGGCGGCAACGCGCTGGTGGAGATGGGCACCTTCCTGGCGATTCTCGCAGGCACGATCAGTGCCGGGGTGATGATGTCTGCCACGCACTACGCATGGATCGTCTCGGCGGCCATCGTGCTGATCGCCTGCCTGGGCTTTCTGGCCAGTTTCGGTATCCCGAAGGCGGCGGCTGCCTCGCCTGAAATGAAGCTCAACTGGAATATCTTCACCCAGTCCTGGGCCACGTTGCGCATGGGATTGGGGCAGACGCCTGCGGTGTCGCGCTCGATTGTCGGCAACTCATGGTTTTGGTTCGTCGGGGCGATCTACCTGACGCAAATCCCGGCGTACGCCCAGGAATGGATGTACGGCGATGAAACCGTGGTGACGCTGATCCTGACGGTTTTCTCGGTTGGCATCGCACTGGGTTCGTTGCTCTGCGAGCGCCTTTCCGGGCACAAGGTCGAGATTGGTCTGGTGCCGTTCGGCTCCATGGGGATCACGATTTTCGGTCTGCTGCTGTGGTGGCATTCGGGCGGCTTTCCGCAAAGCGTACAGGCTAACGACTGGCTGGCTATCCTGAGTGACGGGCAAGGCTGGTGGGTGTTGTTCGACATCCTCGGTATCGGCGTTTTTGGCGGTTTCTATATCGTGCCGCTGTATGCCCTGATTCAGTCGCGCACCCCGGAAAAAGAGCGTTCACGGGTCATTGCGGCCAACAATATTCTCAACGCGTTGTTCATGGTGGTGTCGGCGATTGTCTCCATCCTGTTGCTCAGCTTCGCCAAGCTGACGATTCCACACCTGTTTCTGGTGGTGTCGTTGCTGAACGTGGCGGTCAACGTCTACATCTTCAGGATCGTGCCTGAGTTCACCATGCGCTTCCTGATCTGGCTGCTGGGTCATTCGATGTATCGGGTCGAGCACCGCAACCTGAACCTGATTCCCGATGAAGGCGCGGCGCTGCTGGTCTGCAACCACGTTTCATTTGTCGATGCGCTGTTGATCGCGGGGTCGGTCAGACGGCCGATCCGTTTCGTCATGTACTACAAAATCTATCAATTGCCGGTGCTCAACTTCATCTTCCGCACGGCCGGTACCATTCCGATTGCCGGTCGTAACGAAGACATGGAAATCTACGAGCAGTCCTTCAAGCGCATTGCGCAGTATCTGGCTGAAGGCGAACTGGTGTGCATCTTCCCGGAAGGCAAGCTGACCACGGATGGTGAAATCAGCGGCTTCAAGAGCGGCATGACGCGCATTCTTCAGGAAACGTCGGTGCCGGTGATCCCGATGGCACTTCAGGGACTGTGGGGCAGCTTCTTCAGTCGCGACCCGGAGAAGGGAGTGTTTCGCCGTCTGTGGTCACGCGTCGTGCTCGTGGCCGGTGCGCCTATCGCTGCAGATGCCGCCGCGCCGGTGGATGTGCGGGAGCAGGTGAAGGCGTTGAGAGGAGCGGAGCGGTAGGGTTTGCAGTCCGTTAACGGACTGTGGGAGGCACCACCACGTCTTCGACGTAGCGCTGTCGCGCAGCAAACTCAGTGGGAGCGGACTTGTCCGCGAAAAGGCCAGCACATCCGACGAATATTCATCGCCCGAAATACAGTATTCGCGGACAAACGGAACGCCGCCCGGTCCGCTCCCACAAAATCGCGTTCCTTCAGTGGGTTACAGGTTGTTTGATAAGAGGCGGCTTGCCGGCGATGAACGATGACGCGATTTTCCTGATACACCGCGTCGACTGCATCGCCGGCAAGCCGCCTCCCACAGAGGTATGTGTTCAGTCAGACACTTTCGTTTGGTCCCGTTTTGCGCGCTACCACCTCGCTTTCTTCCTCCGGCATCTTCCTGAAATACGTCGAGAGCAACGCACCGGAAATGTTGTGCCAGACGCTGAACAGCGCGCTCGGCACTGCCGCCAGTGGCGAGAAGTGGGCGCTGGCCAGTGCGGCGCCGAGCCCTGAGTTCTGCATGCCGACTTCCAGCGCCAGCGACTTGCGCTGTGGCAACGGCAGCTTGAACACCTTGCCGGTGAAGTAGCCCAGCAGAAAGCCGAACGTATTGTGCAGAATCACCACAGCCATGATCAGCAGGCCTGACTCGGCGATCTTCGCCTGACTGGCGGCGACCACCGCGCAGACGATCATCACGATGCTCACCACCGACACCAGCGGCAGCACGTCCACCGCGTAGCTGACCCGCGCGCCCAGCAGGCGCTGCGCCAGAACACCCAGCACGATCGGCAGCATCACCAGTTGCAGGATCGACCAGAACATATCCATGAAGGACACCGGCAACCAGGCAGACGCCAGGAACCAGATCAGCGTTGGGGTCAGCAGCGGGGCGAGCAGGGTGGTGACAGCGGCAATGGCTACCGCCAGCGCCAGGTCACCCCTGGCCAGCCACGCCATGACGTTGGACGATGTGCCACTCGGGCAGCAACCCACCAGAATCACACCGACTGCGATTTCGGGCGGCAGCTGGAACACTTTGCACAACAGCCATGCCACGCCGGGCATGATGACAAAGTGCGCGACCACACCCAGCGCCACGCGCCAAGGGTTGCGGGCGACTTCGGAGAAATCTTCGAGCTTCAGGGTCAGACCCATGCCGAACATCACCAGACCCAATAACGGGACGATCCAGCCCTTGAGGCCGATGAATACCTGAGGAAACACAAACGCCAGAATGGCGAACAGCAGCACCCAGTACGCAAAGGTGTTACCGACAAAACGACTCAAGGCGGCGAGGGCGCGCATGGTCTGCTCCTTCTTTTTATGAGTGCCAAATGAATGCGCCGTCTATCAAGACGGCGCCGTGCTTCGGTTCATTCGCGGGAGGTGTCAGATACCCTGAGGTATTTCTTCGCCGCCCAGCGCTTCGAACAGCTCTGGCAGGAACTCGCCAAAGGTCAGCATCATCAGGGTGAAGCTGGCATCCAGTTGTCCCAGTGCCTCGTCGCCGCCGTCCTGTTCAGCCTGATCCTGCAACAGATCTTCGAACTTCAGACGCTTGACGACCATTTTGTCGTCCAGCACGAACGACAGTTTGTCCTGCCAGGCCAGCGACAGTTGAGTGACGACCTTGCCAGTGCTCAGGTGCAGCTGGATTTCGTCGCCAGTCAGGTCCTGACGCTTGCAGCGCACGATGCCGCCGTCTTCGTGGGTGTCGCGCAGTTCGCACTCGTCCAGCACGAAGAAGTTGTCGGCCGCTTTCTGGGTTTTGACCCAGTCGGTCATGGTCGCGCTTGGCGATACCTTGACGGTCAATGGGCGAACCGGCAGCGAGCCGATGACTTCGCGCAATGTCGACAGCAGGTCTTCGGCGCGTTTCGGGCTGGAAGCATTGACCAGAATCAGGCCTTGCTTGGGCGCGATGGCGGCGAAGGTAGCCGAGCGACGAATAAAGGCGCGCGGCAGGAAAGCCTGGATGATTTCATCCTTGAGCTGATCACGTTCCTTCTTGTAGACCTTGCGCATCTGCTCGGCTTCGATCTCTTCGACCTTTTCCTTGAGCGCGTCACGTACGACGCTGCCCGGCAGAATGCGTTCTTCCTTGCGTGCAGCGATCAGCAGGAAGTCCTGGCTGACGTGTACCAATGGAGCCTCTTCGCCCTTGCCGAATGGCGCGACGAAACCGTAAGTGGTCAACTCCTGGCTGGCACAGGCGCGAGCCGGTTTGGTCGCCAGTGCAGTCTCCAGCGCCTCGGCGTCAAAAGGCAGATCCTGGGTCAGGCGATAGACAAGCAGGTTTTTGAACCACATGAGGTGAATCTCTCCTTCCATACAAAGGGGGGCATTATTCGCTGCTCTGCCTCCGGGGCCAAGCCTGCACGGAGCCTTTGTAAGCCTTTGGAAGGATTATAAAAATTATTTAAAAAATTACTTGCCAGACCTAGGGTCGCTCCGTAGAATGCGCGCCACACCGAGAGTGAAGGGTGATTAGCTCAGCTGGGAGAGCAGCTGCCTTACAAGCAGCGGGTCGGCGGTTCGATCCCGTCATCACCCACCAAACTCTCTCTTAGTGTTACGCGCAGCGGTAGTTCAGTCGGTTAGAATACCGGCCTGTCACGCCGGGGGTCGCGGGTTCGAGTCCCGTCCGCTGCGCCATATTCCGCTTCAAGGCCCTTGAACTCCTTGAAGCAAACAGAAAGCCCGCCTAGTGCGGGCTTTTTGCTTTCTGTCTTTCCACTGTCCACGGTTTTTTAAGTACCCCTTCAAGTACACCGCTGGCGCAATCATCTTAGATGATTTCTTGATTGAGCAAGCCAAGCTCACCAGCAGGTCTAACGGACCGCCAACAACATATTTGAAACGATTTTTAATCGCCAGCTTTCGTGGTGACGCTCAGGAAAAACTGAGCGCAACGGCATGCGGGTACCTGCTCCAAAACGCTGGTCTTTATTAAAAATCAGCCGATCAAACGTCGTGTGCTGTCCCTGATGATGATTTTTGCCGGGAAAATCATCTGCGCGGAGTCGTTGACGGAAAGTCCGGTAAGCGTTTTAAGCAGAAGTTCTATCGCTGTCGTGGCCATCTCAAACAGTGGCGAGTCGACGCTGGTGAGGGTGGGGATGCTGAAGTCGTCATATTGCATATTGTCGAATCCGACCACGCAGATATCGTGGGGGACTCGCAGGCCTAAATCGTACAAGCCTTTGAGGGCCCCCAGTGCCATACGATCGCTGGCAAAAATCATTGCATCCGGACGGGTGATGCCCGCGCATAACTGTTGCGCTACGCGAAGTCCACTGGCCATGGACCAGTCACCGGCGATGTTCCAGTGTTCGTTTACCAACAGGTTATGTTTGCTCACCCCCTCCTGATAACCCAGATAGCGTTCGTCGATATCTTGATTGGTGTGACCCTCTCTTTCACCCGCGATGAAAGCGATCTTGCGACACCCAACACTGTGAAGGTGGTCAACGAGTTGCGCAGTGGCGAGCCTGTTGGCCTGCGCAACATACATAAAGTTCGGGTCTATGGTGCCAAAAAGAACAATCGGTACATTGTTGCGGCTGAGTTCTATCAGAACGGGATGATCGGGCTGCTCAACCACCGCAACGATGCCGACGATGCTGCCTGAACGGTAAAGCTCGAGTATTTCTTCGACTGCCGGTGCTTGATGTGCTGAGGGTTTACGTTGCAGAAGCGAATAACCCACCTCGTCCGCAGCCAGGCCAAGCGACTGAATCACGCTGTTCCAGTAGGTGTCCTGAATCTGTGGCGAACGATTGTCATAGGCGGCGCGCTCGCCGAAAAATATACATGCGACCGTTTTTATTGGAATATTTCTCAGGGAACGAGCAGCCACGCTGGGTACGAAATTCAATTCGCGGATCACGTCCTGAACCTTTGCCAGGGTTCTCTTGGCGACTTTTTCAGGATGGTTTATAACCAGCGATACGGTCTGGAAGCTCACCCCGGCTGCTTGCGCCACGTCCTTTATGGTGATCCTTTTTACTTTGCTTTGCATTGCTGTTCCCTGGTAGACGCCGTCTTGGCAGAGGCTCTGATCTTAAACGGCCAGGCTTGACGCAAGGCGCAATTCTACCGAAGCACGCCTTGTGTGCAACCTGTACTCAGGAGCAGCGTTACAGGCGGGTACTCAACGTGACGAAGGCACTGCGCGGCGAGCCCACTTTTAAAATCTGTAGATTGCCGGCCGGGTCGGTGGCGGCGCTGGAGTCGGTATTGATCGTCGAGATATAGCGACGATCAAAGAGGTTGACGAGATTGAGTGACAGCGTTGTGTCTTTCAAGTCACCGAACCTGCCGAAGTCATACCCCATGTTGGCGTTGGTGACCCAATAGGCGTCGACGCTGGAGTCGTTGGTATAGGTGTAATAGCGCTTGTCCATGTAATTGGTTTGCACCCCTGCGTTCCAACGATCCCATTGCCAGTCAAGGCTACTTGAGAGCATCCATCGTGGTGCGTCGATCACGTCTTTGCCCTTGACTGCGACCACCGTGCCGTTGCTGCTGTAGTTATCTTCATAAAGGCTACGGTTATAGGTCATGGTGTTAGACCAGCGCCAGTTCGGGTCGGGGGTCAATGCCAGCGAGAGTTCAACACCACGGCTGCTGACGGCACCGACGTTGGCGACGCCGTTTTGGCAAATCACGATACCTGTGCAGTTGGCAATGGCCAGTAAACGGTTATCGAAGCGGGTCCCATAAAGTGCGGCGGAAGCGGCGTAGAGCGGGGTGCTACGGCGCATACCCAACTCGACGGTTTTCGAGGTTTCCGGTTTCAGGTCCTTGAAGCCATTCAGTGCATTCAACGTGGTCTGGCTGGTGTACAGCGGGCTGGATGTACCGCTGGGGAAGGCCGCCATGTTTTGCGCATAGGAGGCGAATATTTCATCTTGATCATTAAGCTTGTAGGTGGCACCGATCTGCGGAAGAAAATTGTCCTTGGCCTGGAGCGAACCGCTGGCCGAAGTGCCCGAGCCTTTGACCGTTGAATGGGTCACAACGTGTTTGGCGCCGTATTCAAGTTTGAGGCGGTCGTCCAGTAGCGTCCAGGTGTCACGAATATAGAATTGACGGGTCAGGTCGTTATAGTCTTGGGACTGGATCGTTGCTGCGAGGGGCAGGCCCGTGACTTCCACAATACCGCTCTGCGGGGCTGCGCCCGTCGTATCGAACAAGTAACGGTCGGCTGAGTTCTTGTTGGATTGTACCCAGACTCCGGCTTGTACTACGTGTTCTCCGACGTAGTAAGACAAGGCGCTTTGAAAGCCGGTCCGGTCGATGCCATAAAAAGTGCTTCGGATTGAGTTGCTGGGAACCGTGGTCGACCCGCTGGTATAGACAAACGGGTAGTAGGAGTTACCGGCACCCGAATCGTGATGGTGGTACACGGTCGTATCCAGTATCAGGGCGTCGCTTAATGTAAACGTGCCACTGAGGATATCGAGTTCGTCATTTCGCAAGTTGCTTGAGTTGTACAAGGCATCGCTCACACTGGTGACGCCACCGCTGAATTTGCCATTGGCCGCGTTGACCGCACGCTGCCAATCGGGGGCGTAGTTGGTCCAGTTGTAGCCGAGTCTGTCGATCTGACTTTTTGACAGCGACGGAATCGTGGACTCTTTATATTCCGATCGGCTGTGATAAAAACTCAAATGGTGACCGTCAACGTCGTAGGTGAATTTGGCGTTCAGTGCGTTGGAGCGTTGTGGGCTGTCACCTTTCCAGGCGTTGGCGTCATAGTTCTCGGCGGCAACGTAAGCGGCCAGGCCTTTGTACTGGCCCGTATCGGCGCGCAGAAAAGTACGCGTGGTGTCGTAGCTGCCCAAGGTTTGCGACAAGCGCAGGCCCGGCGTTTGATCAGGGTTGGCACTGGTGAATTGCAGGGTCCCGCCCAGATCGCTGTTGGAGGCCGTGCCTAACGCCCCTGTGCCTTCGGCAACTTCGGTACTTGCGATGTTTTCCGGAATGATTGCGCGGTTGATCGTCAGACCGTTGAAGTTGCCAAAGCTCATATCACCCAAGGTCACGCCATCTAGTGTGTAGCCCAGGTGATGCATGTCGAAACCGCGCAGACTGATACGTTGACTTCCCAACTCTCGACCCAGTGGGTCGCTGGATTGGAAGTTGACGCCCGGCAGGCGTTGCAGCACTTTCATTGGGTTGCTGCCCGCCGCGTAGGCTTTGGTGTCTTGTTCAGTGACGCGATGAACCTGACGGGTTTCGCCCTGGCCGATGACCGACACGGTGCCCAGGGTAGTGGCCGTTGCGCCGGGCTCTTGCGCAGTATCAACGGCGTCGGCTTTCACATGGCTAACTTGAAATATAGGCAGGATCAGGGCGATTTTCAGGCAAGCGGCGGGTAGCCGTTGCCAATTCAGCATCGGTTTAACATTCATGTTACTCGTGTCCTTTCAGGTCGCTGGACAGCGACGAAGTGCTGGCTTGGGGTTGGCGTCAGGGTGTTTCTGTTATCACCGACAACTGGGTAATACCGGCATTGCGAACGTCCGCTAATACCTGGGCAACCTTTCCATATTCAGCGCTGCGGTCCGCGCGCAAGGTGATCGCGATGTCAGGCTCCTGTTGATGCAGGTTTAGCAATGTCGCCGGTAGCTGATCCATCGACGTAATGTTTGCGTCCAGAAATACCTGGCCCGTCGCATCCACGCTAACGGCGACCGCATGTTGTTGCGTCGCCTCCCCGGTAGCGACAGTCTCTGGCAGGTTCAAGGCAATAGCGTTGGTCAGCAGGGGGGCAGTGACGATAAAGGTCACCAGCAAGACCAGCATGACGTCGACCAGCGGAGTGATATTGATATCACTGATGACATCGTCAGTTTGATTGTTTGAAAACGCCATTTTATATAACCCCGCTTAATGCGCTGTTTTCTGTGCTGCGGTTTATTGAGGTTGGCCGCTGCAGTTGAAATGCATGCACCTGTGAGAGATTGAGAAACTCGACCGCAAATTTATCCAGATCAGCAACCAGCAGTTTCACGCGACGCATGAAGAAGTTGTACGCAAGTACTGCGGGTACCGCGACGGCGATACCGACCCCGGTGGCAATCAAGGCTTCGCCAATAGGCCCTGCGACGACCGCTATACTCGCGGACTTGGCCGTGCTGATAGCGCTCAGCGCATGAATGATGCCGAAGACCGTACCAAACAAGCCGATAAAAGGTGCGGTGCTGCCAATGCTTGCCAGCCAGCCGAGGCCGCTTTCCATCTCTCGTCGTTCATCGACAATCAATTGGTGCAGATTACGCTCCAGCAAGTCCTGGCGATTCCAGGGGTGACCCAGTTCGCTCATGCCTTGTCGAGTCGTCAGCACCTGTGCGCCAGTGGTTCCCAAGCGTGCGGCGGCACTACCGTTCTGCTCTAGGTTCAGTGCGTTTTCAAGGCTGCCGGCGGCTTTGAACGCTCGTATATAGTCGCGGCTCTTTCGACTTTGCTTCCATTGGTTCAGGCCCTTGAGCATCAGCAATAGCCAGGTGATCACGGAGAAGAACAGCAGGATCCCGAGGGATGTCTGGGTAATGAGGGTGGCGTAGGCGTTATTCATAAGGAACCTCAGTTTGAAAGTTTGAAGGCGAGAGGAACGTTGACCCAGCCATCCGTGGCGACTTCTCCGCGCTTGGCGGGCATGAATGTCCATTGATTGACGGCCTTGATTGCCGCCTGATCCAGGCTGTCGAATCCGCTCGATGTGAACACCTGGACTTGCTCAGGATGACCGTCGGCCCGTACATGAACTCGCAGCACCACAACACCTTGCTGGTGCAATCGAGCTGCAATGGGGGGATAAGTCGGTGGTGGGTTATTCAGGTAACCCGCGCGTCCGTAAGGCCCCACCAGCGCCTGCTCCGGCGCGGGGGCGGGAGGCTTGGCGATGGCTGTCTGTTGCGGAGCCGCCACCTCTTTGCCGGGCTGCTCTGTGTGCTGGCTTTGTGGCGGTGCTTTATTGGCTGCAGCGGGCTTTTTCGCGGCAGGCTTCGGCGTCGGTTTTGCGGGTTGCGGTGCCGGAGTCGAGACCGCCGGTGTCGCTTCGGGAGGCGGGGGGGCCGCCGCCGGTTCAGTTGGCGCTGATGCGTTTATGGGTGGCGCTATGGGTGGCGCTACTAATTGCATGACCACGGGTAGCGGTGCCGGGATGACTTCACTGTCGGCAGGACTTTGGAACAAAAACCATCCCACTAAACCGTGGCCTGCCATCGCCAACAGCAGACACAGCAAAATCTCCCTGCGGTGGTAGTGCGTCACGACCGTCGTTGATAGTTTTGTCGGTTCGTTATTCGCCAGGACGAACGCTGCCTTGGCCACAATGGGCGCTTGATAATAATCCGGGCTGGGGCGCCGGCATGGACTGAACGATGGCATATGCATGCTCGCTGTAGAGACGTGGGTGTGCGCGTTCAAAGCGTGTCTGGGCGCTGACCGATGGCGAACTTGTCATCGAAAGCCAGCATGTCGTTGAAGGTGCAGAAGCGGGGCGCATCCAGCTCCAACACGCCGAGGGTTTTGTGCAGATAAGCCAGACAATCGTGTTGAACCGTCGCATAGTCTTGGGTTTGTCGAGCGTCCATCCACTGCACTAGATAGCCCAGTGTGATGTGGAATCCGTAGTTGTCATGATCCGCGGAGCGAATGCCCAGGCATTGCGCTAAACGATCTCGCAAATCACGAAGTTTATTGCGCTCGTGCATGTTGGCTGGAACCAGTCGCACCGTGGCACCGCTGTCTTTGTAAACATTGAAATCGTCGATCTGCATCCGGAGCTGGAAGTTCTCGTCCAACACGAAGTCCTTCAAGCGTTCGGTGAAGTGTTGTGTGCATGTTTGCACCGATGCGTCGCGGGGAACGTCAGTGGGCCACAGCGGTGCCTTGCGTTGTTCGTCAATGACCCCTTCAAATACAGTCATGTGATAGCTGGAAGGGGGGAGCAGGCTCAGGCACCGGTTGAATCCGTGGGTCGCGAGGGTATTTCTGACTACCGTGAGCGCATCGTTGATGGGAGTGCGCAAGGGTATTTGACTGATGATGGTATTTCCGGCGAACGAACGAGCCGTCCCGTCCGGATGAAATTTACGGTCGACGTCATAGGGTTTGTCGCCCTTGGTCCGAGGCATTGTGAGGATGGTTGACGCAGGGGATGCAGCAAATGCAGCACTGGCAGTCAGAGTGCAGGCCTGCAGCAAAAAGACACGGCGAAACGTATTGACGTCCGTCATCGGGCTAATTCCATTGGTGCGTGGGGACTGACAGCTTGAGATATTTTCTAAAATTAGAACGTTCTAATTTTTAGTGAATCTACTGATCACTCGTGACAGGAACATTACAGAGGCGCGTTTCGGGTAGTCGGAACCTGTTCAGTTTTTCGGCGAAACAGGTTTTTCTACAGATGCGCATTCGGGGGCTTTTTTTGGAAAAAATAAAATGTCAGCGCCGCGAACCTCTGATGAACCCCAGAGATTTCCGAGCACTACGGTGGCGGCCATTACAAATGGAGCCACGAGTTGCCTACAAGGCTGAAACCCTGAAAGTGTCGCTGCGCTCGATCAAGGAAGCATCCGGCGCCGGTGCGAAGATTGCTGTAGTACCCGAGTTGGTGAGCCGCAACTATGGCGTCTGGTTACCGGAAGTCTATCGGCTGTTGGCCATGCAGGGTGCGGATATCGTCTGCATGCCAACCAACTGAGTACCTATGCCGTCCAGGTTGCTTTGTGCAGTTGGAGGCACCCGGAAATGGCACCTTCAACCTGGCATTTAGAATCGGATAACCCCCTGGTCTCCCGCGATTTCGAGCGATGTTCCGTAGGCCGCAGAGAGTCGCTGCAAACGTGTCAGAATTCGCTGGGCATCAGCGCCATAAGCCAGTCGTGGAATGCCTCTATCCGCGTCTCGCTCGTCTTGCCAATGCATTTCCACCGGGTGCAGCACCACTTCTTGCAATGTGCCGGTCGAGCTGAATCTATTTACCGCGATCACGCTCTCGTACCAGATCTGCTCCTTGAACACACCGTGTACCCGACGGTGCTCCATGAATTCGGCTTCCGTCATGGCACCGGGCTCGACACGGTCTTTTTCGTACTCATCCCGCGTAATAGGGAATTGTTGATTTTCCATGAAAAAGAAATTGCCCAACGAATAATAGATAGGCTTCCCCTTGTAGATTTCGATACCCCGGAGTTGATGCGGACCATGTCCAATCACCGCATCGGCACCGTTATCAATAGCTTGGCGAGCGATGGTCGGCATGAAGTCAGGTGGTGTTTCACAATAGTTGCCCGGCTCATGGGTGTGCAGCGAAAACACCGAGAAGTCAGACGTCTGTTTGGCCTGCCGGATGCTATGCAAGATACGGAGCCTGTCTCGTTCATCCGGCGTGAAAGAGAACTCGACCTCCTTATCCAGTTGAGTACGGGCCCGATACTTGGTGTCGAACAGCGTCACGAGCTGGTTTTTAGCATCGCTCGCCAGCACTGAGCGTCGCATCATCCCTTTAGGGAGAGAGTCACGCAGTTCGGCCAGTTGATGCAGGCGCTCTTCGGAGACCAGCACGAATCGGGTGGTACGCAGAGCGTTGAGGCCAGGCCGCCCCTGGATCTGACCCAGTGGATCGATGGCACGAGCATCGGCCTCGAAGCGGGAGGCTGCGGCTACCAGTGAGACTCGCCCGGCAGGGGTGTTCAACATCGCGGGTGCGCTGGCCTGGGCGAGTGTTTCCCCTGTCCCTGCCTGCACGACGCCGGCACGACGAAACAGTTCGTCTGTGCTGCGCATACCCTGAACGCCCCAGTCGGTGCTGTGATTGTTTGCCCGGCTGACCAGATTGAAGCCCATCGTCTTCAGATCCTCGGCCACAGCGGGTGTACTGATCAACCAAGAGCCCCCTGACAAGGCCGATGGATAGCCTGAGTACTGCTGAAGATCAATGGCGGTGCCTTCGAAATTACCGAAGGTCACGTCAGCGTTTTTCAGCACATTTAGTAGATCCGGGGAGCGACGGTGCACGCGCGCATGGATGGCATCGGAAATGATCAGGTCGCCCACTGCTACCAAGGTGAAGCCTTCTTCGACATTGGCCGAAGTCCAGGAGGATGAGAGTTCTCCAGGCGTTTTATTGGCGTTTGCGCTTTTATCAAGTTGCTTATCCATGCGTCAGTGCTCCGGTTGCCGGGATGGAATCCCAACAGGTTCGTGCCAATCTTCCCAAGGTCGAGAACGCTGACGCATAGCCGGGCAATCCGTCAGGCATGACGAGCGGAACCTGATCGGTGTAGCCCGTGAAAATAAACAGCGGAGCTCCGTCACGAAAGACGATGCCGCCATCCATTCGACCGCGCTTACCGGTCCCTCCCTTGTGTGCGATCTTCGTATCCGCCGGTAGTAATGAGGCCATCTTGGTACGAAGCTTCTGCCAGCTGAGAACATCCAGAGCGAAGGCGCATTGTTCAGACGAGCAACCGAGCAAGGTCGCAGTTGCAGGGTTCACACTGCCTTGGAGGATCAGGTCGTATAGCAGGCCTTGATCGAAGGCAGACGTAGTGGTGACTTCTTCAAGTTTGTGGTCGATGGCCAGGTCGGGACGAGGAATTGTATTTCGATGGGAGGTATTGCCCATATCCAATGACTGGCAAAAGTCGTTGATCCGGGCGAGGCTGATACGCTCCAACACCATGCGAGTGCATACGTTGTCGCTGACGATAATCATCTGGACCAGCGCATCTCGCAGGCTGATGCTGAACCCCGGTGTCAGGTATTTGAATGTTCCGGACATCACGCCCTCACGGAGTCGCTCCTCATACCGTATGGGTTCGTTGAGATCGAGATGTCCTCTGTGTACTTCACGAAGTACCGCCATCAAAATCGACGTCTTGCGCGTACTTCCCGCCACGAATGGAATATGACCGAATCGGTGTGCAACTTCCCCGGTGATCAGGTTCTTGAAGTACCAGGCGGTGATATAAGGCTGTTCTTCGCAGATAGTATTGAGTTGGTTTATCACGGTTCGCATGCTGACTCCGAGGCGAGTGTGAGCGCTCTTCATAGCTCGGTTAAACACGGCTTGGTTGAAGAGGAGCGTCGTTGAAAAGGTGATTGGAATCTTAAAATGTACCCAACAGTTCAGGGGTGTTATCGAAGCTGCTCAGGGCCCTCCAGAACAGTTAATATCAAGCGGGAAGGGCAGTGCCTGGACATGTGCACTGTGTTGAGTACTTTCATTTTTCGCAGGCCCTGGCCCTCAGGCTCACCGCTGTTGGGATTTACGTCAAAATGAGGGAAGTTACTGCTGGCGATATCCAGTCGCAGCCTGTGCCCCTTGGCAAATCGGTTGCAGGTCGCGAACGGTTCGATCCGAATGTTTACGCGTTCCCCTGGCGTCATCAGTGAGGGGGTCGACCAGTCGTCCCGATAACGGCAGCGCAAGATGCCATCGGTAATATTCATGGCATAACCCTGTGGATAGTCAGCAGAGGCAGGGTACACATCGACCAACTTGGCGGTGAAGTCGGTGTCCAGTCCATCGCTTTCCACCCAGAGTTCAATCGACAGCGGACCGGCCACGATGAGATCTTCTTCCAGCGGCGCTGTTTGAAAAGACAGCACGTCCGGTCTGGCGCACAGCGGAAGATTGTTGCCTTGGCTGGCGAAAAACTCGGGCGTTTCACGTTGATCAAAAGCCCCACCAAAGAACACAGGGGCGCCGGAGGTCAGGGCTCCGCCGATGGTTGGAACCGGCTGTTCCGGGTCGCATATGTAACTCATGCTCGCGTCAGTGTCGGTTGGCGACTGCAATGTCAGGCTGAGGTTGTGGTGCAGGTAAAGCACCTTTTCCCGGCTGCCTTGCAGAGGCCACGTTTCGCCACTCAACCAATTGCCTCCGTGTTGCAGCCGCCCATCCTCACCGCGCTGACCGGTGCCGCCCCCCATCAGGAACACTTGAACAGCGGCAGTGGAGTGGTGTTCATCGTTGGGTGTCAGCCACTGTTCGAACCAGCGTATACGGCAGGTCAACCAGTCAGTGTCTACCTGGCCATCAAACGCTGCAGATGGGCCGAAATCGACGTTGCCGCTGTGAGTGATGTTGCGATCACCGTGTAGCCACGGTCCCATTATCAAGTGTTGTGGGGCGCGTTTGGATTCACTCAGTGAGGTTCGATTCTTCAGCGTGGAGCCGACATAGGCGTCATACCAACTGGACATGTGCAGGATCGGGATATCCGGCACATTGTGGTAATGGTGCTCGGCGTTGATCCCGATCTGCTCCCAATAAGGACCGAAACTTCCCTTGCCCCATTGCTCGAACAAATAGTCCTCATATTCCGGGACGTGGCGCAGCGGCGATTGACCTCGTACCCATGGCATATGTGTAAACCAGTGCCGAATATCTTCCCCTTTGAGCGCTTTTAATACAGCGGGGTTTGCCAGCGCCGCTGGACTTTGCAGCGCTTGTTTATAAGCCCAGGTTGCCTGTTTGAGCTCGAAGGCGCCGCCTTGTCGGATACCACAGTGATAAGCGTTGGAAAAACCACCGGAGTCCAGCACCATTGTCATGAGCCCGGGTGGATTCAGGCATGCCATTGCCAGCTGAGTATGTGCCGCATAAGAAAGTCCCATGCTGCCAATCCTGCCGTTACACCATGGCTGCTCAAGCAACCAGACCAAGGTGTCGAATCCATCCTCGCCTTCGGACAAGTATTTGACGAACTCTCCCTCTGATGCGTATCGGCCTCGGCAATCCTGGAACACGGTAATGAACCCTGCGGCGGCAAAACGGGCCGCCATTTCTTCACGCGTTAGCAAATGTCCGTCAATGTTAAGTTCCGATCGAGACGGACGGGTTTTGTCGTAGGGGGTGCGTTCGATAATGACCGGCAGTGCGCCGCTTCGATCACGAGGAAAATAGATATCCGTTGCCAGGGCAATGCCGTCGCGCACGGTTATCCGCTGATCGTGCAGAACCTCCAGCGCATCAAAACCGGATACGGAAGTAGTGTTCATCAATAGACCCTTTGAAGCGCCCTGTTCGAAGAACACGGCGGCTTAATCAATAACCAATGGAGACCGCGATGGCGAGCATGACGAGTGCGATGCAGAAGAAAGTAACGAACAGTGGAAGAATAAAACGCGCCCATTGTCCCCAACCTACTTGCGCAGTGGCGAGCAGTACCAGCAAGCCACTGGATGTCGGCGTGATCATGTTGGTCAGCCCATGCCCCAGTAAAAACGCGTAGACGCTTGTCTGAGCCGTCACACCGGTCAGTTGGCCAAGTGGACCAAAAATGGGCATCGTGACTGCAGCGCCTCCCGAAGTAGACGGAATCAATACATCGAGAAACAGCTGGGAAAAAAACATACCGAAAGCTGAAACAACGGGGCTGTGCCCACCAATCAGGCCCGCCAGGCCATTCACTACGGAGTCCAGAATCTTCCCGGTGGAAAGAACGTCCTCTACCGCAGTGGCCATTCCAATCAGGAGGCCCGCCATCATGACCTTCTTCATACCGCTCAGGAACGCATCTGCCGCCGCTGTTGCGCCGATACCACTGATGGCCGCGAAAACAATGCTCATCCCGATGTAGTAGGCACTGAGTTCAGTGAATTTCCATTTCCACGTATTGGAGGCATAAACGAGAAAACTTACGCCTGCCAGCAGGGCAATCAGGGTGACTACATGTCGAACGGAAAGGCGTTTGTCGTCATTGATGACATGGGCTCTGACGTCGACTCCCGTGCGGCGAATGCACATCAGGACGAACGCGGTACCCACCAGCATGAATACAACGAAGGTCGCCGCGCGCATTCCCATCCCGCTGAATACGGGCAGGCCGACAATAGGTTGAGCAATGCCTAACGCGACGGGATTGGAAATGGATGAAAGAAAGCCAATCTTGACCGAGATGACCACAATGGCCAGTCCGATAATGGTAGGTAGTCCCATTCTATGGGCCATGGCCACCATCAGAGGGACGACCATGACGTATTCTTTGGCCATCCCGAGACACGAACTGCCCAATGAAAGTATCAGCATGATGGAGGGGACCAATAGGTATATATTTCCCCTGGCAAGGGCCAACATGCGGGTCAAGCCGGAATCTATTGTCCCTGACTTGTTGAGCACACCAAACATACCGCCGATCAAGATGACCATGAAAATCAAGCCGGACTGCTTAACCAGCCCCCTTGGGATTGCCATGAGTCCCTCAATGATCGAAACGGGTTTGACATCAGTCTCCTTACGGCCATCGACGCTGAACAGGTGGAGGGGAGAACTGTTTTTTTCGAGCGACTGGAAAGTGCCAGGTAATACAAGCTCGCCTTTTCGCGTGTATTCCCCGGAATCGACGATATACGTGAGCAGCACAGCCACGAAGACGATGGCCAATAAAATAACTGCCGGATTTATTTGCGTGCTGGATGTCGAGGGCTTGTTGTCAGAAACGGTCCCGTCGACAGGGGTGTTGTGTGGGGTGATGACTGTCATGGTAGAACACTCTTGCTCGCGCACAGGCGCTAACTTTTATAAAACAGAACACGGTTCTGGCTCATTGGCAGTGGGTGCAAAAGTACCGTTTATTTTTCTGGGTGTGGGTCAGTCGACTGTTTCTTGTTGTGGGTTATGAGGTGCTCGATGTTTACGCTCATGAGGGGATCTCTTTTTTATTTTTCTGTTATCGATTTGATTCAAACTGACCTTATCAAGCAACTGTTTGGGTCCGCAAGATTATGACTTATCGAGATACCCTTATGCGTTTATGGCTTTTTATGTGGCGCTCCGGTCGCTTAGGTAGGCGATAAGGTGCCTGGCAAAATCGTCCACCACCGTGGAACGAGGCTGGCTGGGGTGAAAGGCTAATCCAAATGTATATTCAATCAATGGTTTCAACGGGCGAGATACGATGGGAAGCTGTTCGAAATGGGACGCCAGCAGGGAGTTGATGATCGATACGCCTAACCCCTCTGCTACAAACCCGCAGGCAACAGCTGCCGAGTGGACCTCTACTCTGACCTGTGGTCTCAAATTGGCGGCGCGAAAGGCCAGGTCTAAATCGGTGCGCAGTGTGCGTTGTCGCCCCAGCAGGACGAGGGGGGTGTTTCTCAGGTCTTCGATTGAAACAAACGATTGCTTGCTCAGGGGGTGCTCGGCAGGCATTACACAAACGGCCTCCGTGGTGACGGTGTAATCGATCTCGAAGTCAGCTATCTCGCTGGGCATCCGAATAATTCCAAGGTCGACCGAGCGATCCAGAATGGCCCGCTCGATCGTTTCGTAGGAGCCCGATACGATCTCCACAACAGAGTCTTCATGCTGCTTCAGGAAACCAGACACCACACGAGGCATCATCTGCTGGGCCATGCTCGTGGGCACCCCAACTTTGATCAACGTCTTGCGCACGCCTCCTAATCGAATCTCATCCGCCAGACGTTGGACTCTCTGGATCTGATCCACGACCTTGCTTATTTCTGCCAGTAGTTCAGCAGCTTCGGGTGTCGCGATCAGGCGTCCTTTCTTCCGTGCGAACAGGATTATTCCCAGAGACTCCTCAAGCTGCCCTAGAAGCCGACTGACGGCAGATTGTGATAGGCCCATTCTGGAGCCGGCTCCCGTGGTGGAGCCTGTCGCGATGATTGCCTGAAGGGCTTCGAGTTGCTTGAAGTTCATGCTGCTACTCCTCTCTTTCATCGATTGTTGTAGCTGACTCGGCCTCGCGAAAATTCGCATAGATGTATGCGTGATACTCATACTCTTGTGGGCTTGTAATTTCCCTAATAGTGTCGTGTCTGGACGAACGTGTGTCTAGAAAAACAATAAAGGGTTTGCTTTTTTCTCGGGCTCTCCGACTGCTAAAAAAAATCCAAAAAAGCGTGGAGGATCGTATGCGTTGTGTTTATAGACGTGGTGGGTTTCTGTGTGCGTCATTAATGATTGGCCTGGTTCCGAAAAGTAATGCAGAAGGGTTTTCAGACAGCTCGCATGCAAACGTACAGTTTCGAAACTATTATTTTAATGATGACTATCATGAAGGTGCCAATGACCGCCGTGAGTGGGCGCAAGGGGTGTTATTGAATGTAAAATCCGGTTTTACGCCTGGGACGGTTGGCTTTGCATTGGAAGGTCAAGGGTTGGCGGCCCTTCGTCTGGATTCAAGTCCGGCGCACACCAATACAGGTTTGCTGCCCGTCAATTCTGACGGGCATGCGGTGTCGGAGTTCTCCAGTGTTGGCCTGACCGGTAAAGCAAGATACCGGGATGCGTTGTTCAGTCAGGGGACATCGGAGCTTAAAATTCCCGTGTTGGTAACCAATGACGGGCGTATCCTGCCGCAAACAGTCACTGGCAGTCAGATTGAGTACAGGGGGATTGAGGGGCTCTATGTTCAAGCCGGCCATCTGGATCAAGAAAAACTGCGCAACTCTTCTAATAATGAAGGTTTTACACCCGTTGGTTATGGCGGTGCCAAAGATGCCGATTTTGATTTTGCGGGGGGGCGGTACAGTTTAGGTAAGCAGCTCAGTCTGTCGTATTACTACGGGACGATGGAGGATTTCTACAGTCAGACGTTTTTGGGGCTGAATCACAAGCTGAATTTTGGTTCGCTTTCATTGACGTCGGATCTGCGATATTTTTCGAGTGACAAGTCGGGTAGCGCTTGGGCCGGAAATGTCGACGCTACGATGTTCAGTGGGTTATGGACACTGGGGTATGGAAATCATGCCGTCGGCCTGGGTTATCAGAAAGTAACGGGCGAGACATCATTGCCCTATATTAATGGCGGTTCAGTCTACTCGTTCACTAATGCCAACGTCGGTAAATTTGTTCAGGCTAACGAGCATACCGCTATGCTTCGCTATGATTATGACTTTGTCGGGCTAGGATTTCCGGGGCTCTCCTTTATGAGTCGGTATTACACCGCCGGTGGCGGAGAGTACAAAAAACGCGCAGCCAGTGAGTGGGAACGTGACTCTACACTGAGGTACGTGGTGCAGAGCGGAGCGTTCAAAGGGCTCGGTCTTGAATATCGTGGGGCTACATTTCGTACGGATTACTCAGCCAATCATGACGATAACCGGCTTTATTTGACCTATGATTTAGCGCTTTGGTGAGTCACTCACGGTGAACCCTGGTCTGAGCGTGGCAGGTTTATGGGGCAGGTCATCCTCCGACTCTCTAAGCCTGTACGCGCCTTCAATTATTATTTAGTTATCGTCCCGCATTGTTTGGTAAGCGTCTGGCCCACACAGGTCGGGAGTCAATAGTTTGCCTGAAGCAATCGAGCGTTTCGGCACTGTTGTCGAGCATTTCGGCACAGTCCTTACTCTTTATTCAACCTAGAATCGGGCTTCACTTTAAGACTCGGATGGAGCCTCAATGAGCATCAGGTTAATCCTGCCTGCACTTTCCATGGCAGTAGCACTCAGTGGATACGCTGCCGACTTCTCACTGACCAGCCGGGATATTGCTGACAACCGCTCGCTGAACAATCGCGAAGTGTTCCAAGGCTTCGGTTGCGAAGGTGGAAACACTTCTCCTGAGCTTTCTTGGACAAACGCCCCCGTAGGCACTAAAAGCTACGCGATCACGGTCTACGATCGCGATGCACCGACCGGTAGCGGTTGGTGGCATTGGACGGTGGTTAACCTTCCAGCTTCTACCAATAGTTTGCCAAGAGGCGTGGGGGCGAACCTGCCTGCCGGTGCGGTACAAGGGCGAACCGATTATGGCCTGCCGGGATTTGGCGGGGTTTGCCCACCTGTAGGGGATAAACCCCATCGCTATCAATTCACCGTATGGGCATTGAAAGTAGATAAGCTACCTCTCGACGGTGAGGCCAGTGGCGCCTTGGTTGGGTTCATGCTCAATGCCAACGCCCTGGCCAAAGCGACCATTACTTCAACTTACGGACGTTAAGAACGATGCGCCCTTGTGACGGCATACAGCACCGGGAAAACATTATCGATGCGTGTGTCATACGGGCGCGACAGCCCCTTGCCCTGCCAAGGGTACCGGTGTTCGTGACCACCCTGTGTCGAGTGCGACAGGGGGAAAAACTGTTGCAATGGGATGATCGGGAGATGCGTGCAGGGCCGCAGCATCTGATTTTGATGCCGGCCGGGCGCGAGCTTGGTATCTCAAACTTCCCCGGCCTTCCCGGTCACTACATCGCCGATGCGGTGCGCTTTCGCTCACACTATGGCCTGTCGCCACGTGAATTGCGGACATCAATTTAAGCATTCTGATCACCGTGCGTGGAACCTCTGCTGGCAATGCAATTCAGTGCGCTTGGGCTTCTGCTTTTTCTCGGTCGCCGCTGGCACTGTTTGCAAGGCTTGAAGTACCGCTTCAATCGTCGCGATATCGGTATCAATCAGGTCATCCAGTTCACTTTGACGGTACGTCGCGGGTGCTGGTATCTCCCGCCTCTGAATCTTCAGGACTGCGATGAATCAACGCACGGTGCTGCTGTGGATGATGCGTTCTGCTTGAGGGGGGCGCATTCAAAAGGCGCCGTTTCAAATCGTTTCAGGCTGCTTGCCAATGGCGAACTTGTCGTCGAACGTCAGCATGTCGTTGAAGGTGCAGAATCTGGGTGCATCCAGCGCGAACACCTCGAGGGTCTCGCGCAGGAACGTCAGGCATTTCTGCTGAACGGCCGCATATTCAAGGGTTTGTGCGTCGGTCATCCACTTCACCAGATAGCCCAATGAGATGTGAAACCCGTACTGATCATGATCCGGTGCGCGGATACCCAGGCGCTGAGCCAGGCGATCACGCAGGTCACGGATTTTTTTGTTTTCCTGCACGCTGGCCGGAACAAGCCGAATCGTAGCGCCGCTGTCCTTGTGAACATTGAAGTCGTCTACCTGCATCCGCAGCTCGAATTCATCGTCGAGATCGAAGTCAATCAAGCGTTCGGTGAAGTAATCCGTGCAGGTTTGAACACTGCCGTCTTTGGCGACCTCAACGGGCCAGAACGGCGGTTTGCGCTGTTCGTCGATCACGCCTTCGAAGACCGTCATGTGGTAGCTGGAGGGCGGCAGCAGGCTCAGGCACTGACTGAACTCCTGGGCGGCCAGTGTATTCCTGACAGTGGTGAGCGCGTCGCTCAGCGGTGTTCGCAACGGAATCTGACTGATGATCGTATTCCCGGCGAACGGCCGCGCCTTGCCGTTCTCGAAGAATTTGCGATTGACGTCAGAGGGCCTGGTGCCCTTGTGTTGCGGCATTGTAAGCAGGGGCGACGCAGGCGAAGCGGCAAGTGCGACACCGGTGGTCATGGCACAGGCTTGAAGCAGGAACGCGCGGCGCAGCAGTTTTACGTTTGTCACGTAGGAGTTTCCATCAGTGCGTTCGGTAAAGGCTGGAATGGGAAGGTTCCAATTTTGCGCAGACCCTACCGACGGTTAATGACGAGGAAATGACGGGAACCGTTATTCGCGCCGCGAAGATAGCAGGTTTGTCGATGGCAGATAGACATGTCTTGATGAAATTCCTGATAGCAACGACCTCATCAATACGGTTTTCTTATGCGGGTTAAAGTTTATCGATCCTGTCAGTTATCGATTCTGAGTGTTGTACGAATTGTCCGGGTGTTTTGTAATTGGTTAGTTATAAGTTAAAGCGCCTGTATTGAGCTTGATTTTCGCATTTCTCTGGTATTAGCTGCATTGCGTTGGCTGGCGCTTTCAAGGGCTGGCACTGACTATGGATCGATTGTCTTATAGGAAATAATCGGTTCGTAAAAAAATACATTTTATGTCGTTGGAAACTATAAAGGGATTTATATGAATAACTGTATCAAAGGACTACTGGTCTCGTGCGCCATGGCGGTTTCTGCCGGTGTCATGGCCTCTCCAGCGCTGCATACGGCGACCATTGATCAACAAGGTCGCGTCGTAGCGCAATCTTCTGCATGGATCAAGGCGGTGAAGCTGACCAATCAGAAAGATTACTTCGCAACTTATGACGTTCTGTTCGCGGAAGGGCTGTTCAAACAGGCACCTGGTTTCTGCTCGGTGTCTTCGATTGATACCTCCGACTATGATCGTCTGTTATACGGTCACGCCAAGTTGGGCGGCGCGGCGACAACTGAAAAGGTCAATGTGCTGGGCCTTATGGTGGGCAAGAACGAACCTGCTGGTGATTCGGCCATGAGTTTTCAACTGGCCTGCACTCAGTAAGTCAAGCGAGCAACAGGAGCCCCGCCATTGCGGGGCTTTTTGCCTGCTTTTGATCAGTGACTTTTCATTCCTTGCATTTGCGCGGATCATCCGGTGTTCTCGAACCAGAGTGGAAGCGTCATGAACTTACCTCTTCAGGGCATCAAGGTCGTAGAACTGGGGCAACTGATCGCCGGGCCGTTTGCCGCGAAAATGCTCGGCGAGTTCGGCGCGGAGGTCATCAAGGTCGAGCCGCCGCTGACGGGCGACCCGCTGCGTAAATGGCGTTTGCTGCACAACGGCACTTCGGTGTGGTGGGCGGTGCAGTCACGTAACAAGAAGTCGGTCACCCTCGATCTGCGTCAGCCGCAGGCGCAGGAAGCGGTTCGCCGTCTGATTCGCGATGCCGACGTACTCATCGAAAACTTCCGTCCTGGCACCCTCGAAAGCTGGGGGCTGAGCTGGGAAGAACTGCATGCGCTCAATCCAAGGCTGATCATGCTGAGGGTTTCCGGTTACGGACAGACCGGCCCCTACCGCGACCGACCGGGGTTTGGGGTGATAGGCGAAGCCATGGGCGGTCTGCGGCATCTGTCGGGCGAAGCAGGGCGTACGCCTGTTCGGGTCGGTGTGTCGATTGGCGATTCGCTGTCGGCGCTGCACGGGGTGATCGGTATTCTGCTCGCTCTGCGCCATCGCGATCAGAACGGCGGGGCAGGGCAGCAGATCGACGTTGCGCTGTACGAGTCGGTGTTCAACATGATGGAAAGCCTGATTCCCGAATATTCAGTGTTCAACGTCGTTCGCGAGCCGGCTGGCAGCAGCATGCCTGGCATCGCCCCCACCAATGCCTATCGCTGCAATGACGGCAAATACGCGCTCGTGGCAGGCAATGGCGACAGCATCTATAGAAGGCTGATGGAAAAGATTGGCCGCATGGACCTCGCCAATGATCCCGACCTTGCTCACAACGATGGTCGGGTCCGACATGTGGCGCGTATCGATGCAGCGATCTCGACATGGACCGCCGAGCGTTCGCTGGACGAAGTGCTCAATGCCTTGAATGAGGCGCGGATCCCGGCAGGCAAGATCTACGACGCCGCCGACATCGCCAGCGACCCGCACTATCTGGAGCGGGACATGCTGCTGCAAAGCACCCTGGACGACGGCACACCTGTAACGCTGCCGGGCATCCTGCCCAAGTTGCAGGACACGCCGGGCCAGGTGCGCTCGGCGGCTCCGGCCCTCGGCGAACACACGGATGCGGTGCTGGAAGCGCACGGCATTGACGCTGATACCCGGGTGCAGTGGCGCAAGCTCGGGATCATCTGACTGTTTCATCACCGATTGAACCTGATCCAGATGTCCGAGCCTGTGCCGGTCGCGCAACGATCAACTCAGACCTGACACCCGCCCTTGTCATAGCTGCCTGGTTTTGCAATGAACGCTTTCGCGGCATTCGATTTTGTAAGGATATAAGCGCGGCGCCATGGCTGATCGTCGATGAGCTTCCAGCGATGGCCAAGTCCCGTGGTGTCCTGTGCGAGCAAGACTTCGCCGGGGTGCAGTACGAAATTCTCGCCGCCGGTGGTGGAAAACTCCAGCGTGCCTGACAGCGTGATCACGTACTGCTCCTGCGGCGCTGGGTGCCAGTCATAGGTTGCATGCGCCGGCGTTTCCTTGAAGTTGAGTGCGCTCACATCCGCCACTGCGCTCTGATCCAGCGTTCCCTGGATAACGTGCGACAGGTTGTCAGGACCGGTGCATAACCTGAAGGCCTTGATGCCTTGCGCTGGCGGTGCAGGTGATGCGGTGGCAAATGCTCCGCTACTCATAGGCAGCAGGATCGCTGCAGCGAGAACGGCCCACTGGCATGTGGGTTTGCGAGATAAGCGAGCCGAGGCTTTGGAAGTCGAGCATTGCTGATGTTGCATATGGCCTACCTGATAACTGAAAACTGCATGAAGCCTCGGGCGTCGATCGATGGCCGTGGCAGTTCAGGGCAGTGATGCCCCGCGCAAAGAATCGAACCACATCGCGGTAAAGTTAAAAATTATCTTTAATTTCATGTCGTCCTTCATATGAATTGGTTGTCGGGATACCAATTGGAAGCCGCTGCGCGCTCCATCGATGAGCTCGACGTTCCCGTGCCACACATCGAGCCCGTCGCGATCTGCATCGACCCCGGGTATGCACTCATCGTTATGCACAAGTCATCTGGCTATCCAGTGAGGCAGCAGCGCTGATGCGCTTTTGTAGCGCGATGGCATGAACACCGCAGAGCGCGCCGTAAGGGCGCAAAGGTGACCTGAGCCATGCGCTCGGCTCACTGAATCCACAGTCTGTGCCATGTGTGACGCGGAGCGTCACGGGCGGCATGCCCACGCGGAACGATGGGCACGATCAGTGTTGAGGCTGACTTGTGTATAACGATGAGCGGGTATGCAGGAGGTTCCAGAGCTGAACTGCAACTGAACGGTCATGTGCCAGGGCGGTAAAACCTTTGGATACCTGAACTTATCGGCCTTTTGTCTCTCTGATGCCGGTAGCCATTGATCGCGGCGGCCTGATAAGCTCGCGGCTTTACTCGTTTGCCCTTTTGGCGCATGAACAAGGAATTAGCATGAAACAGCATCGGTTGGCAGCGGCGATTGCCCTGGTCGGTCTGGTACTCGCAGGTTGTGACAAGCAAGCCAGCACTGTCGAGCTGAAAACTCCGGCACAAAAAGCGTCTTATGGCATCGGTCTGAACATGGGCAAAAGCCTGGCTCAGGAAGGCATGGATGATCTGGATTCCAAGGCTGTGGCCCTGGGTATCGAAGACGCTGTCGGCAAGAAAGATCAGAAACTGAAAGACGAAGAACTGGTTGAAGCTTTCGCCGCGCTGCAGAAGCGTGCCGAAGAGCGTATGGCCAAGATGAGTGAAGAGTCGGCAGCTGCCGGCAAGAAATTCCTCGAAGAAAATGGCAAGAAAGAAGGTGTCGTCACCACCGCTTCGGGTCTGCAGTATCAGATCATCAAGAAGGGTGATGGCGCTCAGCCCAAGCCGACTGATGTCGTAACCGTTCATTACGAAGGCAAGCTGACTGACGGCAAGGTGTTCGACAGCTCCGTCGAGCGCGGCAGCCCGATCGATCTGCCGGTTGGCGGTGTGATCCCGGGTTGGGTTGAAGGCCTGCAACTGATGCACGTAGGCGAGAAGATCAAACTCTTCATCCCTAGCGACCTGGCTTACGGTGCGCAGAGCCCGAGCCCGCTGATCCCTGCCAACTCGGTTCTGGTCTTCGACCTGGAACTGCTGGGCATCAAGGATCCGGCAGCTGCTCAGGCGCCTGATGCAGATGAAGAAGAGGCGGC
Organism: Pseudomonas sp. fls2-241-TYG-175; assembly: GCF_030209155.1. NCBI lineage: Bacteria > Pseudomonadati > Pseudomonadota > Gammaproteobacteria > Pseudomonadales > Pseudomonadaceae > Pseudomonas > Pseudomonas sp. fls2-241-TYG-175. The sequence goes on along the minus strand of NZ_JARVSO010000004.1, from coordinate 33,354 downwards.
TCCGGCCAAACCGGCTGCTCCCGCCAAGAAGTAACGCAACACCTGGCTACTGAAAACGCCCTGTCTCGACAGGGCGTTTTTGTGTGTGGGTTATTTGCCGAACGCTTGGCGGCGCTTACAGTCCCACTATCATGATCGTGAGAAGAATATTGTCTGACAGTCCGTTTTGCCTGATGGGCTAGCCTCAACAGTGTTCCAAGTCAACGAATTCGTGGGTTTTTTTATGTGAGTAAAAAACGCCCGATCTAACCCAAAGCCCCTGAAAACGGGGACTTCAAGGTAAAAAAGGGCGGCTGTTCACAAGGTTATCCACAACAAATGTGGATAACCTTGCGGCATCCCCACCGGCAGGTTATCGAACCGATGTGCACCGTCACCTTTTCTGAGCGGGAGTGAACATGAAAGCACCGTGGAACCTGATCCGTTACCTGCCAGGAGCGCGCCGACTTCTCGCGGCGGGGCGCCTGCCGGGGCTGTTGTTCGCCGTGGCGCGCAAGGGCAACAGTGAAGGCAGTCGCCTGGGCAAGCTCAAGGATGACCTGCGCCTTCTCCAGAGCCTGTGCCTGGCTTACTGGCGCGGTGAGTACCGTGACATCAGCCCCAAGGCCATTCTGTCCATCGTGGCGGGCCTGATGTACTTCCTCAGTCCGCTGGATGCGATACCTGACTGGATTCCGGGGCTGGGGATGTTCGACGACATCGCCGTGCTGGCCTGGGTGATGAAGCACCTGACCGACGAACTCGACGCGTTCCGCGCCTGGCGTGATCAGCAGCCACCTGAAAAACTGGTGGTGGTCGAGCGACTGCCCGAAACCCAGGCATTGCTGGAGAAAGAGAAACGCATCGAGTGAAGCGTTTGAGCAACCCGTAGCGTTCCGCTGTTAAGATGCCACCCTATGGAACAGGCCTTCCAACCTGTGGCGTTTTCCTGCAAGGGGAGTCTATGGATCTTCAAGTGATATCTCGTGATGGTGAGCCGGAGTACGCAGTCCTCCCCTGGGCTCAATATCAGGCGCTGCTCAAAGCCGCTGGCTTTGCCGAAAAGCTCCGCCCTGAGACTGCTCAGCCAGCACCTGAAGTTGCTGAACATCCTGCGTTCGACCAGTTGGGTGCGTTGCGCACTGCCAAGGGCCTGGAAGTCGCCACGCTGGCACGCGCGGTCGGTATCAGCCCTTCATACCTGGAATTGATCGAAAACGGCACGCGTGAACCCGACGCGGCCATCAAGCGCAGCCTTGCCTGGGAGCTGGGCGTGCCGGGCTGGCGGGGTGAGTCATGAGCGTGCGCATCAGTCGTCAGCACTGGGACGGATTGTTGAACGAACTGAACCATGCGCGTCGTCAACGGCATCTGGTGACCTACCGTGCCTTGCTGGAGCGCTTGCAGTTGCCAAGCCCGGCCATGCAGACACTGACCGCAGCGCTCGAGCATCTGGCCGCCATGGATGCCCGTGCCGAACAGCCACTGCGCAGTTCACTGGTGATCAGTCAGGGCGCGAGCCGCCTGCCGCGGCCCGGCTTCTTCGAATGCGTCGAACGACTGGGTCGTTTCTCCGGTCCGTCCGACGGAGTGGCTGCCGCGTCATGGCACGCCGCCGAAGTAGTGCGGGTATTCGAGTACAGCTATCCGGAAGTGGAAGTGCAGGCGGGTAGCGTTTGATTGGCAGCTTTCAAGCGCAGGGTTCATCAGACTTCTAGCCTGTGCCAAATGTGACGAGGCTCCCCGTCCCGCCTGTTAATACCTCATGCATCCACCAGCAGATCCAGTCGCGACGAGTCGATGACATGAATGCTGGCGCCCGCCACGTCCTTGGCGAAGTGCTTGGCTTGCGAGGCCAGGTCGGCCAGTTGGCTGGCGTTGATCTGAGCGCAGCTCTCTTCCCGCAGGTGCACCACGCCAATCGACAGTGACAGCAGCGCAAACTCCTGACGCTGTCCCTGACGGTTGAGTGCGACGAAGCAGCCGGCTTCCAGGTGTTCGGCCCGGTAGAAGCGGCGGCACTGGTTCTGGAAGTCCTCGAGTAGGTTGTTCAGACGCCTTTCCCAGTCGTCGAAACCCAGCACCATCAGAAAATCATCGCCGCCGATATGGCCGACGAAGTCCCTGCTCGGGTCCACCCGGTCGTTGAGGCATTGCGCCAGACACAGCAGCACTTCATCACCGCGTGCATAGCCATAGATGTCGTTGAAGGGCTTGAAGCTGTCGATGTCCACGTAACAGATCATCGACTCGCGACCTTGCTGCAACAGGCGTGTCAGACACTGCTGAATCGGCACGTTGCCCGGCAGCAGGGTCAGTGGGTTGGCGTAGCGCGCCTGCTGGATCTTCATCTCGGTGATCAGCTTGAGCACGTCGATTACCCGGCCCAGTCCCAGATAAGCGCCGTTGAGGGTGATGATGAAATCCTCTTCGATGCGCTGCCGCGCCCGACTGGTAAGCAGGCGGCTGACCTGCTGCAGCGACTGGCTGACTTCCACAGCCAAAAAATCATCGCTCATCAAACGGCTGATCGGCTTGCGGGCGAACAGTTCGGTGCCAAACGGCTTCAGCAGGGCTTCTGAGAGCGAATGGCGATGGACGATACCGCAAGGCCTTGCGTCGTCGTCCAGCACCGCCAGTGAGTTGAGGTTGGCCTGCTTGCGAAAGGCTTCCAGTACATCAGCCGTCGGGGTGGACTGACTCACTGAAGGCTGTGGACTGAGCAGGGCAGAGAGGTCGGCGGCGTCTTCGTTCAGTGCCGGTGGCGGTGCTTCTGCCTTGGGCAGCATGGCGCGCGTGTCGCGTGACGGGCGTTCCTGAGGACGTGCCAGCAGGTAGCCCTGCACCAGATCCACGCCCATGTCGGTCAGGGCCGCGAGTTCTTCGGGCAGCTCGATGCCTTCGGCGATCACGATGGCTCTGGACGCTCTGGCCATTTGCAGCATGGAACCGACAAACTCTCGCTTCACGGCGTCCTGGTGAATGCCGTCGATGAAGTGCCGGTCGATCTTCACGTAATCCGGGCGCAGCTCTGACCACAGTCGCAGACTGGAATAGCCTGCGCCCAGATCGTCCAGCGCAATGGAAAAACCCATGTCCCGATAGTGATGCAGTGCGTTGTAGAGCAAATCGAAATCGTCGGTTGGCATTTGCTCGGTCAGTTCGATCACTACATTCTTGGGCGCGATGTTGTAGCGACGCAGCATTTCAAGCGTGCGGCCCGGCGGGTGCGAGGCTTCGAGCAGGGATTCCGGAGACACGTTGAGAAACAGCTTGCCGGGCAACTGCTGCTGGCTGAACCGGCGACAGGCGCTTTCGCGGCAGGTCAGTTCCAGCTCACTGAGACGGCCGGCCTGTCGGGCGACCGCGAACAGATTCAGAGGCGAATGCAGCGGGCTGTTGGACGGGCCGCGGGTCAACGCTTCGTAACCCAGAATGCTGCGCTCCGAGAGCGAGACAATTGGCTGAAACAGGCTGTGCAAGTCGCCGCGAGCCAGAATGGAACTCAGTGCGCCCAGCTGTTCAGTTACAGTCATGATGGTCTCGATGGCAATAAAAAGGGCTGAACGCGTTAGCGTTCAGCCCGTCATTTCACGACAGATTCATGACTGTTTGATGACCGTTGCTGCTAATTGGCCATCAACCGTCATCTGCGGCTTACTTCTTGGCAACCGAAGCGCTCAGACCGAGGTAATCGATCAGAATGCGACCGGTTTCAGACAGGTAAGCATCGTCTTCCGGCTTGGTCTTCTCGTCTTCCACCGGCAACGCGTCTTCGTCTTCTTTCTTCAGTTCCTTGAGCGGCTCTTCACCCTTGGCCTTGCGGCGGGTGTTTTCCAGCGCAAGCTGCTTGCTCTCGATGGACGCGTGCTCGGCACGACGGTCTGCCTCGTTGAGGCTGACGGTCTTCTCGTTCATGAGTTTCTTGGCCAGGGCCAGACGATCCTCGATGAACACGAACTCGGCATCCTTGGAAGAGCGCGCTTCATGCCGTGCCTGAAGTTGCGCCAGGAATGGCTTGAACGGATCAATGGCAGGCTTGATCGCCGGCTTGATGCTGTCCCAAGGCATGGCTTCAGGCAGTGCGCTCTCGCCGATTTCCTTGGTGTCGATCAGCGACGGATAGGTGATGTCCGGCACGACGCCCTGATGCTGGGTGCTCTGTCCGGACACCCGGTAGAACTTGGCCAGGGTCAGTTTCAGCTCGCCATGGTTGAGCGGCTGAATGGTCTGCACGGTGCCCTTGCCGAAGGTCTGTCCACCAATCACCAGCGCGCGATGGTAGTCCTGCATGGCGCCCGCGAAAATTTCCGACGCCGACGCAGACAGGCGGTTAACCAGCAGCGCCATCGGACCTTTATAGAACGCGCCCTTGGCTTCGTCTTCCAGCACATCGACCTTGCCGTCCGCGTTGCGCACCAGCACGGTCGGGCCGCGGTCGATGAACAGGCTGGTCAGCTCGGTGGCTTCCTGCAGCGAACCACCGCCGTTATTACGCAGATCCAGCACCACGCCATCGACCTTCTCGGCCTGCAGCTCGGTCAGCAGTTTCTTCACGTCACGGGTGGTGCTCTTGTACTCAGGATCGCCGGCACGGTAGGCCTTGAAGTCCAGGTAGAAGGCGGGAATATCGATGACGCCCAGTTTGTAATCCTTGCCATCCTGCTTGATGTGCAGGATCGACTTCTTCGCTGCCTGCTCTTCAAGCTTCACCGCTTCACGGGTGATGGCTACGATCTTGGTGGTCTGGTCATTCGGCGCATTGCTGGCCGGAATGATTTCCAGGCGGACCACGGAGCCTTTCGGACCACGGATCAGCTTGACCACTTCATCCAGACGCCAGCCGATGACGTCGACCATCTCCTTGTCGCCCTGAGCGACCGAAACGATCTTGTCGGCCGGAGCGACCTGCTTGGTCTTGGCCGCAGGACCTGCCGGCACCAGACGCACGATCTTCACGTTGTCGTTGTCGCTCTGCAACACGGCGCCGATGCCTTCCAGCGACAGGCTCATGTTGATGTCGAAGTTTTCCGCGCTGTCGGGCGACAGGTAGTTGGTGTGCGGATCGTAGGACATGGCGAAGGTGTTGATGTACGCCTGGAAGACATCTTCGGCGCGTGTCTGGCCCAGACGTGCCAGTTGATTCTTGTAACGCTTGGTCAGGGTTTCCTGGATTTTCGCCGGGTCCTTGCCTGCAATCTTCAGACGCAGAACCTCATCCTTGACGCGTTTGCGCCACAGGTCGTCGAGTTCGGCGGTGTCCTTGGGCCATGCGGCGTCCTTGCGGTCCACCAGCAGGGTTTCCTTGGTGGTGAGGTCGATCTTGTCGACACCCTTGGCCAGTTCTGCAAGCGCAAAGTCCAGACGCGCCTTGATGCGGTCCAGATAGCGTTTGTAAATAGTGAACCCCGGGTTCAGGTCGCCACTCTTAAGGAAGTCGTCGAACTGGAACTGCCATTTGTCGAATTCGGCAATATCGCTGGCCATGAAATAGCTGCGCGACGGGTCCAGTTGCTTGATGTAGCTCTGGTAGATGATCGCTGAACGTTTGTCGTCCAGTGGCGGCTTGCTGTAGTGGTGCCGCTTTAGCAGTTCGACCACGTTCAGGCTGGCGACCACTTCGTCGCGGTCCGGCTGAAGATTATCCCAGCTGTTGGCGGCGAAAGTGCTGGCTGACATCGGCAGAACGCTGAGGCCGACAAACAGGGCGAGGGCGGTGCTAGGGAATAGTTGCTTCATGCTGATTCGACGCGAGGACAATTGATAACGCATATTAGGCCGTCTTTGAGGTCGCCGGTTCCTTTGAACCCGGCCGCATAATGCAAAAGCCCGGGCAAACAGCCACGGGCTCAGTCTGGACTCACTATGGAGGCACTGTGAAGGCATTGCAAGGCGTGGAAGGACATGTGGAATGGGTCGAAGAGCCAAGTCCGGCTCTCGATGTGGGGCAGGTTCGCATCAAAGTCGCTGCGGCGGGTTTGAATCGGGCCGATCTGTTGCAGCGCGCGGGCAAATATCCGCCGCCGCCGGGTGTTACCACCGTGCTGGGGCTGGAGTGCTCCGGCGTCATTGCCGAAGTCGGTCCGGGTACGTCCTGGCTGGTCGGAGACCGCGTCTGCGCGCTGTTGGCAGGCGGGGCGATGGCCGAAGAAGTGGTGGTCGATGCGCGTCATGTGTTGCCGGTGCCGGAAGGCCTGTCGCTGCACGAAGCCGCTGCGATCCCCGAGGTTTACGCCACAGCCTGGCTGAACCTGTTTCAGCTCGCGGGTCTCAAACCTGGCGAAAAGGTGTTGCTGCACGCGGGCGCAAGTGGCGTTGGTTCAGCCGGTATTCAGCTTTGCAAAGCGTTCGGCAGCCCGGTATGGGTCAGTGTCGGCTCGGCCGAGCGGCTGGCGTATTGCGTCGAATTGGGTGCGCAGGGCGGCGTGGTGCGCAGCGAAAGTCTGGAGGCTTTGAGCGATTTCGCACCATTCGACGTCATCCTTGATCCGGTCGGCGGCAACTACGCCGAGCTGAACGTCAAGCTGCTGGGGCTGGACAGCCGCTGGGTGCTGATCGGCACGATGGGCGGGCGCGAAGCACAAGTGGATCTGGCGCATGTGCTGGGCAAGCGTATCCATTTGATGGGTTCGACCCTGCGCAGCCGTGATGAAACGTTCAAGGCCGATCTGCTGCGTGATCTGGGGCAGTTCGTCTGGCCGCTGTTCACGGAAGGTCGCCTGAAACCGCAACTGGCCAAAACCTTTTCGATCAACGACGCAGAAGCCGCGTTCGAAGAGCTGGCGACCAATCAGGTCTCCGGCAAGATCGTGGTGGTGATCGACGAAAGTCTGAAGTGATGACCGCGGCCTTTACGGGTTGCGCGTTGGTAACCACCTGACTGTGGGAGGCGGCTTGCCGGCGATGCATTCGACGCGGTGTGTCAGGAAAATCGCGTCATCGTTCATCGCCGGCAAGCCGCCTCCCACGGTCCGGTGTTTGCGGCGCAACAGCGCTACGTCGAAGACGTGGTGGCGCCTCCCACAATGGATAATGTTTCTTCAGCAGGCTGAGTCCCGGGTGAAATGCTTCAGGTCCAGCTGTGCACTGGCCATCCGGCCTTCTGCGCATGCTCCAGCAGCACCGGATCCGGATTGACCACATTCGGGTGGTCAACCTTGAGCAGCAACGGCAAATCGTTGCGCGAATCCGAATAGAAACTCGCTCCCTCCAGGTTTTCCCCTTCGGCATCCAGCCAGTCCATCAGTCGGGTGATCTTGCCTTCGCGATAGGTCATCACACCGACCGTGCCACCGCTGTAAACACCGTGTTGCACGTCCAGGTCGATACCCAGCACTTCGTCGATGCCAAGACGTTCGGCAATCGGCTTGACCAGATGCACGCCCGATGCAGAGATCACCAGAATTCGGTCACCCTTGGCGCGATGCTGGGCGATGCATTTGCAGGCGTCGCTGTAGATGATCGGCTCGATCACGTCTTCCACCCACGGGCCTACGAGGTGATCGATTTCTTCCGGCGTGCGACCTGCCATCGGTTCAAGGCTGAACGCCATGTAGTCTTCCATCGCCAGCTCACCGGCGCTGTAGGCGGCCATCAGCTCGTCGTTGCGCTGCATGAACGAAACCGGATCGACCCAGCCGAGGCGGCCCATCTGCTCGCTCCACAGGGTGGCGCAGTCACCGCCGATCAGGGTTTCGTCCAGGTCGAAAATTGCTAAAGCCATTGCGTGCATCCTTAAATCATTTGTCGGTCAAGCCACCGGGCACAGAGCCGAGGGCTCGATATTCAACGTCACCCGGCGGCCGTCAGGGTGCAGATCATCCGCGCTGCGGTTGAGTACGTCGACCACCAATTCCACGCCGCGCGCCTGCACGCGGTAGCGAATGACGTTGCCCAGCAGGCTGTGACTGCGCACTTCGCCTTCCAGTTCGCCGGTGAGGCTCAGTTGAATGGATTCAGGCCGAATCGCGATGCGGCTGTTGATCGGGCGCTGCATCAGGCGGCTGGCGTCGTCGGCTTCCAGCAGGTTGTAGTTGCCGATGAAGCCTGCCGCGAACACGTCCACTGGCGCGGTGTAGAGGGTTTCCGCATCGCCGCTCTGCACAATACGACCCTGGTTCATCAGGAAGATGCGGTCCGACATGGTCAGCGCCTCTTCCTGATCGTGGGTCACGAAAATGGTGGTCAGGCCCAGTTCGCGCTGGATCGCCCGGATCTGTTCACGCAGGTGCTTGCGGATCCGTGCATCCAGTGCCGACAGCGGCTCATCCAGCAGCAGCAGTCGCGGACGTGTCACCAGCGAGCGGGCCAGCGCCACGCGCTGGCACTGACCGCCGGACATCTGATGCGGATAGCGCTTGGCGTAGTCCTGCAGTTCGACGAGCTTGAGAATCTCGGCGACCCGTTTCTGGCTGTCGTCAGGGCTGACCTTCTGCATGCGCAGGCCGAAGGCGACGTTCTGCTCGACCGTCATGTTGGGAAACAGCGCGTAACTCTGGAACACCATGCCGATGTTGCGCTTCTGCGGGGCCAGCGGTACCAGGTTCTGACCGTCAAGCAGGATGCTGCCGCTGTTCACTGACGTCAGGCCCGCGATGCAGCGCAGCAGGGTGGACTTGCCGCAGCCGGACGGGCCGAGCAGGGTGACGAACTCGCCCTTTTCGATGGCGCAGTTGATGTCGCTGAACACCGCCGTGCTGGCGTAGCTCTTCTGCAGGTTTTCAATGCTGACAAAACTCATCTCAGTCTTTGTCCTTGTTCAGTCGATTGGCGGCCCAGGTCAGCACCAGCACGAAGAGGAAGTAGGAAATCACCAGTGCGCTGTTGAAGTGGCCACTGCTGTTGCGCATGTTGTTGAGGTAGACCTGCAGGGTTTCGTAACGCGTGCCGACCAGCAGGTTGGCGAACACGAACTCGCCGAACAGGAAGGAGAACGACAGCAGCAGGGCGATCATCAGGCCCTTGCGCAGGTTCGGCAGCACCACGATGAAGGCCGCCTGCCAGGTGCTGGCACCCAGCAGCTGCGCGCTGTCCATCAGGTCGGTCAGGTTGATTGCCTGCAGGTTGTTGGTGATGGCGCGGTACATGAAGGGCAGGGCGACGGTGAAATAGCAGCCGATCAGAATCCACGGCGTACCGACCATCGCCATCGGGCCTGAACCATACAACTGCAGCAGGCCCACCGACGACACCACGGGCGGCACGGCGAAGGGCAGCAGGATCAGGATGTTCATCAGTCCGTCGAGGCGCGGAAAGTGATAATGCACCACGAACAGCAGCGGCAGAATCAGCACCACCGACAGCATCAGCGCGCCGACGCAGACCAGCAGTGACTGGCTGAATGCAGCCAGAAAGCGTGGATCGCTCCACAGCGCCACGTACCACTTGAAGGTCAGTCCGCTGGGCAGAATGGTTGCCGACCAACTGGTCGATATCGAATACACAAAGGTGCCCGCCAGGGGCAGCAGCAGAGTGAGGAACAGCAGGCACACCACGGTCTTGTGGTAGACGCCGGCAGGCCCTTTTTCAACGCGCGACATGGTAGCTCCTTTTCAACAGCCACTGATGGATGACCGTCACCAGGGTCATGAGTCCTACCAGAATCATCGCCAGCGCACTGGCCATGTTCGGGTCGAGCGTGATGTCGCCCGCCACCATGGCGGCGATGCGGATCGGCAGTACGTTGAAGTTGCCGGTGGTCAGCGCGTAGACCGTAGCGTACGCACCCAGGGCATTGGCCAGCAGGATGACAAAGGTGCCGAGCAGGGCAGGTGTCAGCACGGGCAGGCCGATATAGCGCCAGAACTGGAAGCTGCTGGCGCCCAGCAGGGCGGCCGACTCGTTCCAGTCCTCGCGCACGGCATCGAACGCCGGGTACAACAGCAGGACGCCGAGCGGAATCTGGAAGTAGGTGTAGAGGATGATCAGCCCGGTCTTGGAGTACAGGTTGAAGTCATCGATGATCCCGGCGTCCTTGAGGATCAACGTCAGCGCGCCGTTGAAGCCCAACAGGATGATGAAGGCGAATGCCAGCGGGACACCGGCGAAGTTGCTGGTCATGTTGGCGAATGAATTGACGAAGTCCCGCAGTCGCGAATCGACCTTGCGCAACGAATAGGCGCCGAGGATCGAAATCAGAATGCCGAACAGGCTCGACCAGAAACTGATCTCCAGGCTGAACTGCATGGCCTGGCGATAGAAGCGCGAATTGAACGCCTTGCTGAAGTTCTCCAGGCCCCAGCCGCTGTCGCTCTGCACGCTGTGGATTGCCACCCAGAACAGCGGGGCGATCTGGAACACGATGAAGAACAGTGCAAACGGCACCAGGCACAACAGCGCCAGCCATTTGCCTCGGGTAAAGGTGGTCAATTGAGGATCTCCCGGCACACGGGTTTGTCGTGGGGCACGCCGAGCAGTTCGCAGATCGTGCCGCACAGATCGGTCTGGCGCGGTCTGGCGTCTGGGTCCAGGCTGAATGCCTCACCCAGCACGAACAGCGGTACTTCGCGCTCTTCGGGCAGCAGGCCGTTGTGCGAGCGGTCGTTGTTCATGCCGTGGTCTGCGGTGATCAGCACCTGATAGCCCGCGTCCAGCCAGCCCTGCAGGTAGTCGGCCAGAATGATGTCGGCGCTGCGCGCGCTGTTGCGGTACTGCGGGGTGTCGAGGCCGTGCTTGTGCCCGGCGTCGTCGATGTTCATGGGGTGAATCAACAGAAAATTCGGCGCGTGTTTCAGGCGCAGGCTTTCTGCGTCGGCGAACAGATGTGAATCCGGATAATGGTCTGCCCAGTAGAACAGCCCGTGCTGAATCGGCAACTCCGGTGCCTCGGTGTTTCGGTCGCGTGCCGCCTCGAACGGCGTGCGGTTGTACAGCTCGCTGAACCAGTGATAGGCCGCAGCCGCCGTGCTCAGCCCGGCGTCGCGTGCATAGTGAAACACGCTGCGTTCACGGGACAGGCGCGACACGTTGTTGTGCACGATGCCGCTTTCGATGGGCGCGACGCCGGTCAGGATGCATTCGTAGAGCGGGCGTGACAGCGCGGGCAGTTCGCATTCCAGCTTGTACAGCGCTGCGCGTCCGGCGGCGTGCCAGGCCTGAAGATGGCCCATCGCATGCCGTGCCACTTCGTAATTGAGGCCGTCGAGCACGATGAGGATGACATTGTGTTTCATGGGCAACTCGCTTGGGTGCGGATATGGCATGACCCGGCACGGGCGAGGAGGACTCGACCGTGCATGAGATGCGACATCATCCTTGAGTCGCGCAGAGCATCAGTTCATCTCGATGATGACTTGCTCGTTCCACTTCTGAGGCAGGGCCTTGGAGGTCTTTTCCCAGGCTTCTGCGTCCTTGATCGGCGTGACGTTCTTGTACTGCTCGTTTGGCAGCAGCTTGGCTTTCACGTCTTCAGGCAGGGTGATGTGCTCGGCACGAATCGGACGTGCGTTGCCTTTGGCCAGCTGGATCTGGCCCGCGTCGCTGAACACGTACTCACGCGCCAGTTTGGCGGCGTTCGGGTGCTTGGCGTATTTGTTGATGATGGTGGTGTAGCCGGAGATCACCGAGCCGTCCGATGGAATCAGCACCACGTAATCATCAGGCTTGGTCATCTTGGCGCGATAGTTCAGGCCGTTGAAGTCCCAGACCACGCCCACTTCGACTTCACCCTTTTCGATGGTCTGGATGGTCGGGTTGGCGAGCGACAGGCGCTTCTGTTTGGCCAGTTCGGTGAACAGTTGCAGGCCTGGTTCGATGTTGGCCTCGTCGCCTTTCATGGCGAAGGCGGCGGCCAGCACACCGTTGGACGCCTGGGCAGCAGAACTCACGTCACCGATGGAGACTTTGTATTTGCCAGTTTTCAGGTCGGCCCAGGTTTTCGGGATTTCGGATCCGTGCAGCAGGTTCTTGTTCACAATGAACGCAATGGTGCCGGTGTAGGCCAATGCCCAGTGGCCTTCCTTGTCCTTGGCCCAGTCTGGAATCTGGTTCCAGGTGCTTGGTTTGTAAGGCTGGGTAACGCCCTTGGCGACAGCGATGGGGCCGAAGGCTGCGCCTACGTCACCGATATCGCCGCTCGCGTTGTCTTTTTCCGCATCGAACTTGGCCACTTCCTGCGCCGAACTCATGTCGGTGTCGGTGTGCTTGAGACCGTATTTGGCTTCCAGATCGGTCCAGATGCCGCCCCAGTTCGCCCAGTCATCCGGCATGCCGAGGCTGTTGATGGCGCCTTCAGCCTTGGCTGCGGCTTCCAGGGTCTTGAGGTCTGTGTCCGCAGCCATGACTGACGCGCTCATGGCGATGGCCGAGCCGAGGAGTGATGCCAACAAAAGATGTTTCATTCGAAGCTCCTAGTGCACTTCTTTACTGGAAGTGTTCGTTGCGGATGGTTTGGTCTAGATCAGCAATACCTGAGCCAAGTTAGGCCTGTTGCATGACATTTTCGTGTCGGGCCGCGTGGTTGATTCCACATTGCCTGCATTCGGGCACTGCCTGGCGCTAAGCGTAGACCAGACTCAAGTGCTTGCTGTTCAAGGGCTTGAGGGCTGTCTGAGCGGGGATTGGCATGGATCCTGTAGCAACGTGTCACAGGACGGTCATAGACCCGGCCTAGGCTTGCTGCAACACGGCTGACGACAACGGCAGGGGTGAAAGCGTGCCCCACGACAGGGCTGGTCTAGTCCAGACAGGTAGCTGAATGCGCGAAGATGTGCCACGAGCGGTAACAACCATTTGCCACGCCCTGCAAGAGCAGATCGAGCACGGCCTGTTGCCGCCTGGCAGCAAATTGCCTGCCGAGCGCAAGCTCAGCGAGGTGTTCGACACCACGCGTATTACCTTGCGTGAGGCGCTTGTACAGCTGGAGGCCATGGGGCTGGTGTATCGCGAGGAACGTCGTGGCTGGTTCATCTCGCCTCCGCGACTGGCCTATGACCTGATTCGTCGCAGTCACTTTCACGCGATGGTCTCGGCGCAGGGGCGAGTGGCGCACACCCAGGTCCTGTCGGCACGTCTGCAGCCTGCCTCGGCAATGATCTGCGCCATGCTGGAGTTGCCTGCGTTGTCCAGCGTCATCCAGATCTGCCGCGCACGTCGCATCGATCAGCGGTTGGTGCTGTACGTCGAGCACTACCTGAAGCCGGAGTTCTTTCCGGGGATTCTGGATTTCGACATGGAGCAGTCACTGACCGAACTGTATGCCCGCCAGTACGACCTGCGTTACGGGCAGGTCCGCTTCGAGATGGTGCCCACCGCGTTGCACGCCGAAGCCGCAGCCGCTCTGAAAGTATCTGTCGGCAGTCCGGGTTTGCGCATTGCGCGGATCAATTACGACCAGCAGGGCCGTCTGATCGATTGCGACCTGGAGTACTGGCGTCACGATGCCATTCACGTGAGCGCAATGGTGCGGGATATCTGAGGGATGAAGCCTGTTGTCCGCGGGCCGCCGAGGCCCGCGAACACCATGCGCGGGGTTACGGCAGCTCGTGGCTGGCGTAGAAGGCGGTGAGTACCTTGACCAGATGCGCGAGGTCATGGCTGCCGGCCAGTTCGCGAATCGAGTGCATGGCGAAGGTCGGCAGACCGATGTCGACGGTGCGGATACCCAGATGGCTGGCGGTGATCGGTCCGATGGTCGAGCCGCACGCCATGTCGCTGCGCACCACAAAACTCTGTACCGGCACTTCTTCGGCCATGCACAGATGGCGGAAGAAACCGGCGGTTTCGCTGTTGGTGGCGTAACGCTGGTTGCTGTTGACCTTGATCACCGGCCCGGCGTTGAGCTTCGGTCCGTGGTTGGCGTCGTGCTTGTCGGCATAGTTGGGGTGAATGCCGTGGGCGTTGTCAGCCGAGATCAGCAGCGATCTCTGGATGGTACGCACGTAGTCTTCGCTGCTAGGCAGCAGGCGCTGAACGATCTGTTCCAGCATCGCGCTGTCCGCACCGCAGGCTGACGACGAGCCGACTTCTTCATGGTCGGTGCACACCAGCAGGGCGGTTTCATCGCTGTCGCTGTTGAGCAGCGCCTGCAGTCCGGCGAAACAGGACAACAGGTTGTCCAGACGCGCACCGGCCAGGAAGTCGCCGTTCAGGCCGACCACTGCAGCGCTTTGGGTGTCGTAGAAGCTCAACTCGTAATCCAGCACCACGTCGGCGTTCAGGCCATGTTCGCGCGCCAGTTGATCGGTCAGCAGGGCGCGGAAGTCTGCACGTTCGTCACCGGCCACCTGGGCCAGGATCGGTGGCAGTTCGTTCTGCGGATTGATCGCCCAGCCTTCGTTGGCGGTCCGGTTCAGGTGGATCGCCAGATTGGGAATGATCGCGATCGGCAACTTGAAGTCGATCAGCTGGCTTTCGACCTTGCCGTCACGACGGAAAGTGACACGGCCGGCCAGCGACAGGTCGCGGTCGAACCACGGGGCCAGCAGTGCGCCGCCGTAGACTTCCACGCCCAGTTGCCAGAAACCCTGACGTTGCAGCTCGGGTTGCGGCTTGACCCGCAGGCACGGGCTGTCGGTGTGCGCGCCGACCATGCGGATACCGCCGGTCAGTGGCGACTGACGGCCCATGCGGACGGCGACGATGGAGGAGTCATTGCGCGTGACGTAGTAACGCCCGCCGGTCTCGATGGACCAGGTGTCGCGCTCGTCCAGACGCTGAAAACCGGCAGCTTCAAGGTGTTGTACGAGGGTGGCGGTGGCATGGAACGGTGTAGGAGAGGCCTTGAGGAAATCGATCAGGCCTTTATTCAACTCTTCGCGCATAACTAGCTCCAGACAGCAATGGCGCGAGTTTACCGCATTGGCCGCGAACTCTGTACGTGGGAAACGCCGCTATCGCTCGCAGCCATACGAGATTTCGGCAAGCTGCCTCCGCTCCCACCAGAGCTGCGCTTGTTCAGCGAGCTAAATGCTTTATACGCGAACGCTTGTCTGCGAATGTCGACATCAAAACGGAGCAGGGCACTCAAAGGTCAGACGCTCGCCGGTCACCGGATGCGTGAAACTCAGCATGCTGGCATGCAGGCACAGACGCGGGTATGCCGCCAGCGCCTCGGGATGTGCATACAGGCCGTCGCCGAGCAGCGGGTGCCCGATGGACAGCATGTGCACCCGCAACTGGTGCGAGCGACCGGTGATCGGTGTCAGCTCGACACGGCAGTGCGTATCGTAGCGCTCGATGATCTTCCAGAACGTCAGCGCGTGCTTGCCCGCCTCGTGGTCCACCACGTGACGCGGTTTGGTCGGCGGATCGTAGCGCAATGGCAGGTCGATACTGCCGCTGTCCAGCGCAGGCTGACCCCAGCACAGCGCGGTGTAGGCCTTTTCGGTTTCACGGTCATGAAACTGACGCGACAGCTCGCGATGGGTGTCGGCATCGCGGGCCAGCAGAATGATGCCCGAGGTTTCCCAGTCCAGACGATGGACAATGCGGGCTTCGGGGTAGCCGTTTTCCTGCAGACGGGTAATCAGGCAGTCCTTGTTGTCGTCGGCACGACCGGGAACGGACAGCAGCAGGGTAGGCTTATCGATCACCAGAACGGCGGCGTCCTGATGAATGATGCGGATGTTCGACAACGGCATGCAACGGCCTCGAAACGCGAGAAACGCCAACGGCGGTAAAGGCGCTACCTCTTGATGAGGGCACCGATACCGCCGAAGACGACTGCCTGATCAGCGATCGGGCAGAGTGATATTGAGTTCCAGAATCGAACAACTGCCCTGGTTTTCCAGAGCGACCTGTACCTGATCGGACTCGATATTGACGTATTTGCGGATCACTTCCACCAGTTCCTTCTGCAGTGCAGGAAGGTAGTCCGGTGTGCTGCGCTGGCCACGTTCGTGGGCAACGATGATCTGCAGACGCTCTTTCGCTACCGAGGCCGTGCTTTCTTTTTTGCGGTCACGAAAGAAGTCAAAAATGTTCATTAATTGCTCCCGAACAGGCGTTCAAACAATCCTTTCTTCTTCATATCCAGGAACCGGTGGTCCACCGTCTTGCCCAGCAGGCGGTCAACGGCGTCACTGTACGCCTGACCTGCGTCGCTCTGGTCGTCGAGGATAACGGGCACGCCCTGGTTGGAGGCCTTGAGTACCGCTTGCGACTCGGGAATGACGCCCAGCAGCGTGACAGCAAGGATTTCCTTGACGTCTTCAACACCGAGCATCTCGCCCTTGCTGACGCGCTCAGGGTTGTAGCGAGTCAACAGCAGGTGTTCCTTGATCGGGTCTTCGCCGTTCTCGGCGCGGCGGGATTTGCTGGCCAGCAGGCCCAGCATGCGATCGGAGTCACGGACCGACGACACTTCAGGGTTGGTCACGACGATCGCTTCGTCGGCGAAGTACATCGCCAGGTGCGCGCCGGTTTCGATACCTGCCGGAGAATCGCAGACGATGTATTCGAACGTTTCTTTGAGTTCCATCAGGACTCTTTCGACGCCTTCCTTGGT
Organism: Pseudomonas sp. fls2-241-TYG-175; assembly: GCF_030209155.1. Classification (NCBI taxonomy): domain Bacteria; kingdom Pseudomonadati; phylum Pseudomonadota; class Gammaproteobacteria; order Pseudomonadales; family Pseudomonadaceae; genus Pseudomonas; species Pseudomonas sp. fls2-241-TYG-175. Next base: position 16,931 of record NZ_JARVSO010000004.1, on the reverse strand, counting down.
CAGTGCTTCCTTGTCACGGGTCTGGCTGGCTGCAAGTACGAACAGACCTTCGATCTTCTTGTCCTTGATCAGCGCCTGCTGCAGATTGGCCTCGCCGTTGACCACGTTGACGAAGTCGTAAACGACACGACGTTCGCAACCCATGATCAGGTCGAGGTTACGCAGGCCGACGTCGAAGTCGACGATGACAGTCTTGTGGCCGCGCATGGCGAGGCCTGTACCGATAGCGGCGCTGGTGGTGGTCTTGCCCACACCACCCTTGCCGGATGTAACAACGAGAATCTTGGCCAAGGTGAATCACCCCTAGAGGAAAAGGACTTTTGGTCCCTGAAGAGCATCCCTTGACGCGGCGTCAGTCGAAGAATCAAGGAAATCGTATGGCCTGGTCCTGGAAAGAGAGCTGGACGCTGCAACTTTCGACTCATTTACCGGCTGAAGAGCAGCGCTCCCCAGGATTTCCTACAACCTTTACTACGTTTTCGCGACGAATCAGGGATACTTTGAAAATTGCGGCAGTATCCGTTAAAGCCGAATGATGTTCAACACATCACCGGAAAGGCTGACCTGGACCGGCGAGCCCCAAAGCGGGTCCCTGCGCAGGTCTTCAGACACCTTGTACTGCCCGGCGATTGAAATGAGTTCAGCGCTCAACTGCTGGCAGAAAATCCGTGCCTTGGTATCGCCCTTGATACCTGCCAGTGCTCTACCGCGCATTGGGCCGTACACATGGATGTTTCCATCGGCCAGAAGTTCCGCACCGGGACTGACCGGAGCAACCACTACCAGATCGCCACCCTGGGCATAAATCTGCTGGCCACCACGTACCGGCGCCGTGATTACGCGGGTTGGCTTGATGGTCGGTTCAGGCGGTTTTTCCGGAATTTTTTTCGGCGCTTCGGCTTCGACAGGGTCCAGCACGCGCTCACGGGCACCGGACGGCGGCAGCACCGGCAGATCGACTGCGATGGCGGCGGCGATGTCTTCGATGCGGTTGGCGCGGATCGCCAGGGTACGCAAGCCATGCTGGCGACAGATGCGCACCAGCCCCGGCAGGTCGACCGAGCCCTCGTTGGGCGCAAGTTTGTCCAGAGCCAGGATCAGCGGCGTGTTGCTGAAGAAGTTGGGCGCCTGCGCGACCTTGGCCGCCAGTTGCCGGTCAAGCGCTTCAAGATTGGTTCGGGCCAGCTCCATCACTGTGATGGCAAGCATGCTGCCCTTGAGCTGAAATACAGGTTCCGGGTTTTGCGATTCAATCTGGCTCATGGTCGGCTTACACAACAGCTTGTCGCTAAAAGTGCCGAGACTTATAACGAGAACGCCCGCAGGCCGCAAGCCGGTCGAACCGATGTAGAATGCGCGGCCTTTGTTCTGACGGAAGCCCAAATGGATCGCCCGCGCTTTAACGCCCGTTTCCTTCACCCTCGTTTCTGGCCGCTATGGCTGGGGCTGGGGCTTCTGTGGCTGATCGTGCAGCTGCCGTTTCGTGTGCTGCTGGTCATCGGTCGGCTGCTTGGGGCGGTCATGTACCGGGTCGCCACTGATCGAAAATATATTGCCTCGCGCAATCTGGAGCTGTGTTTCCCTCGGATGTCCGCCGCTGAACGCAAGCGCCTGCTCAAGGAAAACTTTGCCTCCACCGGCATCGCCTTCTTCGAAATGGCCATGAGCTGGTGGTGGTCGAAACAGCGACTGGCCAGACTGGCCCATGTCGAAGGGCTGGAGCACCTGCAGAACGCGCAACAGAAGGGTGAGGGCGTGATTCTGATGGCCTTGCATTTCACGACGCTGGAAATCGGCGCCGCGCTGCTCGGTCAGCAACACACCATCGACGGCATGTACCGCGAACACCGCAACCCGTTGTTCGACTTCGTCCAGCGTCGCGGACGTGAGCGCCACAACCTGGATTCGTTGGCGGTCGAGCGCGAAGACGTGCGCGGCATGCTCAAACTGCTGCGTGCGGGCAGGGCGATCTGGTATGCACCGGATCAGGACTATGGCGCCAAGCAGAGCGTGTTCGTGCCGCTGTTCGGCATCCAGGCCGCGACTGTGACGGCGACGAGCAAATTCGCCAAGCTGGGCCGCGCCCAAGTCGTACCGTTCACTCAGCAGCGTCTGGCGGACGGCAGTGGCTATCGGCTGGTGATCCATCCGCCGATGCAGGATTTTCCCGGCGAGAGCGACGAAGCCGATTGCCTGCGCATCAATCAATGGGTAGAAAGTGCTATCACTGAATGCCCATCGCAATATCTTTGGGCCCATCGACGCTTCAAGAGTCGACCAGCCGGTGAACCGAAGCTATACAGGAAGCATAAATAAAAAGCGTCGTTGATCACCGAGGTCAGTTGTAGATGCCAGAATCCGCCGTAGCGACACCTGCTGCACACGATGTCGAGCCTGTCACCGGGCTCATTCTTTCAGGCGGCGGCGCACGTGCCGCGTATCAGGTGGGAGTACTGGCAGGCATTGCCGATCTGTTGCCTCCCGGCTCACCCAATCCCTTTCCCGTTATCGTCGGCACGTCGGCTGGCGCGATCAATGCCGTGAAACTGGCCAGCGGCGCGCTGCACTTTCGTATCGCCATCCATCAGCTGACCGAGTTCTGGCAGTCGTTTCGCAGCCATCAGGTACTGCGCAGCGACTGGCCGGGGGTGATTCGGCAGGCCGGACGATTCTTTGGGCGCAGCATGACTGGCCTGGGTCGCAACATTCCGGTTGCGCTGCTCAACAGCTCGCCTTTGCGTGATCTGTTGACCGAACGGCTGGACCTTGGCGGAATCGAGGCGGCCATCGAAGCGCATCACCTGCGTGCGGTCGCCGTCACCGCATTTGGTTACGAGTCCGGTCAGGCGGTCACGTTCTATCAGGGGCGCGGCACTATCGAGCCCTGGCTGCGTCACCGGCGCGTTGGAAAGCCTACTCGGTTGACGATCGAACACCTGCTGGCCAGCTCCGCCATTCCACTGCTGTTCGCGCCGATCAAGCTTGAGGATGAGTACTTCGGTGATGGTGCCGTGCGTCAGTCGGCACCGATCAGTCCGGCGCTTCATCTGGGCGCCAATCGCGTGCTGGTGGTCGGCGTCAGTGGCAATCCGCATGGCTTGCACGCCACGAAGCTGGCCCCGCGTCCCACCAGTGGCGCGCAACCCAGCATGGCGCAGATCAGCGGCCACATGCTCAACAGCACCTTCATCGACAATCTGGAAAGCGATATCGAACTGCTCGAGCGGCTGAACATGGCCAGTTCGCTGATCAAGGACGAGGAGGCCCGGAGTCAGCCAGGACTGGCTCCTGTCGAGGTGCTGGTGATTTCCCCGAGCCGGCCGCTGGATGAAATCGCCGCCCGTCACCGCCGCGAGCTGCCACCTGCCTTGCGCACGTTCCTGCGCGGACCGGGTGCAACCAAGACCAGTGGTGCCAGCGTCTTGAGCTATCTGCTGTTCGAATCGGGCTATTGCAGCGAACTGATCGAACTGGGACGGCATGACGCGATTGCACAAGGGGCGGAGTTGAAGCGGTTTCTGCGACTGCCTTGAGTGGCTCCCCGGCAGGTTGGGTGCCTGCTGTTGAAATACCCGCTATTTCAACCGCCTGACCTGCAAGTCTCCGCAAGGCGGGCAGATCGATTACCGGTTCGTGAAAAGCGCCCTGCAACGCTACTGGCTGACCTGATGTCAGCCCTTGCCACTTTGACGGGCCGCCAGTGCGGCGCGCTCCAGTGCGTCGGCGAAAACCTGACGCTGTTGCGTGTCGAACTGCGCCAGAAACAACTCATCAACTGCCGCTTCGTAGATCGTCCACATGCGTTTACGCAACGTCCGACCTTTGTCGGTAATGGTTGCGACCGCACCCCGGCCGTCACTGTCGGACCGATGGCGTTCGACCAAGCCTTCGCTTTCAAGTCGGTCGATCAGGCGCGTCAGGTTGTAGCGCTCAATCGCCATGACGTCGGCCAGTTCATGCATGCGTCGCGTGCCCTCGGCACCGCTTTCCACGCCCCAGAGCGCGTCATACCACGCGTACGGAGGCAGTTCGGCTGCAGCCAGGCGCCGTTCGATTTCGCGAATCAGACAGCGGTGCGCCCTGACGAATCTGAACCACGTATCCGGTTCGACTGACGACATGAATCACCTTTCGCTGAAATTTGATTGGGTTGCAATTGTAACTGAGCACGAGATAAATTCAGGTATGTGATTGCAATTGCAATCAGATTTTCGAAGTGGGCGCTTATCCAGCGACCCTTCGCCATGGCGCCGAAAGGTCCGGCGCCCACTGCCGCATCACCAGTAGGAGACGACGATGGCACAGCAACCCCGGTATCTTGACGAGGATCCGCAGGAAACCCGCGAATGGATCGAATCGATTGAGTCTGTCCTTCACAGCGAGGGGCGCTCGCGCGCGCATTACCTGATCGATCAGTTGCTGGATTTCGATGTCGCGCAGCACGGCGACTTCTACGGCCGGGTCACGACGCCCTACGTCAACACCATCCCCAGTGATCGCCAGCAGCCTTACCCGGGCGATCTGCAGGTCGAAAAACGGATCAATGCCTTTATCCGCTGGAACGCGCTGGCCATGGTGCTGCGCGCTGGCAAGCACTCGGGTGTGGGCGGACACATCGCCTCCTACGCTTCGGCGGCGGTGCTTTATGACGTGGGTTTCGACCATTTTTTTCGTGGTCGCACCGAGCAGTTTGCCGGTGATCTGGTTTACATCCAGGGCCATTCTTCGCCGGGAATCTATGGCCGGGCGTATCTGGAAGGCCGCCTGAGCGAGGAGCAACTGGACAACTTCCGTCGTGAAACCGACCGCGACGGTATCTCCTCCTACCCGCACCCGCGTCTGATGCCAGACTTCTGGCAGTTCCCGACCGTGTCCATGGGGCTTGGCCCGATCACGGCGGCGTATCAGGCGCGCTTCATGCGTTATCTTGAAAACCGTGGTCTCAAGGAGCATCAGGGCCGCAAGGTCTGGGCATTCCTGGGCGACGGCGAGATGGATCAGCCCGAGTCGCAGGCTGCCATCGCACTGGCCGGGCGTGAGAAGCTCGATAACATCATCTTCGTGGTCAACTGCAATCTGCAGCGTCTGGACGGCCCGGTCCGCGGTAACAGCAAGGTCATTCAGGAGTTCGAAAGCCTGTATCGCGCCGCCGGCTGGAACGTGATCAAGGTTATCTGGGGCAGTGGCTGGGATGCATTGCTTGAGAAGGACAAGAGCGGTCTGTTGCGTCAGCGCATGATGGAATGCGTGGACGGCGACTATCAGAATTACAAATCCCAGAACGGCGCCTATGTGCGCGAGCACTTCTTCGGCAAATATCCGCAGTTGCTGGAGCTGGTCAGCGACATGACCGACGACGAAATCTGGAAGCTCTCCCGTGGCGGTCATGACCCGGAGAAGGTCCATAACGCTTACGCCGCCGCCATGCGGCACAAGGGCGGACCGACGGTGATTCTGGCTAAGACCGTCAAAGGATTCGGCATGGGCGAGGCGGGTGAAGGGCAGAACATCAATCACCAGTTGAAGAAGCTTGGTGCAGAAGCCGTCAAGGCATTCCGTGACCGCTTCTCGCTGGAGATCACGGACGAGCAACTGGGCGATCTGCCTTACCTCAAGCCCGCCGAAGGCAGTACGGAGGCGTTGTATCTCAAGGCCCGACGCGCGCAACTGGGCGGCTACATACCGGCCCGGTTCAGTGATGCACAAACCTTGCAGATCCCGCCACTTTCAACCCTGGAAACTCAGCTCAAGGGTACGGGTGAGCGCGAGATATCGACGACCATGGCATTCGTGCGCATCCTGTCGACGCTGCTCAAGGACCCGAACATCGGCAAACTCATCGTGCCGATCGTGCCTGACGAGTCGCGAACGTTCGGCATGGAAAACCTGTTTCGGCAGATCGGCATCCATTCCCACGTCGGTCAGTTGTACACGCCGCAGGATGCCGGGCAACTGAGCTACTACAAGGAAAGCAAGGACGGGCAGATCATGCAGGAAGGGCTCAACGAGTCCGGTGCCATCTCTTCCTGGATCGCAGCCAGTACGTCGTACGCCAACCACGGCGTGATGACCGTGCCGTTTTACATCTTCTATTCGATGTTCGGTTTCCAGCGTGTCGGCGATCTTGCCTGGGCGGCGGGTGATGCCCGGGCGCGCGGGTTCCTGCTGGGCGCCACGTCCGGACGTACGACCCTGATGGGCGAAGGTCTGCAGCATGATGACGGCCACAGCCATGTCATGTCCTCGACCATCCCTTGCTGCGTGTCCTACGACCCGACCTTTGCCTTCGAACTGGCGGTCATCATTCAGGATGGCATGCGGCGCATGTTTGCGGAAAACGAAGACATCTACTACTACATCACGCTGCTCAACGAGAACTACCCGCACCCCGATCTGCCCGAAGGCGCCGAGGCCGGCATCATCAAAGGCATGTACCCGCTGAAGGCCAGCGCTTCGAACAACGCTGGGCGACATGTGCAGTTGATGGGATGCGGTTCGATTCTGCTGGAAGTCATTGCGGCAGCCAGGCTGCTTGAAGAAGACTTCGGTGTGAGCAGTGAAATCTGGAGTGTCACCAGCCTCACCGAACTGCGCCGCGAAGGGCAGGACGTCGAGCGCTGGAACCTGTTGAACCCTGCGCAGGAACCGCGCATGAGTTACGTGGAAAGCTGTCTGGCGGACAGGGAGGGGCCGGTCATCGTTGCGACCGATTACATGAAAATCTTTGCTGACCAGATCCGTCCTTTCGTACCGATGCGCCGTTTCGTGGCTCTAGGCACTGACGGCTTCGGTCAGTCCGATACGCGTGAATCGCTCAGGCACTTCTTTGAGGTCGATCGCTATTTCGTGGCCTTGGCAGCCCTGAAGGCGCTCGCGGATGACGGCAAAATCGAGCGCACGCGGGTAGCCGAGGCGATCGAACGCTACAAGATCAACCCGCAGAAGCAAAACCCGGTTCTGGTGTAATGCCGCTTCCGTGTACAGCGCAGCCACGCTTCGCTGTACACGTGGACGCGCGATGCATCATGCCGTCAGACGGTCATCCCGGAAGTCGCGCAATGCCTGTTCGATTTCCTCACGGGTGTTCATCACGAATGGCCCGTACTGCACGATCGGCTCACGCAGGGGTTTGCCGGCAATCAGCAATACCCGTGCGCCGTCGGCGCTCTTGATCCGCAGCTCACCTTCATCGCCCAGCCGCACCATGCGGCTGGCGCCGATGGATTGTGCGCAGCCTTCGACCTCGATGCTGCCTTCGTACACATACAGCAGCGCACGATGGCCTTGCGGGATACGCGGGCTGATGTGGCTGCCAGTCGGCATATGGAAGTCGAAATACAACGGTTCGGTGTCAGGACGCTGTACGGCACCGACCTGTTGAATCCGGCCGTCATCGAACTGACCGGCGATCAGCACCACCTCGACGCCTTCCTGCGTGGTCAGGTGCGGAATATTTTCCGGCTGAATGTCCTGATAGCTGGCATCGGCCAGTTTGTTCTTGCCGGGCAGGTTCAGCCACAGCTGGAAACCGCGCATCACGCCTTCTTCCTGCTCTGGCATCTCGCTGTGAATGATCCCGCGCGCTGCGGTCATCCACTGCACGCCACCGCCTTGCAGAAGGCCGACGTTACCCATGTGGTCTTCGTGGCGCATACGGCCTTCGAGCATGTAGGTCACGGTTTCAAAGCCGCGGTGCGGATGTGGCGGGAAGCCTGCGATGTAATCGTCGGGTTTGTCCGAACCAAACTCGTCGAGCATCAGAAAAGGATCGAACTGCTCCACACCCTGACCACCAAATACCCGGGTCAGGCGCACACCGGCACCATCCGACGTCGGCTGGCCTGCCTGGATCGCCAGTACTTTACGAAACTGAGTCATGAAAAAAGGCACTCTTGTAAGGTAACAATGACGGCATGGTATGCCTGTTCAATCGATGGATGGATTTGAATAGTGGGGTGTATCAATCGAATTGATCGATGTTTGGAGTGCTCCGGGTGCTCCGGGTGCAGGTCCATGCGAGACACGTTTTAAACAAAAACGGCCAGCCCGATCACTCGGGCTGGCCGTTTTTCTACAGGTTTCGCTTATTCGGCGATCTGCAGCTTGCGCGACTCGGTGTAGACGTAGCGCACCTTCTCGTATTCGAACGGCGAGTTCAGCTGGCCGTATCGGAAGCTGGTCACATAACGCCTGTCAATGGCTCGCAACAGCATGATTTCCGGATGGTCATTACTGACGTCGGCTACGTTGAGGAAGTTGATCTGCATTTCGGCGGCGAAGTCGAACACCAGCCCGCCGGTATCACGCAGGTTGGACGGACCAAACAGTGGCAGCACCAGATACGGGCCTGCCGGCACGCCGTAGAAGCCCAGCGTCTGACCGAAGTCTTCGCTCTGACGTGGCAGGCCCATCATGGTGGCAGGATCCCACAGGCCGGCGACACCGATGGTGGTGTTGAGCAGCAGGCGTCCGGTGGTTTCCAGCGAACGCTGGCCCTTGAACTGGAACAGGCTGTTCAGCAGGTTGGGCACGTCGCCCAGGTTGCTGAAGAAGTTGCTCACACCACTGCGCACAAATCCAGGCGTAATGTAGCGATAGCCGTTCACGACCGGCAGGAATACCCACTCGTCGAAACGGTAGTTGAAGTGATAGACCCGGCGGTTCCAGGACTCCAGCGGATCGTAGACTTCCAGCGCGTTGATGGAGGCGCGCTCGAACTCACGCTGATCAAGGCCCGGGTTGAACTGCAGGGACTTGAGCGGCTGGGTGAAGCCATCCGCATCTACCTGGCGCAGGACGGTCGCCGGGTGCTCGGCCTTGTTGCTGGTGACCGCGTCAGCGGCGTGAACCGTACCGGCACAGAGCAGGGCGGCAAGGAGTAAAAGACGTTTAGCCACGGAAGAACTCCAGCATGGCGTCGCTGTTGACGCGGTAATTGATGTTGCCGCAATGGCCGCCGTAAGGATAAACGGTCAGGCGATCGCCGAAAGTCTTGCGCAGAAAGCCCAGATCACCCGAACCCAGAATCACGTCGTCTGCGTTGTGCATGACTGAAATCTTGCTGCTGTTGTGCAGGTAATCCTTCAGTGCATACAGGCTGACCTGATCGACCAGCTGCAGCAGGCTGCCACCGTCGGTGCGGGCACGCCACATCGGGATGACCTGTTCGGTCAGGTAGCAGTCGAAGTCGCACTGCAGGGCACGCTTGAGAAACGGCGTCAGGCTGGTGCCTTCAGTGATCGGGAATTTCGGTGGGGTGATCAGACCGCGACGGTTGATCAGGTCGGACGTGAACGCGATGTCAGCCGAGGAGAAGCGGAACGAGGTGCCGATCAGCATCGCCATCTGTTCATTGGTCAGGTGCTGCTTGGACTGCTGGAAGTCGAAAAGCAGGGCGTCGTTCAGGTCGATGTAACCCTTCTGGCGGAAGTAACGCGTCAACTTGGCCAGTACCAGTTCGTAGAACGTGGTGGTGTTGTTGATGCCCTTGACGTTGGTCTGGACCATTTTGTCGAGGTTGGTGATCGAGGTGTAAAGGTTGACCGGCGGATTGAGCAACAGCACTTTCTTGAAGTTGAAGCTGCGACGGGTTTCATCCAGTTGGCTGACGAACGCGGCGTTCAGTGCCCCGAGGCTGTAGCCGGTCAGGTAGTAGTCTGTCACTGGAAGTTGCGCCTGTTGTGCACGAATGGCCTGCATCACGCGGTACAGGTCTTCGGCGTCATCCTTGGAGATGCCAGGCGTTGCGAAACGTGAAGCCGAACTCATGAAGTCGTAGCTGGTGGGCGACGACAACTGAACGACGTGATAACCCGCGCCGTAATACAGTTTCTTCAGGAATTCATTGATCGTGCTGTTGTAGGGGGCGCCAGTGCCCGCGATCAGGAAGATCAGTGGTGCGGCGTGATCCTGTTTGGCCAGTCGATAGTGAAGCTTTTTTACCGCCCAGAAGTTATCGGGCAGGGTGAATTCTCGCTCAGGGTGCAGATTGAGCGTGTACACATCCTGATCGATGTCTTCGTCATCGGGCAGGTCGGGACGCAGGTCGGGAGGTGTTGTAGCAATGGTCGCTTCGAACGGATTAGTCAGCGGGTAGCCATAAGTGGCGGGGTCGACATTCGTCGCCAGAGCGGACGCACTTAAACACAGGCCACCAATAACGGTAGCGAAGCGCAGAAAACGGAGCATGACTAAATCCCTTGGGAAAGAAGTGCTGATGAGGTACGCAGGCTATGACAACTGGCGTAATGCCAAAGTGCCGCATTGCGAGTGCGAACCTTGTAAACCTGACGGAACAATACACGGTCTGTGGATTTTGCAATGCAGATCTGTGCTTTTTTTTCGAACAAGTCGAATTTGGTTCACGTCCGGCATGCCGACACCCTGTTTCAGGAGGCAGACTGACCTGTCAGAGGGGGTTTGAGGGCCGTTACGGGCAAAGATTCGACGATCTGGAAAATAAATCCCGAATGCCAGACAGCACAAAGGAGAGCCGGGGCTCTCCTTCTAATGTGTTTCACGTGCTCTTCTTATTGTTATAGGCGGTCTGTTGTTGTTTTTGGTGACCTGACCTTTACCGCGTTTCAGTGCGACCCCCATGCGGGGTCAAGAGCAAACGTATTTTTTTGAGCGCTGACTCGCTTCAACCCTTTGTCTGCACAACATCGGGGTCCAACCGGTTCTGGAGCTACCTGAGGGTAGTTTTATTGTTCTCTGTCCGATTGCGGGGCCTCGCGAGGCGAAGTCCCTGTAAAGCTGATCCACTCCAAAAAAATCTGTTAGCTGCGTCTCTGTCCGTGTTGTTCTTGTTATGTCAGAGCCGTTACGTCTTGTTTTTATTGGTTTGCTGCACATTTCTTGTTTTTGTTGTGCCTGAGAGATAGCAGTTGCCATGCCAACTTTTTAAAGTCATTAAAAAACAATGACTTGCTGAAAATAGGTGCAAATCGAAGCCCTGTCTTTTTGCGGTAATGTTTCCGTGTTACCCGAAAAGGCTTTCGGAAGTGAGTCTTCGGTAACACATCCTGTTTCTATGCCGGTGTGAACCTCGTCAAGACGTTTTTCGGAACGTGGTGTCGCTGATGGCTGTGTGATGTCGTTTCCCGTTGTCCCGGTGTCGCAGGCAGAGCATGCCGGATCGCGGAGCAGGCCGATGATCAGTGTGCGTTACGGTGCGTGCGTTGCGCGCAGGAGCGATCAAGACGTGCAGGTCGCAGCTCGCTCCGGATTCGGGTGGGCATGCGGCATGAAAAACAACGTTAACCCTGTCCGACAGCCGTCGGCGCAGGACTTCCGGGGAAGTGACGATGAAGATGCGAAAAATCCTGGGGGCGGGTGCCGCGCTGGTACTTGCTGTCAGCTCCACGCTGGCCCTTGCTGAAACCAAGACGCTGACCATTGGCTATGTAGAAGGCTGGTCCGACAGCGTAGCCACCACCTTCGTGGCATCCGAAGTGCTCAAGCAGAAGCTTGGTTATGACGTCAAACTGCAGTCCGTTGCGGCCGGAATCATGTGGCAGGCGGTGGCCACCGACAAGCTCGACATGATCCTGTCCGCCTGGCTGCCGAGCACCCATGGGGAGTATTACGCCAAGTACAAGGATCAGGTCGTCAACTACGGCCCCAACTTCAAGGACGCCAAGATCGGCCTGATCGTGCCGGAATACGTGAAGGCCAAGAGCATTGAAGACCTCAAGACCGATGAGTCCTTCAAGAAGAAGATCACGGGTATCGACGCAGGGTCGGGCGTGATGATCAAGACCGATCAGGCCATCAAGGACTACGGGCTTGAAGGTTACAAGCTGCAGGCCAGTTCCGGCGCGGGCATGATTTCCGCGTTGACCCGGGCCGAAGAGCGCAAGGAATCGATTGCCGTGACCGGCTGGGTGCCGCACTGGATGTTCGCCAAATGGAAGCTGCGATTCCTGGAAGACCCGAAGGGCGTCTACGGCGCGGCTGAAACCGTCGACAACGTCGCAAGCCTGGGCCTCGAGAAAAAGGCACCGGACGCCGTGGCCTTCCTGAAAAAATTCCAGTGGGCGTCGAAAGACGAAATTGGCGAGGTGATGCTGGCCATCCAGGACGGCGCCAAGCCTGAAGCGGCTGCCAAGGACTGGGTCGCCAAACACCCGGATCGTGTTGCCGCCTGGACAGGTAAATAACCGCAAGGCCTCTGTTTCAATGCTTTCAAGGCCGTCTGGCGTTCTCGTCAGACGGCCTTTTGTTTGCCCGCGATAAAGTTTTCAAGCGCCTTGAGCGTCTTCGCCTGCTGATTGAGAGCAGCATCACGAATCTACGACTAATGTCGTTCTAATACTAAGGTCGTCTGGAGTGCGCGCCGGACCTGACTAAAGTGGAATACGTGACATCTCATCTGTGCTGCGAGGACAAAAACAATGAACGACAGCATTTACCTCTCGATTCAAAACAGCCCGCGATTCAAGGAGCTGGTTTCCAAGAGAGAGCGTTTCGCCTGGATTCTCTCGGCGATCATGCTTGGGCTCTATGCCGCATTCATCCTGATGATTGCGTACGGGCCACATATCCTGGGTGCCAAACTGAGCGCGACCTCTTCTATTACCTGGGGAATGCCGATCGGGGTTGGCCTGATTGTCTCGGCATTCGTCTTGACGGCCATCTACGTGCGCCGCGCCAACGGTGAATTCGACGACTTGAACAATGCGATTCTCAAGGAGGCTCAGCAATGATCCGTCGTCTATCCCTGGCCATCGGCCTGTCTATCTGTGCGCCGGCCCTCATGGCGGCAGATGCCCTCACCGGGGCGGTACAGAAACAACCCCTGAACGTCTCGGCGATCGTGATGTTCCTGGCATTCGTGGGCTTTACGCTCTACATCACCTACTGGGCCTCGAAGAAAAACAAGACAGCGTCGGACTACTACTCGGCGGGCGGCAAGATCACCGGTTTTCAGAACGGTCTGGCCATCGCGGGCGACTACATGTCGGCGGCGTCCTTCCTGGGTATTTCCGCACTGGTGTACACCTCCGGCTACGATGGCCTGATCTACTCGATCGGCTTCCTGGTGGGCTGGCCGATCATTCTGTTCCTGATCGCCGAGCGCCTGCGTAACCTGGGCAAATACACCTTCGCTGACGTTGCTTCCTACCGCCTCAAGCAGAAAGAGATTCGTACCCTGTCGGCCTGCGGTTCGCTGGTCGTGGTTGCGTTCTACCTGATTGCCCAGATGGTCGGTGCCGGCAAGCTGATCCAGCTGCTGTTCGGTCTGGATTACACCGTGGCCGTGGTGCTGGTCGGTATCCTGATGTGCCTGTACGTGCTGTTTGGCGGCATGCTGGCCACCACCTGGGTACAGATCATCAAAGCGGTGATGCTGCTGTCCGGTGCCTCGTTCATGGCGCTGATGGTGATGAAGCACGTCAACTTCGACTTCAACATGCTGTTCTCCGAGGCCATCAAGGTTCACCCCAAAGGTGAAGCGATCATGAGCCCCGGCGGGCTGGTGAAGGATCCTATCTCGGCGTTCTCGCTGGGTCTGGCCCTGATGTTCGGTACTGCAGGCCTGCCTCACATCCTGATGCGCTTCTTCACCGTGAGCGACGCCAAGGAAGCCCGCAAGTCGGTGCTCTACGCCACCGGTTTCATCGGCTACTTCTACATCCTGACCTTCATCATTGGTTTCGGCGCGATCCTGCTGGTCAGCACCAACCCGATGTTCAAGGACGCGGCAGGTGCTCTGTTGGGCGGTAACAACATGGCAGCGGTGCATCTGGCCGACGCAGTGGGCGGCAGTCTGTTCCTGGGCTTCATCTCGGCGGTTGCGTTCGCCACCATCCTGGCCGTGGTTGCCGGTCTGACCCTTGCCGGTGCATCGGCGGTGTCTCATGACCTGTACGCCAGTGTGATCAAGGCAGGCAAGGCCAACGAGAAGGACGAGATTCGTATCTCTAAGATCACCACCATTGCGCTGGCGGTCGTGGCCATCCTGTTGGGTATCGCCTTCGAAAGCCAGAACATCGCGTTCATGGTAGGTCTGGCGTTCTCGGTAGCGGCAAGCTGCAACTTCCCGATCCTGCTGCTTTCCATGTACTGGAAAAACCTGACCACCCGTGGCGCCATGATCGGCGGCTGGATGGGTCTGATCAGTGCGGTCGTGCTGATGGTGCTGGGTCCTACCATTTGGGTGCAGATCCTGCACAACCCGAAAGCCATCTTCCCTTACGAATACCCGGCGCTGTTCTCCATCGCCATCGCATTCGTGGGCATCTGGTTCTTCTCCATCACCGACAAGTCGAAAGCGGCAGAGGGCGAGCGCGCCTTGTTCTTCCCGCAGTTCGTACGTTCGCAGACTGGCTTGGGTGCCAGCGGTGCGGTGTCACACTAAGCAGTACGCTTCATGAAAAAAGCAGCCCTCGGGCTGCTTTTTTTGTGCAATAAAAAGCCCCGCGGGTGAGGGCGGGGCTTTGGCAGGAACGTTATATTCTGCCGAGCAATACCAGAATCAGCAGAATGACCAGGATCGTACCGATCACGCCCGATGGACCGTAGCCCCAGCTGCGCGAGTGCGGGAAGACCGGCAGACCGCCGACCAGCAGCAGAATCAGAACGATGATAAGAATAGTGCCGATGCCCATGACGTGAGTTCCTTCTTGTAATTCCGGTTAGAGTTCCTGCAGTTAAAAGCTCTTGGCTCTGAAGCCTTGAGTTTTAGCTGCTTGAAACATCCGACTCTGGCCGTTCATGAAAGGTTCTATCGTCGTTGAATAAAATCTTACAATTTTTAAAAGTCATGAAAAACAATGAGTTGCGTCGATTATTTTTGGATTTGATAGTTCAAAACGGATTAATAAAGGGTGTTAAAAGATTGAACTAACGGGCGGTTTATAAATCCGCCCGCTCGATTCACTACTTCAAAGGTGTACCGATGATCTTCCGCCTGGCTGCAGATGCAGTTGTCACGTTTCACCTGCTGTTCATTTTGTTCGTGCTGCTGGGCGGCTTGCTGGTTCTGCGTTGGCCGTGGGCAGCGCTGTTGCACCTTCCTGCCATGACCTGGGGGGCTGCAGTCGAATTCCTGCATTTATACTGCCCGTTGACGCCGCTGGAGAATGCCTTGCGCAGCAGAGCGGGCGATCAGGGTTACGACGGCGGTTTCATCGAGCATTACCTGATCCCGCTGATCTATCCCGCAGGGCTGACCCCACAGATTCAGCTCTGGCTGGGCGGTATCGTTCTGCTGATCAACGCATCGGTATACGGGGCATTGCTCGTCCGTGGCGTGCGCAGGTTCAGGCGCGGATAACACACAGGTTTGCTCCGGGTATTCAGCGTTCTGATGTTGGGGTTGTCCGGCTCCGGCAGTGATTACACTCCGTCTATTCCTGCACATCACAAGGCATTCCGCTATGCAAAACCGCATCATGATTACTGGCGCCGGTTCGGGTCTGGGCCGTGAAATTGCACTGCGCTGGGCGCGCGAAGGCTGGCGTCTGGCGCTGTCGGACGTCAATGACGCCGGTTTGCAGGAAACCCTGAGCCTGGTACGCGAAGCAGGCGGTGACGGTTTCGTTCAGCGCTGCGATGTGCGCGACTACAGCCAGTTGACCGCCTTCGCTCAGGCGTGCGAAGAGCGTTTCGGTGGTATCGACATCATCGTCAATAATGCAGGTGTCGCCTCGGGCGGTTTCTTCAACGAGCTGTCGCTGGAAGACTGGGACTGGCAGATCGCGATCAATCTCATGGGCGTGGTCAAGGGCTGCAAGGCGTTCCTGCCGATGCTGCAGGCAAGCAAGGGCAAGATCATCAACATCGCCTCAATGGCTGCGCTGATGCAGGCGCCGGCCATGAGCAACTACAACGTGGCCAAGGCGGGCGTGGTTGCCCTGTCAGAAAGTCTGCTGGTTGAACTGCGTGATCAGGAGGTCGGTGTGCATGTCGTCTGCCCATCGTTCTTCCAGACCAACCTGCTGGATTCCTTTCGCGGACCTACACCGTCGATGAAGGCGCAGATCGGCAGGCTGCTGGAAAAATCCCCGATCACGGCCAGCGACATCGCCAACCACATCTTCGAGCAGGTCGGCAAAGGCGAGTTCATGATCCTGCCTCACGAAGAAGGACGCATGGCGTGGGAGCTCAAGCGCAAACACCCCGAGGCCATGTATGAGGAAATGACGGTCATGTGCGGCAAGATGCGCGCCAAGGCACGGCAGACAAATTGACGGTGTCCGACTGTTCAGCGTGAGTTTTTCAGCTTTTTTGACCCGTAGGTAGGACGTTTCCTTCAGTGCGCTCCGGCGCACGTGAAGGACGTTACTGATTTGCCATCATCGTATTGAAGCCCTCGATTCTGCCCTGCACCCTGACTCTTTTGTAACAACACGAGAGTAGAAAAATGCTGGTACTGACGCGGGAAATTGGCGAGACCTTTTCGATCGGTGATGACATCACCGTGCAGATCCTGGGTGTGAATGGCAATCAGGTCCGCCTGGGTATCGACGCACCCAAGGACATCAAGATCCACCGCGCCGAGGTGTTTCGTCGCATTGCCAACAAGCTGGCAGAGCAGCAGCCGGGATCGCCCGCTGCCTGATACTCAGTCGAAGAATTCCTTGGGCACGTCGTGCTTGAGCATCAACTGACATTGCTGGCTTTCCAGGTCGAAGAAAATCACCGCTTGTCCCTTGGTCAGCGCGTGCCGCACCCGCAGCACGCGGGTCTGCAATGGCGTTTCGTCGCCATTGTCAGTGCCTTCGCGGGTGACGAAGTCTTCGATCAGGCGGGTGAGGGTATCGGGTTCAAGCTGGTCGTAGGGGATGAGCATGGCGGTTCTCGAGTCGATAGCCGACGATGATAGTGCGGTGATGGCAGGTGTCGCAATTCATATGGCTGTCAGCAAGGCCTGCCTCGACACTGATCGTGCCCATCGCTCCGCGTGGGCATGCCTCCCGTGACGC